>JANQEJ010000179.1 GCA_028278425.1 Planctomycetota bacterium | reverse complement strand
CTCACAAGAATCAGGGGGCGAGGGCTCTGAAGTGCCCTACGCTCGCACTCCAGAAGCGAAGCGGCCTACTTCAGTCAGTACAGGGAAAACGCCCTCGAGTCCGGCAAACGATTTAAGGCCCGGCCGTTGCGTCACGTGCTGCAGAACCGTCGGACGCGGCCGAGACCTCCTCACTCCCCTCCCGGCCAACCCGCGTCGTCAAAGCCTCTTCCTCTTCTCTTCTCACAGCGCCGCTGCTGTCAGTCACGGAAACCCGCTGGCCTCGCGTACCCACCCTCACGCCGCCGGCGTCTCGACGTCCCCTCCATCCTCCGGCCGCGGAATGATCACCCGGCGCGCGTACGGAATCTCGATCCCCCGCTCGTTGAACACCTCCTTGATGACCTTCCTCAGATCCCGCTGGATCTGCCGGTGCCGCCCCGGCTTCACTTTGGTGACCGTCCGCATGGTGAGCTCCGACTCGCCGAAGTTCTCCACGCCCTGGACGACCGTGGGCGCGAGGACGTCGCCCGAGCTCTCCGCGATCCGCTTGCCCGCTTCCTCCAGGGCTGGGAACACCTTGTCCAGGTCGGACTCGTAAGCCACTCCGACCTCGACCATCGCGAAGGTGTACTCCTTCGAGTAGTTGATCAGTTGATCGATCATGCCGTTGCGGACGATGTGCAACCGTCCGCGCACGTCGCGAATGCGCGTCGTCCGCAGCTCGATGGACTCGACCGTGCCCTCCGCGTCGTTGACGCGGATGAAGTCGCCGACCAGGAAGTGGTTCTCGAACAGGATGAAGAAGCCGGACACCACGTCGTTGATCAGGTTCTGCGCGCCCAGGCCGACGGCCAAGGCGAGGATGCCGGCGCCGGCGAGGACCGGGGTAGGATCGAGACCGATCTCCTTCAGGATCAGGATCCCCGCGGTGAAGTAGATCAGGTAGTCGAGCAGACTCCGGAAGAGCGGAACGAGCGTGGTGCGCCGCTGGCGCTGTCCCGCCGTCAGCTTCGGCCGCTCGAGCAGGAACTCCTCGATGAGGAGGCTCGCGATCGCGACGAGCACGCGGGCCAGGAAGGCGATGCCAATCACGCGCACGATGCGCGGTCCCCAGTCGGCCAGACCGGCGATGGGGTCGACCTGCCGCAGCACCATCGTCGCGACGAGCGTGAAGATGACCCACTCCATCGAGCGCTGGAGCGTCGGCATCAAGGGCTTCAGCTTGTCGTAGTAGCGCAGGAGGTCCTTGGTCTCCGCGTACTTGTTGCTGAGGGCATCGACGCTGGCGATGATCGCGTCGAGCGCGCGCCACACGACGACGCCGAGCGCGATGATCAGGTAGATCGTGAGGATCAGCATGATCCCCGCATAGACCGTGTCGGGCAGACCGACGAGGCGCGCCGACCAGGCCAGCACCGCGAGCCACGTGGCGCGCCGCACGACGCGGGTCAGGCTCGCGAAGAAGCGCTCGATGCTCTCGTCGTTGGCGCGGATTCCCTCGTACGCCTTCGCGCCGCGGCACAGCGCGTCGAGCAGGCGCCGCACCAGCCCGAGCGCGATCGCCGCGGCGATGACGAGGCCGATCGAGAGGCCCAGGCCGGCGCCGACGTCCACCCAGAAGTCCTGCGGGACCTCGCGCAGCTTCTCCAGGGTCGCGTCGGGCAGGTGGATGCCCTCGACCTCGCCCTCGGGGCCGACCGCCTCGCGTTCGCTCGTGTAGGTGCGCCACGCCCAGATGCCGTTCCCGACCGCGACGCCGAGGCAGACGAAGACCGCAAGGCCCAGGACGACGTTGCGGTAGGTCCTCCGGAGCGTCCGCACGCCGGTGGCGAAGCGCTCCATCGCCTTGGAGCTCGCCAAGAGGCCGAGGACACGGCGCCCGAGCCAGTAGACGAGCGCGAACAGGAACGCGACGACGAGGACCTCGACCAGGACGGTCACGACGTTGGTGGTCAGGTGTTCCATGGTGGTTACTTCTTGAGGAGCGCTTTGACTTTCAGATAGGCGACCCGCGCGAAGACGGCGAAGACGATCAGCATGAACGCCGTCAGGACGGGGCTGCGCAGGATCTGCTCGCCCCGTTCGCCGAGGAAGGCGGCCAAGACGGCGAAGATGGAGGCGGTTCCGGCGGAGCCGACCGCGATCGCGAGGATGCCCGCGAGCCGGGTCAGACCCAGGATCCGCGCGGCGAAGCAGCCGCTGACGGCTCCGGTGGCGGCGATGGGTAGCAGGACGAAGAGCACCACGCCGAAGAACGCCATGCGTTCCAGGCGCGGGTACTCGGTGAGGACCTCGACCGCGCGATTGCGCGCGCGTCGCAGCCAACGGCCGAGCACGGGCGTCCGCTCGAAGCTCTCGAGCCCGCTCAGGATCGCGAACGCCACCAGGAGATCGATGTGCCAGACCATGAGCGCCATGCTCCAGGGGCCGAGCGTCACCTCCTCGCGCAGGTGAGCGAAGATGATGAACTTGCCGAGCAACACCATCGACGTCGCACCGAGCGCGAAGAGCTCCCAGACGGCCGACGTTCCCGACGTACGCCAGAGCACGGCCACGCCGACGACGGCGCCGAGGTAAACCGCGGCGAAGCTCCACTGGTAAACGAGCCGCTCCGCTCGCGTTTCCTCCTTCGCCATCGCCGCAGTACCGTACGGCGTCTCCGCGGCCATGTTCAAACCCCAGGACGGAATCGGCGAGCACGGCGAAGCCGTGCCGGGTCCCCCGTGGATCCTCGGACACCGCGGCGCGCCGCGCGAGACTCCGGAGAACACGCTGGTCGCATTGCGCCGCGCGATCGAGCTCGGCTGCGACGGCTTCGAGTACGACCTGCACGCGTGCGCGAGCGGCGAAGCGGTCCTGATCCACGACGCGACGCTCGAGCGCACGACCGACCACGAAGGCCCGGTGGCGTCGCTGACGTTGCCGGAGCTCGCCGGCGTCGACGCGGGCGGCTGGTTTCACAAGCGTTTCGCGGGCGAGCCGCTGCCGCTCCTGGCGGAAGCGCTCGAGCTCGACGGACCGCGCGCCGGCGAGCGACCGATGCACATGATCGAAGCGAAGGACCCCGCGGTCGTGCGCGCGGTCGCTCGCCGCCGCGTCGAGCTCGGCCGGGACCTCTCGGTGCGCCTCGCCTCGTTCGACCGCGGCGCTTGCCTGGAAGCCCGCGACCTCGGGCTTCCCGCGATGCTGCTCGCGGTCGAGGCGAGCGAGGACGGTCGCCGCTTCGTGCGCGACGAGCGCCTCGCCGCCTACGGCGTCGGCCCCGGCGGCTGGCGGACGCCGGCCGGCCGGGCCGAGTGGGGCTGCGAGGTCTGGGGCTGGTCCGTGGACGATCCCGAGGATCTGCTCGAGGCCTGCCGCAGGCCGTTCTTCGGCCTCAACACGAACGAGCCGCTGCGCGCGCTCGCGACGCGCGCGCTGGTTCACCTCGCGCCGGAGGACGAGGGCCGCTACCCCGTTCAGGCACCGGAGCTGGAGGTCGAGCCCGACCCCGTCTCGGGCGGCGCCCACGGCGCGTGGTCGGGGCGCTGGTCGCCGGTCGCCGGCGTGCGCAACCCGTTCTCGTTCGACGTCGAGGTCGCGGTCGCGCCGCTCGTCCGGGGCGGCGCCTTCGAGGTCGAAGGGCTGCCGGTCGCGCTGCGCCTCGCGCCGGGCGAGGCCGCGGACCTCCCGTTCCGGATCGCCGGCGGCTCGTGGTCGCCGGGGGACGACCCGCGGCTGATCGCGCGCTTCGCGTGGAAGCGCGGGCCGGGAAGGCCGGCCGGCCACCTCGTCCTGGACGCGCCGCTCGCGCGCATCCGCGGCGTCAACCTCGGCCGCGAGGCGATCCGGCTGCCGATGCTGCGCGAGCATCCGGGCGAGCGCGAGGCCTCGGTGACCGTGCGGCGGCGCGGGGCCGAGCTGCTCTGCCGCGTCGAGGATCCCGGCGGCCTCGACGACGCGCGCGCCCTGGTGCGCCTGGGCCGCCACACCCGGCGCGGCGGGCGCGGCGTGCGCATCCGGCTTCCCGAGGATTTCGACCGCCGCGTCGAGGGCGTTCCGTTCAGTTGCGGTTTCGACGCCTGGCCCCGCGAGGGCGGCGCGCGCGTGCGGCGGGTGCGCCGCTGGGCGGGGGGGATTCCCGGCGGGATCGCGAACGGCGCGCCCGGACGTTTGTTCCCGGCGGCGGGCGCGTGACGGCGGCGCTCCTCCTTATACTGCGCCGCTCGAAATCGAGCGGGAGTGGATCGGTGCTGGTGTGCCGCCCGGCCTTCAAAGCCGGTTGGGTCTCGTGAACAGCGGGACCGGTGGGTTCGATTCCCATGCACTCCCGCCACCTCCCCGCATGCCCAACTCGGCCGAGCTCCCGCCCCTCACGATCCGCGCGTACGAACCCGGGGACGAGCACGCGATCCTTGAGACGTTCAACCGCGTCTTCGGCGAGATCGACCCGACGTTCCAGCCGCGCACGCTCGAGGCGTGGCGCTGGCAGTTCCTCGGGAACCCGTCGGGCCATCGCATCTTCATCGCCCTGACGGAGGAGGGGAAGGTCGTCAGCCAGTACGCCGGCGTCGGGCAGCGCGTCCTGCTCGACGGCGACGAGGTCTCGTTCAGCCAGCAGGTCGACTCGATGACCGATCCCGCCTGGCGGCTGGTCCTCCGCGAGCCGGGCTTCTTCGTCCTGACCGCGCAGCCCTACGGCGAGAAGTTCGGCGGGGGCGGCCCCGACCAGGACTGCTTCATGTGGGGCCTGCCGATGTGGGGGGCCTGGCGCATCGGGAAGACCTACCTGGCGTACGAGGTGCTGCGGACGCAGCTCAAGCTCGTGTGCCCGCTCGAGCGGCTCAAGGTCGGCGGGGCGGCCGGCGTCGAGGTCGAGGAGGTCGAGCGCTTCCCCGAGGGCATCGAGAGCGTCTACCTGCGCAGGGCCGAGGGCACCGGGGCGATCGCGATCCGCGACCGGGCGCAGCTCGACTGGCGCTTCCCCGACCGCGTGGACCGCGACTACCGGATCGGGCTCGCCAGGCGCAGCGGAGAGGTGGTCGGCTACGCGGTCTTCCGGCGCGACGCCTTCGACCGCGTGCCCGACGAGGGGCTGGTCTGCGACTGGGTCGTCCCCGACGGCGAGGACGCGGCGGCCGCGGCGCTCCTCGCCTGGCTCGCCGACTGCGCGCGGGCTGAGGACACGGCCAGGCTCTGCGCGATCTTCCCCGACACCGCGAAGGAGTGGTTCTCGTTCCAGCGCGCCGGGTTCCACGCCGCCGGCTCGATGTACTTCATCGTCGGCCGCTCCTGGGTGAAGCGCATCAAGATGCGCTGGCTGCACGACCACTGGTACTACACGCTGGGCGACACCGACCTGGTCTGATGCCCGATTACGAGTTCCGCGAGTACCGCGAGGGCGATCTGCCCTCCCTGCTGGAGACCTTCAACCTCGTGTTCCGCGAGGAGAACGCCGACCACGTCGACCGCACCGTGTCGGAGTGGGAGTGGGTCTTCACGCGCAACCCCGCGGGCTGGCGGATCTGGCTCTCGCTCTACGACGGCCAGGTCGTCGGGCAGTACGCGGCGCAGCCCTACAGGGTCTGGATCAACGGCGAGGAGCGGTACTTCGCGCAGATCGTCGACTCGATGGTGCACCCCGACCACCGCCGCGGGCTGAAGCGACCGGGCCTCTTCGTCCAGACGGCGCTGCCCTTCTTCGAGGCCTACGGGGGACGCGACAAGGACCTGGTGCACTACGGCTGGCCGGTCGAGAACGCCTGGCGCATCGGGAAGACCTTCCTGAAGTACGAGGTCGTCCGCACCCAGACCATCCTCGCGCGCGAGCCCGACGAGCCGGCCGAGATGCCGGCCGAGGTCGAGGTCCTCTCGCGCTTCGACCAGCAGGCGCGCTGGCTCTACGACCGCTGCGCCGGCGACTGGGGCGCGAGCACGATCCGCGAGGAGCGGTTTCTCAACTGGCGCTTCTTCGAGAACCCGTTCCACGAGCACACGGTCTACGGCGTGCGCGACGGCGAGGGCGTGCTGCGCGGCTACGCGGTGTACAGGTTTGGCGACTGGAAGGTGCCGCGAATGGGGCTCGTGATCGACTGGCTGGTTCCCCCGGCCGAGCCGGAGGTGGGAGCTCTCCTGAAGGACGCGCTGCTCGCGCGAGCGCGCGAGGACGGCGCGGTCACGGTCGCGCTCTTCATGCCCGAATGGTCGCCCTGGTTCGAACACTTCCAAACCTGGGGTTGGCTCGTGTGGCCGACGGACTACTACATGGTCGGGAGGAACTTCCACCCCCGGTATGACATGCGCTGGCTGCGGGAGAACTGGTGGTACCAGTTGGCGGACTCGGACCTGGCCTGAGGGCCGCTCCGGCGGGACCAATCCCTATACTGCACGCCTGTTGACCCACCTTGCGCATGGAGCTGCGCGCGCCGCGGCCGCGGTCGTGTCCCTGCTTGTCCTGGTACCGGCCGCCGCGACCGCGCAGGAGGACCTCGGTGGCGGCGTTACCCACGTGGTCGTCGACGGCGGGCTCGACGTAGGCCACCAGGCCTTGCTGCGCCGGGCCATCGACGGCGCCCACGGGCGCGGCGACCGGCTGATCATGGAGCTCTCCACGCCGGGCGGCGAGGTCCAGCTCGCCTGGCGCATCGCGAAGCTGCTCGACCAGGCCTCCGAGGACGGCGTGCAGACGGTGGCGTGGATCAACGACAAGGCGCTCTCCGCCGGCGCGCTGCTGGCGCTCGCCTGCGACCGGATCTACATGCGTTCCACCGCCTCGTTCGGCTCGGCGCAGACGCTTCAGATGAACCCGCTGCAGATGCCGACCGCGGTTCCGGCGGACGAGGTCCTGGTCGAGAAGCAGGGCTCGTCCTGGCGCTCCGCCTTCCGCGCCTTCGCGGAGACGAACAACCGCTCGCCGGCGATCGCGGAGGGCATGGTCGACCAGGACCTGTGGGTGCGGCTGGTCGAGGTGGAGGGGGAGGAGCGCGTCGTCTCCGACAAGGAGTGGGACGACCTGCGCGACCAGGGTGTCGAGCTCCGGCTCGTCAAGACGATCAGCGAGGAGGGCGACCTCGTCAACCTCACCGCCGACGAGGCGCTCGCCTACAAGATGGCGGACGGCAAGGCCGACTCGCTCGACGTCGTCATGGAGAAGATCGGCATGTCCGGAGCGCCGCTCACGCGCGTCGAGCGCACGCGCTCCGAGGACGTCGCCGCGCTGCTCTACAACATCTCGTGGCTCCTGCTCGTCGCCGGGCTCCTCCTCGGCTACGTCGAGTTCAAGACGCCCGGCTTCGGGATCCCGGGCTTCCTATCGATCGCGTGCTTCGCCGTGCTGCTCTTCGGCCGTTACCTGGTCGGGCTCGCGGACATCCCGCACATCGTCCTGATCTCGATCGGCTTCGTTCTGGTCGCGGTCGAGCTCTTCGTCGTGCCCGGGACCATCTGGGTGGGGCTCCTCGGCGCGGTCTGCGTGCTCGGCGGGCTGATCTGGTCGGGCATCGGGAGCGGCGTCGGCCTCAGCCACGCGATGGACCGCGAGATCGCCCTCGACTCGGCCTTCGCGGTCGTCACCTCGGCCTTCGCCGCGATGGTCGGGATGCTGATCCTGTCGCGCTTTCTTCCCAGTACGCCGATCCTGTCGTGGCTCGTGCTGCGCCCCACCGACACGCGCGAGGCCAGCGCGAGCGCGATGCCGGAGGCGGAGGGCGCGCACGCGGAAGTGGCGCGCGTCGGTGCGCTGGGACGCGCGTTGACCGCGCTCCGGCCCGTGGGCAAGGTAGCGCTCGATGACGAGCCCGCCCTCGACCACGAAGCGCGCTCCAGCGGTCCGGAGATTCCCTCCGGCGCCCGCGTGCGCGTCGTGGAAGCGCGGTCGGGCCGCCTGGTCGTCGAGGCGGTGGACTAGCCGATGATCGCCGCCATCCTCCTGCTCGGCCTCGGGCTCGCGCTGATCATCGCCGAGGTCCTCTTTCCGAGCTTCGGCATCCTGAGCCTGCTCGCCACGGCCGCGATCATCGGCGCGGTGGCGGTGGCTTTCACGGTGAGCACCGAGACCGGCCTCAACTTCCTGATCGCCACGGCCGTTCTCGTTCCGACGGTGATCGTCGGCGGGCTGAGGCTCTTCCCGAAGAGCCCGATGGGCAAGCACATGGTCGTCCGGGGGCTCTCGTTCGAGAGCCGGGCGGCGACCGACGAACGCGATCTCGCCCTCGTCGGCGTCGAGGGCGCCCTCGAGGCGGACTGCCATCCCACCGGCGTGGCGCGCCTCGGCGGCCGCCGCGTCGACGTGGTCAGTCGCGGCGAGCCCATCGAGGCGGGCGAGACCGTGCGCGTGATCGAGGTCAAGGGCAACCGCGTCGTGGTCGCCCGCGTGGAATCCCCCGAGGAGAACAAGACGGAATGAACGGCTCACTCGCTTTGCTCGCGCTTCAGGACGACGAATCCGGCTTTTGGACCCTTTTCAAGGTCGGCGGGTTCGTCCTCCTGTCGATCGCGCTGCTCTTTTTCCTGTTCGTGTTCCTCCGCTACGCGAACCTCTACATCCGCTCGATCCTGACGCGCGCCGGCGTCGGGCTCTTCGACATGATCGCGATGAGCCTGCGGCGCGTGAGCCCGGCGGTGATCGTGAACGCGCGGGTCAACCTGGTGCAGGCGCGGATCGAGGGCGTCGACAAGCGCGACCTCGAGGCCCACTTCCTCGCCGGCGGGCGGGTCGAGCGCGTCGTTCGCGCGCTGATCGCCGCGGACCGCGCGGGTCTCGGGCTCGACTTCCGCACGGCGGCCGGCATCGACCTGGCGGGCCGGGACCTGCTCGACGCGGTCAAGACGAGCGTCACGCCGAAGGTGATCGACTGCCCGAACCCCGCCTCGGGCAAGACCGAGGTGGCGGCGGTCTCGAAGGACGGCATCCAGGTGCTCGCGCGAGCGCGCGTGACCGTTCGCACGAACATCGCGCGGCTCGTCGGCGGCGCCGGCGAGGAGACGATCATCGCGCGCGTCGGCGAAGGCATCGTCTCGACCATCGGCTCGAAGGACACGCACAAGGACGTGCTCGAGAACCCCGACGACATCTCGAAGACCGTGCTCGCGCGCGGGCTCGACGCCGGAACCGCCTACGAGATCGTGTCGATCGACATCGCCGACGTGGACATCGGCGTCAACATCGGCGCCCGCCTCCAGGCGGACCAGGCCGAGGCGGACAAGCGCGTCGCGCAGGCCCTCGCGGAGAAGCGCCGCGCGATGGCCGTCGCCGCCGAGCAGGAGTTCAAGGCCTCGGTGATGGACAATCGCGCGAAGGTCGTGCTGGCGGAGGCCGAGGTGCCGAAGGCCATGGCCGACGCGCTGCGCAGCGGCAACCTCGGCGTGATGGACCAGTACCGGCTGCGCAACATCCAGTCCGACACCGGCATGCGCGACGCGATCGCCCGCGGCGGAGAGAAGCCGGGCGGCGCCGGACCCGATCCGTCCAAGCAGAGCTGAGCGATGCCGTTCGACTTCGAAGACCTCGGGACGCTCCTCGTCGTCCTGATGTTCGTCATCGTGCCGATCCTCCAGGGGCTCGCGCGCAAGCTCGCGGGCAACCGACCGCAGGCCGAGACGCGCGAACGGCGCGCGGCGCCGCGCGGCCCGGAACGCGAAGCGGGCGAGCCCGACGTCGAACGGGAAGGGGAGGTCGTCTGGCGCGAGCTCCTGCAGGGCCTCGGCGTGGAGACCGAGGAGAGGAAGCCGGAGCCCGAGCCCCCGGCTCCGGTCGCACCGCCGCCGGTTCCGGTTCCCGTTGCGGCGAGCGCGGCGCCGGACCTCCGCGCGCCCGAGGTGAGCGAGGACTTCGCCGCGTTCGAGTCGGTCGACCTCAAGGGCCTGTCGGAAAGCGCGATGGACGGCCATCCGGAGCTGCCCACCGAGATGGGCGATCTGGGCGACTTGGGCCAGCTCGGCGAGCTCGAAGAGGCCGGCGAAGCGGAAGAGCGCGCCGCCGCCGCGGCCGGCGTGGCCTTCGCCGTGCCCCAGAGCGCCGGCGACTGGCGCCACGCCGTCCTGCTGTCCGAGATCTTCGGCCCGCCGGTGGCCGCGCGCCCGCCCGGCGCCGGCTCGCCGCCCGGCCTTTCCTTCTGAGCCCCTTTCCAAAGCCCCCCGCCATGCCGCGCCGCGAGCCCCGCTACTGGTTGATGAAGTCCGAGCCGAGCGTCTACTCGTTCGACGACCTCGTGCGCGAGAAGCGCACCTTCTGGGACGGCGTCCGCAACTACCAGGCGCGCAACCTGATGCGCGACGAGATGAAGGTCGGCGACCGCGTCCTCTTCTACCACTCGAACGCCGACCCGCCGGGCGTTGCCGGGCTGGCGAAGATCGTGAAGGAGGCCTACCCCGACCCGACGCAGTTCGACCCGAAGGACGCGCACTTCGATCCCAAGTCGAAGCCGGAGGACCCGCGCTGGGTGGTGGTCGACCTCGCCCCCTTGAAGAAGCTCAAGCGGTTCGTGTCGCGCGAGGATCTGCGCGGCGCACCCAAGCTGAAGGACATGGGGGTCCTGCGGCGCGGCAACCGCCTCTCGGTCCAGCCGGTCACGCCGGGCGAATGGCGGGCGGTCCTGGCCCTGGGGGGCGTGAAGTCCGGCTGATTCGTCGCAACTCCCTGTGAATCAGGGGGTTGCGTGCCGGGCCGGGGACGTCCACCGCACTCCCGACCCCCGTTTTTTGGGCTTCAGGGGCGGTTTTCGGGGCCGAGCACCTTGATCCGGAGCCCCGAACGCGGTTGCCTACCCGGCGTCCAGGTCCGTTTTCCGACTTCCCGGGCGCCCCGGCGCCTTTTCACCATCCACTCCCATGACCCAGAACTACGACAACCTCTGCGCCGCCATCGAAGCCTGCCGTGGCGACGTGGAGAAGGCCGAGAGCGGCAACAAGGCGGCCACCGCGCGTGTCCGCAAGGCCATGCAGGAGATCAAGAACCTCGCACAGGAGATCCGCAAGGAGATGCTGGAGCTTCGGGACTCCGGCGGCGCCTCGTAGGGTTTCCCGTAGGCACCACCAGGACCGGTAGGGGCCCCCGCGACGTCGGCGGCCCGCCGGTCCGTTTTCGTAGGTAAGGACCCCTCACCCCATGCTGCTCTGGCGACGACTGCTCCCCGGCCTCGTGCTGCTGGTCCTCGCGCCGCTCATCTTCTCCCTGGCCGCGTTGCAGGACCGGGGGGCGGCGGCGGCGCCTCGCGCGGCGGTACACGTCTTCCTCGTGCGGCACGCCGAGAAGGAGCGGGACGGAACGCGCGACCCCGGCCTCACCGACGCGGGCCGCAAGCGCGCCGAGGAGCTCGCGCGGGTGCTCGGGAGCGCCGGCGTGACGCAACTCTACGCCAGCGAGTTCCGGCGCACGCGCGACACGCTCGCGCCGCTGGCGGCCGCCACGGAGCTGGAGGTGGAGACGATTCCCGCGCTGAACGGCGACCGTTTGACCGGCGCGCTGCGCGAGCTCGAGGGAGGCTCCGTCGCCGTCGTGGCGGGACACTCCAACACCGTGCCCGGGCTCGTTCGCTCGCTCGGCGGCGACCCCGGTCTCGACGAGCTGCCGGAGGACGCGTACGACCGCATGTTCCTCGTCACCCTGCCGCCCGGCGGAAAGCCCAAGGCGCTCGAGCTGCGCTACGGAGCCGAGTAGCGGCTCAGTCGGGCAGCGTCCAGCCTTCCGCCGCGCGCTCGATCGCGCGCGCGCTCACGACATCGCGCCGGCGAAGCGGCCGGTAGAGGTGGGGGAACCGCTCGCCGCCGCGCGAGAGCTCGAGCCGGACGTCGGCGGCGACGCCGGTCGCGTCCAGCTCGAGGAGGACGAGCCGCTCCGTGCCGGCGAAGTGCGCTTCCAGCGTGCCGTCGAGTTGTCCGCGGAACGAGAGATGGACGAAGCCCTCGCTCTCGAGCGAGGCGACGCGCAGCTCGTCCTCCCCCGCGGTCTCGAACGCGCGCCACGCGTCGGGGTCGACCAGGTGGAACAGCCGCTCGCCCTTCACGCGTCCAGAACCTCGAGCGCGCGCGCGCCGGACGGCAAGAGGCCGCGCTCGCGTGCGAGTCGCGAGAGAGCGTCGAGCGCTCGCCGTCCCGTGTCTCCGAGCTCGAGCGTCCACTCGTTGACGTAGAGGTCGACGTGCGCCCAGACGACCGCTTCGTCGAGCTCCTGCGCGTGGGCGCGCATCGTCGGCAGACACGCCGCGCGGTGAGCGAGTCCCCATTCCAGGGAGGCGCGGACCGCCTCCTGAACGCGCCGCGTGCGCGCCGGACCGAGCGCCCGGGCGGCGACGATCCCGCCGAGCGGCAGCGCCGCGCCGGTGGCCTCCTCCCAGGTCTCGCCCAGGTCCTCGACCCGCTCCAGACCGGCCTCCTCCCAGGTGAAGCGCCCCTCGTGGATGCAGACGCCGAAGTCGGCCTCGCCCCGCTGGAGCGCCGGCATGATCGCGGAGAAGACGACGTGCTCGACGTTCCCCTCGCCCGCGTGGAAGAGCCGCCAGAGGAGCGCCGCCGTGGTCCACTCGCCCGGGCAGAGCACCCGCGCGCCCGGCGCGGGGCGCCCCCGCCCCGGGGCCGCGAGCACCAGCGGCCCCACACCGAAGCCGAGGGCCGACCCGCTCGGCAGGACGACCGCGCGGTCCGCCATCGCCAGCGCGGCGTGGAAGCTGACCTTGGCGACGTCGAGCTCGCCGGCGAGCATGCGCTCGTTCAGCTCCTGGACGTCGAGCAGCGCGAAGTCGAGCTCGAGGTCGGGGAAGTCCACCTCGCCGGCGAGCAGCGCGTGGAACGCGAACGTGTCGTTCGGGCACGTCGAGATGCCGACGCGCAACGCGCCGGCGCTCACTCCGCGGTCCCCCAGTCCCCGTCGGCCAGGATCGCGAGCGCGACCCGGCGCGCTTCGGCCAACGCGGCCGGGATGCGCCAGTGGGCGGCGTCGCGGTCGCCGACCTCGTTGGAGATGCCGCGCACGATGCCGCACGGCACGCGCGCCAGCGCGCAGGCCAGCGCCACGGCGAAGCCCTCCATGTCCTCGGCGATCGCGGAGGGAAAGCGCGCGCGCCGGTCGGCCGCGTGCGCGGACGAATCGGAGGCGGCGCAGGTCGTCAGGAGCAGCGCGGCCTCGGTCCCCTCCGGCGCCGCGAGCGCGAGCACGTCCTCGACCGGCGCGACGGTCGTGCCGGGCGAGCCGGGCCACTGCGGAAAGCCAAGCGCCGGCGGCCCCTGGAAGCTCGCGCCCTCGCCGGCGCCGACGCCGTCGATCGCGACGCGCGTGAAGACGACCGCGCTGCCCACCGGGAAACGCTCGACGTCGTACGCTCCCGCGATGCCGATCAGGAGCACGCGCCGCGGCCGCAGCATCGCGACGAGCTGCGCCGTCCGCGCGGCCGCCGCCACCGGCCCGAAGCCGCAGATCCCGCGCAGCGCGTAGCCCGGATCGATGCCGCCCTGGTCGCGGAAGCGGCGGCGCTCGAGCTCGGTCGGAAAGAGCAGCAGCGTGGGGGAGCCGGACATCGGGCGGCTCACGGTAAGGAAACGGCGCCGCGGCGCGCCAGAGCTTTGCGGGCCCGCGAGGTTGGCTTAGGGTGCAGGAATGAGACCGCTCTCGCTGCTCCTCGCGCCGCTCCTCCTCGGCATCGTCCACGCGCAGGACCCCGCCGCCTTCCGCGACGACCCGGTGGAGGCGCGCGTGCTCGAGCTCGGCCGCACCGACAACCGCGCGGCCGACCACCTGCGCTACCTCACCAAGGAGATCGGCCCGCGGCTCACCGGCTCGACGAACCTGCAGCGCGCCTGCGAGTGGGCCGAGGCGCAGTTCGCCGCCATGGGGCTCGACGCGCGGCTCGAAGAGTGGGGCGAGTTCCCCGTCGGCTTCGACCGCCACGACTGGACCGGCGGGATGGTCGCGCCGGAGAAGCGGGAGTACACGTTCATCACGAGCGCCTGGTCGCGCGGGACCCCGGGGCCGACGCGGGGGCGCGCGGTGCTGTATCCCGCCAGCCTCGAGGCGGTCGAGGAGCTGGGCGAGACCCTCCGCGGCGCCTGGATCGTGCGCCAGCCGCGCGCCGAGATGCCGAAGCTGAAGGAGCGCCGGAAGCTGGAGGCGCGGATGCGCGCGCTCGGCGTGGCGGGCTACGTCCGCCACGGCGGCGAGGAGCTGCTCATCACCTCCGGAAACCACCGCATCGAGTACGACGCCCTCCCGACCGACGTCACCATCCGCCTGCTCGAGGCCGACCTCCTCGACCTGCGCGCGCGGCTCGCCCGGGGCGAGGACGTCGAGCTCTCCTTCGACGTCGACAACCGCTTCTTCCCGGGCCCGGTGCCCCAGTACAACGTGATCGCCGACCTGGTCGGGACGGAGTTTCCCGACGAGTTCATCCTCGTCGGCGGCCACCTCGACTCCTGGGACGGCGCCGAGGGCGCGCAGGACAACGGCACCGGCGTGTCGACGACGTTGGAGGCGGCACGGCTCCTCGCGGCGGCCGGCGCGAAACCGCGGCGGACGATCCGCTTCGTCCTCTGGACCGGCGAGGAGCAAGGCCTCCTCGGCTCGAAGGCCTACGTCAAGGCGCACCCGGAGCTCCTGCCGAGGATCAGCGCGGTGCTGATCCACGACGGCGGGACGAACTACCTCTCGGGCATCTCGGGACCCCCGGCGATGCTCGAGGACCTGCGGATGGTGTTCGAGCCCGTGTTTCACCTCGATCCGGAGATGCCCTTCGAGGTGGTGGAGGTCAGCGGTCTGCCGCGGAACGGCGGGAGCGACCACGTCCCCTTCGTGCAGGCGGGTGTTCCGGGCTTCTTCTGGCGGCAGGCGGGGGAGACGACCTACCGGTACGTCCATCACACCCAGCACGACGTGCTCGAGAACGCGCGCGAGGACTACCAGCGGCACTCGTCGATCGTGGTGGCCATCGGGGCGTACAACCTGTCGCGGCTGGACGGCCTCCTCGACCGGACGAACATGGTCGAGCTCGAGCCGCGCCGGATGGGCGTGTACCTCAACGGCAACGAGATCAGCGGCGTATACGGCAACGGGAAGGCGAAGCAGGCGGGGTGGCGTGACGGGGACGTGATCCTCTCGGTCGACGGCGTCCCGGTGAACGCGAAGAGCGAGATCGTCTCCGAGCTGCAGAAGGGTGGACCGCGGAAGGTCTTTCAGCTCCAGCGCGGCGAGGAGGTCATCGAGTCGGTCCTCGATTGGTCGGACACTCCGGGGGAGATCGCCCGCCAGGAGCGGGAGAAGGCGCGGAGGGAAGCGGAGAGCGGAAAGTAGAGGGTCGGCGGTTTCGTTCGCCGCGGTCGTACGGGTGAAGGGGGGGTGCTTCGGTCTCGCCGAACCGCTACGGTGCGGTCGGCGACGCTCTCGCTGCGGTCGAACAGGTGGAGGGTTCTGCTGACGGTCTCGCCGGAACGCTGCGGTGCTGTCGGTGACACTCTCGGCTCGGTCGTACAGGTGGAAGGGGCGGCGCTCGGCTCCGTTCGGGACGGAGGTGCGGAGGAGCTTGCCGGCTTCGTCGCTTCCCTCAGCGCCGCCCCGCGAGCGCCCCTGCGCGAGCCCGCGGAAAAGTGGCCCGTCCTCGGGCTGCTTTGACGCGTGAGGACCGCGAGCGGAGCGAGCATGTCCGTCAGCCGCCGAAGGCGGCGGTCATCGGCTCTTCCTTGGTGACGTCCCGCGGAGCGAGCGTGAGCGAGCGGAGTGGGACATCCTCGGTGTGGGAACCTCACGAGGTGGAGGCAGACCGTTCGCTCCCATC
>JANQEJ010000143.1 GCA_028278425.1 Planctomycetota bacterium | reverse complement strand
ACGAAAGCGTTACGGCCACCTGGGACGAGGTGACGTCGAGCCTCCTGCCCGGCGTCGTCTTCTCGGTCGAGGTCGAGTTCTCGATCGACGAGGACACGTCCGACATCCACGCGGACATCGAGTTCCGGCCCGGGACGTCGATCGCCGCCTACAAGGTCCGCTTTCCCTGCCTGGAGGTCATCGGCCCGGGCTCGTCCGCGGACACCTTCCTGACCGCGCCCTTCGGCCACGGCGTGCTGCTGCCGAACCCGTTCACCAACGTCGTCCTGAGCGGCGGGTCCAAGCTGAACAACCTCTTCCTGCCGCCGTGCAGCCCGATCACGCTGGTCGAGCCCGGCCTGATCAGCATGCAGTGGTGGTCGCTCTACGACTCGAGCGACCCCGGCGAGGCGAACTTCTTCTTCGGAACGCAGGACGACGAGGGCTTCTTCAAGGAGTGGCTCTTCGACCCGCTTCCCGGCGCGCCGGGCGGCGACACGCTGCGCGTGATCCTGCGGCAGACGCCGGAGGACAACCTGACGCCGGGGAACGACTACGAGTCGGAGTTCCCGTTCGTGATGCGCGTGCTGCGCGGCGACTGGTATGACGCCGCGAAGCACTACCGCAAGTGGGCCCTCGACCAGCCGTGGACGGCGCAGGGGCCGATGAAGACGAACGACGACTTCTCGGCGATCATGCGCGACTCGAAGATGCTCGGGGTGACCCAGGTGCCGCAGTTGGGTCCCGACGACCCCAACACGCAGTGCGCGCTCGACCCGAGCTGGTCGCAGTGGGCCTTCTGGCCGGCCGAGCGGGCGGACCAGCGGGCCGTGTTCGGCGTGGACTCGATCACGACGCGCGTCTTCTTCTGGGACACGAACGGCTTCCCGCGCGACCTCGGGGACTGGTTCCCGATCCGTCCGGAGTACCAGGCCGCCGCCCTGACGCTTGCCGGCCAGGGGGACGCGCACGCGGTCTACTTCAACACCGTCTCCTACTCGACGCGGATCCCGAGCTTCGCCCAGAGCTACGTCCGCGACACGATCGGCGGCGGACTCTACGTGGGCGTCGAGCCCTTCGGCGTCATCGACGACAACCTCGGACGCGAGTTCGTGACCGGCGTGGCCTGCCCGATCGGGCCCGTGATCGTCGGCTTCGTGTCGCTCTGCCAGGCGACCTCGTTCGCCGCGGACTACTCGCAGTTCGTGGCCGAGGAGCTCTTCGCCGACGCGCAGACGCCGGGCATCTACCTGGACGTCATGTCCGGGACCGACGTGCGGCTCTGCTACGACGACACGCACGGCCACCCGGTGGGCGGCGGCTCGTACTACACCGAGGGCATCGTCAACGTCGCGCAGCAGACGCGCGACGCGCTGCGGGCCGGGGGCGCGGACGACTACTTCGTCCAGTCCGAGGGCGCGGGCGAGCACTACCTGCCCGCGTTCGACGTCGTCAACCCGGCGCTGACGTGGACGCGGACGCAGACCTTCGGCGACATCACGGTGTTCCCGCCGGTGTTGCCGCAGAACGGGACCGACTTCCTCGTCTACCCGCTGCACGAGGCGGTCTACCACGAGTTCCAGCTCACGAGCGCGACGCTGCAGCTCAACGCGCCGCGGTCGGCGCTCTCCGGCCTGGGCGTGCCGATCCTCGCGGACCCGTTCTTCATGCGGGTGCTCCGGAACCTGGCGAGTGCCCACATCTTCCTCGGGTATACGCCGTTCGCCGGCTCGATCCTGTCCCAGGACCTGACGAGCAGCAACGTGCTCTCGCCCTTCTTCCCGGACTACACGCTCCTGATCGACACCGTCGCGAACTACATGAGCGTGGTCGAGCTCGAGGAGGTGCGGGACTTCGTCACCTTCGGCGAGCGCCTGCGCGAGCCGGTGCTCACCAAGGCCTCCGATCCCTCCGCTCCGCTGCCGAGCTTCGCCTTCGACCAGCCGCCGCTCTTCTTCCACAACTGGCTCGCCCTCGGGAACAGCCAGCCGTTCGTCTACGCGAGCGCCTACGCGCGCGCGGAGGCCGCCAGCGAGGAGGAGGACGACGACGATGACGACGACGACGGGGACGATGACGACGACGGGGACGACGGCGGCGGCGGCGAGACCGACGAGATCGGCGTCCTCCTCCAGAACTGGACCGACCCGTCCGACAACCTCTTCTTCGGCAGCACCGAGGCCGGGACCATGGCCGTGCAGGTCACGGTCGACGTGGCCGAGGTCAACCCGGGAGCGGAGGAGTACAAGATCTTCCTGGTCGACCCGACCGGAGACTCCCTCCTCGAATCCGGCGACGTCGCCGGTCCGGTTTCGACGTCGATCACCGTGCCCGCCCGGAGCGCGCTCTTCCTGCGCATCGAGCTCCTGGGCGACGGGGACGATGACGACGACGACGACGAGGACGACGACGACTAGGAGGACCCGGAGCCTGGCGAAACCACCAGGCCCTTGGGACTCGGAGCGGATTCGGGGAGAATCCGCCGCCCGGCGCCAGCCGGCGGCGATTCTCCCCGAATGATCCGCGTTCAAGACCTCAAGAAGCACTTCGGCGACGTCCGCGCCGTCGACGGCGTCTCCTTCGCCGTCGAGCGCGGCGAGGTGGTCGGCTTCCTCGGCCCCAACGGCGCGGGCAAGTCGACGACGATGAAGTGCCTGACCGGGTACCTGCACCCCGACGCCGGCCGCGTCGAGATCGCGGGCCACGAGGTCCACCCCGAGGATCTCGAGGCGAAGCGCCGCGTCGGCTACCTGCCCGAGGCCACGCCGCTCTACCGGCGGATGCGCGTCGCCGCCTACCTCGACTTCGTCGGTCGCGTGCGCGGCTTCGGGCGCGCGGACCGGCGCGACGCGATGGCGCGCGTCCTCCGCGACTGCGGGCTCGAAGGCTACGCCGGCCGCCGCATCGGTCAGCTCTCCAAGGGCTACCGCCAGCGGGTCGGGCTCGCGCAGGCGTTGCTCGCCGACCCGGACGTCCTGATCCTCGACGAGCCCACCAGCGGACTCGACCCGGCCGAGATCGCGCGCATCCGCGAGCTGATCCGCGAGCTGGGCGAGGAGAAGACGATCCTGCTCTCGACGCACATCCTCTCCGAGGTCCAGGAGACGTGCCGGCGCGTCGTCATCCTCGCGGGCGGGCGCATCGTCGCCGACGGGACGCCGCTCGACCTGGCCGAGAACGAGAAGCCCGAGCTGCGCCTCACGCTGCGCGGCGACGACGGCGGCCTCCTGGAGACCTTGCGCGCGGTCGACGGGGTGGTCGCCGCCCGCTCGGTCGGCGCGGACGGAGCGGGGCTCCTGGGATTCGCGCTCGAGGTCGAGGACCGCCACGCCGCCGCCGAGCGCGTCGCCGCGTTGGTCCAGGAGCGCGGTCTCGCCCTGGTGGAGCTGCGCCACGAGCTTCCCAGCCTCGAGCAGGTGTTCCTCAAGCAGACGGCGAACGCATGAGGAGGACGGTCGCCGTCTATCGCCGCGAGCTCGCCGCCTACATGGACTCGCCGGTGGCGTGGGTGACGACGGTCCTCTTCGTCCTCGTCCTGCACGGGGTCTTCTTCTTCAAGGGATACCCGCTCGGCGCCAGGCAGGTGCCCGCGTTCTGGGAGGGACGGACCGCCTCGCTGCAGGCGCTCTTCGCGTGGTTGCCGCTCCTTTTCGTGCTGCTGGCGCCGGCCCTCACCATGGGCGCCTGGGCGGAGGAGCGTCGCTCGGGCACCGAGGAGCTGCTCCTCACCCAGCCGCTGCGCGCGCGCGACTGCGTGCTCGGCAAGTTCCTCGCCGCCTGGTCGATCACGGCGATCCTGTCGGCGGTGTGCGTGCTACCGCTCGCCCTCGTCGTCTCGCGCCTCGGCCCGCTCGACTGGGGCACGGTGTGGGGCGGCCTGCTCGGGGCGTTCTTCCTGTCCGCGGGATGCCTCGCCATCGGGCTCTTCTTCTCGGCGGTCTCGCAGGAGCAGCTTCTCTCGTTCCTGCTCTCCGTCGCGGTCCTTCTGATCCTCTGGAGCGCGAGCCTGTTCGTCGACGTGCTTCCGCCGGTGCTCGCCGAGGTGGCCTGGTACGCGAGCCCCTCGGTGCACTACGTCGACACCGTGACGCGCGGCATGCTCGACGCGCGCGACGTGCTCTATCACGGGTTGCTCGTCCTCCTCGGCCTCTACCTCACCGTCGCCGTCGTCGAGGGGAGGCGCTGGCGATGACCGCGTTCGTCCGCACGCGCGGCGAGTGGCGGCTCAACGCCTGGCTGACGGCGCTGCTCCTCGTCGGGATCGTCGTCGCCGCGAACCGGCTGGCGAAGAACCACCTGCGCCTCAAGGCCGACCTCTCCGAGGAGCAGCTCTTCGCGCCGAGCCCGGTCGCGACGCGCATGCTGGGGGAGCTCGAGGACGTCCTCCAGGTCAAGGTGTTCTTCACCGGCGAGCTCAAACACGGTCCCGTCAAGATCGCGAAGGGACGCCTGCTCGATCAGCTCGACGAGTACGAGGACGCCGCGCGCGGGCGGATGGAGGTCGTGTTCGCCGATCCCGGCTCGTCGTCCGAGGTGCGCATCGAGGCCCAGAAGTACGGCATCGAGCCCATCCCGCTGCGCGCGGTCCAGGGCACCTCCGAGCTGACGCAGGAGGTCTTCCTCGGGATGGTCCTGCGCTATCGCGGGCGCGAAGGCGTGCTCCCGTTCGTGCTGCCGCAGTCGTTCGCCTACGGGTTCCTGAGCGAGGTCCACCGTCTCACCCGCGACGAGGAGATCGCCGTCGGCTTCGTCGCCGGCACCGCGGAGGGCGCCGCCACCGACGACTTCGGCGACGCGCGCGCGCTGCTCGGCGGGCGGTACAAGGTCCGCGAGCTCGTCGGTCTGGCGGACGGCGATCCGGTGCCCGGCGACGTGCGCGTGCTCGTCGTCGCGCGGCCGGTCGACCTGCACCCGCGGGCCGCCTTCGCGATCGACCAGTACCTCCAGCGCGGCGGGCACGTGTTGCTCTTGACCGAGCGCGTGCGGATCGACCTGACGCGCCTCGACGCGCGCCTGATCGCGTCGGGGCTCGACGAGCTCCTCGCGGCCTGGGGCGTCGCGCTCGACGAACCCCTGGTGTGGGACCAGGAGTCGAACTGGCTGAACATCCCCGGGGTCGGGCGCACCCAGTACCCGTTCTGGGTCAACGTCGGCGAGGACGGGATGGAGCGCAGCGTCCCGGTGACCGGCCGGCTTCCCGGCGCCGACTTCTTCTGGGCGCACGAGATCGGAGCCACGGGCGCCGTCTCCGGCGTGGCGCGCACGTCGCTGGTGCGGAGCTCCGCGAGCTCGTGGGTCGTCGAGCCGAACGACGCGCTCGCGACCGGCTCGGGCGAGCTCAACTCCCGCGGCGTCGAGCTGCTCGCGACCGAGCCCGGCCGGCGGCGCGACCTGGCGGTCTGGCTCGTCGGCCGCTTCCCGTCGCCCTTCGCCGGCGCGGCGCCCGCGCCGCGCGACGCGATCGCCGACGCGCTCTGGCGCGACGCGGTGCGCGTCGCCCTCGAGGAGGGCCGCGAGCCGCCGCCGCGCGAGGTGGCGACGACGGACGAGGAGGTCCTCTCCGCGGCGGCGGAGGGGCAGGTCGTCCTGGTCGGCGACGCGGACTGGATCTCCGACGGCAAGTTCTTCACGCAGCGCAACCAGCTCCTCTTCGAGAACCTCGTCGACTGGCTGGCGCTCGAGGACGACCTGATCGCGCTGCGCGCCAAGCTGCCGCGCGAGCGGAGGATCGACGACTTCCTCACGCAGGAGAAGGAGAAGCGCGGGCTCTCGACCCTGCGCGGGAGCGGCGCGCTCGAGCTGGAGGCTTCCGACCCGCGGCTCTTGTCGGAGGCGGAGCGCGCCGCCGTCCTCCGGCGCTGGCTCTGCATGGCGGTCGCGACCGGAGGCTCGCTCTTCCTGGCGCTCCTCCTCGGTCTCGCCTGGCGCCTCGCGCAGCGGTGGGGGGCCGTCGCGTGAGGCTGCAGCGGAGAAACCTGGTGCTTCTCGCCGTGCTCGCGCTGCTCGTCGTTCTGAACGTGCTGCTCGAGTGGCCCGTCCGGACCGTCGCCTCGAGCGGTCCGCTGGTCTCCGGCTTCGCGCCGCACCGCGTCGCCAGCATCGCGATCGAAGCCGCGGACGGCGCGCGCCTCGAGCTCCGTCGGGCGGACGGCCGCTGGACCGTGCCGTCGCGCCACGGCTTCCCGGCGCTCGCCTTCGCCGTCGACGACCTCTGCGCGCGCGTCCGCGATCTCTCGCGCGCGGACCGCGTCAGCGAGGAGGCGCCGTCCCACGACCGCTACGGCGTCGGCGCGGGCGGCACGCGGCTCCTCTTCGCGGACACCGACGGCGCCGTCCTCGCCGACCTCGTGCAAGGCGTCACGCCCGACCTCGTCTCCGGCTGCTTCGTGCGCCTCGCCGGCGGCGACGAGGTCTTCCGCGCCGCGCGCCTGGCGCCGCTCGAGGCGGATCCGAAGCGCTGGCTCGACACCAAGCTCGTCGCGTTCGATCTGGCGGCGGTGCGCGGCGTCGCCGTGTCGCACGAGGGCGGGCGGATCTTCCACGACTTCCTGCGCGGCGAGGACGGAGACTGGCGCGTGATCTCGTCGGAGAACGGCCCGCTCGCGCCGCGGACGCTCGTCGAGCGCGTGCTCCAGGTCGCCGCGACGCTCTACTTCGCCGACGTGCTCAAGACGGGGGTCCATCCCGACGACGGTTTCGGCAACCCGCCGGAGACCTTGATCGAAATCGACGCCGGTGAGCGCGCGAGCCTCTGGATCGGCGCGCCGACCGGCGAGGGCGTCTATCCCGCGACGAATCCCCGCTGGCCCGAGCCGTGGGTCGTCGCGCTGCCGTCGGCATCGGCGCAGGTGCTCTTCGCGGCGATCGAGGCGCTGGACGAGCGGATCGACGCCGACTAGCGAGCCGCCCGCCGGAGGGTGACGTCGGCCTCGAAGGTCCAATCGTCCGGATCCGGCGTCTCGCTGGGCTTCAGCTTGGCGCCCGGCGAGAGCTTGATCGAGGTGCAGACCAACCGGAGCTCGTCGTTTTCGACCTCGGAGAGGAAGCGGAGGATCCGAGCCCACGAGAAGCCACCGCGCCGTTCGGTGGGCTTGACCTTGTACTCGAGGTCCTGGACGCCCTTGGAGGGAACCCTGCTCGCCGACAAGGTGTCGATCTGGCCGATGGAAGCGCCGTCCGCTTGGGCGGCCAAGCGAAGCCGGACCTCGACGTCGGTCGGCTCTCGGACGTCGCGGCTCACTTCCGCGACCTCGCCGGGCGCGACCCGAACGGTGAAGCCGTCGGTCCAGATCCCGCTTCCGTCGTCGAGCACGCGCGTCGCACAGCGCGAAGCGCCTGCGCACCAGTCCGCCTCCTCGAGCGTGTTCACCAGGTCGTTGTAGAGGCGGGTAGCGAGCACGTCGTCCGGAGCGAAGAACGCGAGATCCAACTTCACCACAACGGTGTCGGCGGCTCCGGAGCGACCGGCCACGTGGTCCGCCGAGACAGCCCGCACCACGGTCCGCGCGTCGTCGTGCTTCGTGACCTCGATTGCGCGCGGCGAGTTGTGAGGGCGCGGCGCGTGGGACCGCGGAGGAAACGGAGCGCACGGAGCCCGGAGGTTAACACGGAGAGGAACGGAGTTATCGGAGACCACGGAGATCGGAATCGACGGTGCAACGTCTCTGCGTGTTCCGCGGTCGGGACCGTTCTACGCAACTCCGTTCCGATACGGCGGCTGCCTCCGTGGTCGCATGACACCGTGATTTAGGAACGGTCGAGATCGGGCAACTCGCGGAGACGTACTCCGCAGATTCCGATCTCCGTAGTACTCATTCCGCATTCCTTTGCTTGGAGCGCAGGAATTACGCGGCGATCTTGGTCAAAGCGTTGATGTCGGCTGCTCGAGC
>JANQEJ010000131.1 GCA_028278425.1 Planctomycetota bacterium | reverse complement strand
GGTGAGGCGCGCGCAGACACGACCGTCTGCCCGGAGGGAGCGAAGCGACTGACGGTCGTGTCTGCGCGCGCCTCGCCATCCAGCCGCCGCGCGCGACCGACCGTCCCGGCGAGCCGGCCGACGGGGCCCCGGGAAGCCCGACCCCACCCGAACGCCCCCTAGAGCGACCTCACATACTCCACCAAATCCGCCATCTGCTGCCCCGTCAACCCCGACGTTGTCCCGTGCTGATCCCCCGGATTCTGCAACAAGACGTCCATCAACGTCGCCGCCGAATGATCGTGCAGATACGGCCCGGTCGACCACGCCCCCCGCAGGCTCGGCACGTTCGCCGGAGCGAGCCCCGTCCCCACCCCTCCCGCGATCGTCTTCGGACTCGGCTCCACGGGAATGAAGAGCGGCGCGGTGTGGCACGTCGAGCACCCGGCCACGCCCTCGAAGACGACCTTCCCCGCCTGCGCGCTCGTGGAGAGCGCGCCGTCCGGCTCGAGGAACGGGCTCGGCGGCGGTGGAGCGTCGTTCGTCAGGTAGGCGAGAACGTCGAGGTCCGCCTGGAACGGGATCGTGCCGCCGATCGTGCCGTGCGCAAAGAAGGTGCTGTTGATGAACTTCAGCAGGCTGCTGCTCCCGCCCGTGGCTCCCCACGGCCCGGTGAGACCCGCTTCGAACATGGGGATCGCCTGACGGCTCGGGTGCGTGAGCCCGTCCGAGCCCGCGCCGAACGGATGGCACGTCGCACACGTCACCGGATTCGGGTTCTGCGGCGTGCCGTTGAAGAACTGGACCGTGCGGAACCACCAGTCGCCGTCGTCCTCCTGCGTGAGGTCGACGAGCGGCACCTTGACGACGCCGTCGTGGGCGAGCGCGATCTCGTTCACGGTCGGGAACGGCGCCGGCACCGAGAGATCGACGACCGCGACCGAATCGCGGAAGTAGCTCGCCACGAACAGCCTGTCGCCCGCGAAGGCGGACTCCTGCGGCGTCACCACCGGCTGGAACGGCGCCAGGTCCGAGATCCCCAGGAAAGCAAGCGCGGCGTCACCGATCACGACCGAGCCCGATCCCGCAGCGGTGAGCGCGACGCGCCCCCCGCCGACCGTCACGTCGACGTAGTCGGTGCCGTGGTCGTGCAGGTGCGCGCCGAGCACAGTCATGCCCGTCAAGTCGATCTCGAGCAGATCGTTCCGGCCGTCTCCGGGCGCGGCCACTTCGAACGTCGGAACCAGCGCGCGGTCGCCGACCACCTCGACGTCGTAGGGCAGTTTGTTCAGCGGCAGCCGCGCCACCGTCGGGTCGCCGGGCAGGAGCGTCGGGTCGAGCACCTCGATCTCGTGCGTGCTCCGGTTCCCGACGACCAGCCTGCCGTCGGCGTGCACGGCGATCGGGCCGGGATCGCGGCCCTGAACCGGGACCGGCGCGAGCGGCGCGAACGCGCCGGGCGGCCCTTCCGCGAAGCGCAGCACCGCGTCGTCGCGCTCGTTCGTGACGTAGACGATCTTCGCCGGCCCGGAGAAGTCGAAGGCGACGTCGCGGCACGCCTTGGGCACGTCGAGCAGCGCGACGACCGAATCGCTCGCCACGTGGATCACCGACAGGACCCGCGTCCACGGATTCACCACGAAGGCGTGACGCCCCTCGGGGTCGACCGCGACCCGCACCGGAAAGCCCTTGCCGTCCGGCGGCGGCCCGACGGGGAAGTCGCGCAACACCGTCTCGCTCGCGACGTCGATCACCGACACGCCGCCGTCTTCCTGGTGCGCGACGTACGCCTTGGTCCCGTCCGGCGTGATCGCGATCGACTCGGGATTGCGCGGACCCGCGGTCGGCGCGACGCCGATGCGGATCGGGGTCGAGTTGGAGAGCCCGATGTCGAAGCCGGAGAGCGCGCCGGCCTGGAGGTGGAACAGCAACCCGTCGAGCGCCGGATTCGCCGGAATCGGCACGACCGCGCTTCCCGCGCCGGTGCCGTCGAGCGCACCGCTCGCGATCGGCGTCAGCTTCGCGGGATCGAGAAAGAGCGTCCCGAGCGTGCCGAGCGGAAGCTCCGTCGGGTGGACGCTCCCTTGAATCGAAAAGAGCGAGCTGGGCGGTCCGCTCAGCGTGAACTGAACCGGGGAGCCGATCACGGGAAACGGCTCGTCGACGGCGAGCGTCAGCGGGGGCGTCAATCCCTGGGCCGCGGCCGCGCCGCAAGCGATCGGAAGGAACAGAAGCGCGTTTCGCATGACGGGCCAGTGTCCACGCGCCCGCGGAAACGGTCAACCCGACCGAGCGGCTACACTGTTGCGATGGAGAAAATCGAGACCCTTGCCTGGATCGATGGAGAGATCGTGCCCGTCCAGGAGATCCGCGTATCCCCGCTCGCCCATTCGTTGCACTACGGAACCGGCGCGTTCGAGGGCATTCGCTGCTACGCGCAGGAAGGCGGCGGCGGCGGGGTCTTCCGCCTGCGCGAGCACGTAAGGCGATTGCGCTCGTCGACGGCGATCCTCGGGTACGAAGTTCCCTGGAGCGAGGACGAGCTCGTCGACGCCGTGCTCGCGACGTTGCGGGCGAACGACATGGACTCCGCCTACATCCGTCCGCTCGTCTGGCTCGGCGAGGGCGGGATGGGCGTCGCCGGCGGCGACAACCCGGTGCGCACGATGGTCGCGGTCTGGCACTGGGGCGCGTACCTCGGCGAGGACGGCATGCGCAACGGGATCCGCGTACAGATCACGTCGTACGAGCGCGCCACCGGCAACGCGCTGGCGCAGCGCGCCAAGATCAGCGGCCAGTACATCACGTCGTTCATGGCCAAGCACCAGGTGAAGCGGCTCGGGCTGGACGAGGGGCTCCTGCTCGACCGCGACGGCTACCTCGCGGAGGCGACCGGCGAGAACCTCTTCATCGCGAAGGACGGCGTCTTGCTCACGGCGCCGGACGAGTCGCCGATCCTCCACGGCATCACGCGCGACTCCATCCTGACGCTCGCCCGCGACATGGGTCTCGACGTCGAGTTCGGGCGCTTCGCACGCACCGACCTCTACGACGCGGACGAGGCCTTCCTCACCGGCACCGCCGCGGAGGTCACGCCGATCCGCGAGGTGGACGGCCGGACCCTGCGCGAGAGCCCCGGGCCGATGACGCGCGCGCTGCAGGAGACCTACCTCGCGCTGGTGCGCGGCCGCGGCGAGCGGGCGAAGGAGTGGGTCACGCGCGTCTGATCCCGGCGCTCCTGGCCGTCCTACCGCTCGCGGCGAGCGCGCAGGATCCCGCCGCGGTCCGCGAAGCGGTGCGCGGCGGCGTGCGCCTGCTTCTCGACGCGCAGCTCCGCGACGGCGCGTGGGGCGAGTACCAGCGCAACGGCTACCGAAACGGGATGACCGCGCCGGCGCTCTACGCCCTCCTCGAGGCGGGGCTGCCGCGCGCGCGCTCCGCGTGATCGTCCGCGGCTCCGCCGGCACGGAGGAGCAACCCTCCGCACCGAGCTCTTCTGACTAGAAGAGGAAGTACCGCGGAACGAGGTCGCTCAGGTCGCCGTCGCCGTTCAAGTCCACGCCGGCCAGCGCCTCGTCCGAGATGAAGACGCCGCCGCGGTCGCCGTCGGTGATGATCGCCGGGTTGGGCGGGGGCAACACGGAAGAGGTGCCCATCGCCACGGTGCCGCACTGCGTCTGGGGGTTGCGGAACAGGATGACGTCGTTCGTGTCGCCGTCGTTGTTGTAGTCCTGGTCGCCGTCGAGCATCTCGGAGACGCGGTAGAAGGCGAAGAAGCGCGCCTGGGTCACGCCGGGATCGCTCTCGAGCAGCGCGTAGCCCTGCCCGTCGAAGTCGAGGATCGGACCGAACTCGAAGTCCGCCCAGATCGGCAGGGAGTCGTTCGCGTCGATGTCCTTCATGACGAGGTCGCAGAAGAGGTCGACGTTGATCGACTGCAGCGGAACCTCCTCCTGGTAGACCATGCCGAGGCGGCCGTCCTCCTCCTCCGGCGCCAGCCAGTTCGCGCCGACGTAGGGCTCGCCGGGGATGCCGGTGCCCGGGTTGGTCGTCGGGTGGGCGAACGTCCAGTCCGCGAGGAAGCCGTCGGCGGGGGTGAGGAAGCCGACGAGCGTGTTGTTGAAGGGCTTGCCGTCGATGTTGTTCCCGTCCGCCGCCTCGTCGACGACGATGATGAAGCGGTCACCGAGCGACGACAGCCCGTGGGAACCGCCGGGAACGTCGGAGAGCGCGCGGAGCTGGTTCGGGAGGTTCGGCGCGTCCACGGGGTCGACCGCCTCGACCCAGCGGACGACGGCGTCGCTGCCGGTCCCCCCGTCGGCGTCCTGGTTCAGGTTGCAGTTGGCGTCGGCTTCCAGGCTGATCGTCGCGACGTAGGAGTCGACGACGACGACGCGGTCCGTGCCGACGAGGCCGGTGTTGACCGGCGGCGTGCCGGTCAGGAACGTCGCGTAGTCGAGGAAGTGCAGCACGTCGTCGTCGACGTCCAGGTCCGGCATCGCCGCGCACACCGGCGGAATGGGCGGGTTCACGAAGAGCGCCGGGTCGTTGAAGTTCGTTCCGCCCAGGCCCTGGCCGACCTCGCTCACGAGGAAGCCGACGAGCCAGGTGTCCGTCCCCGCCCGCGCGTCGAACGGCGCGTCCGCGTCGGGGAGCGCCAGCTCGACGTTGGCGATGGTCGCCATCTCGTCCGTGCCGTCGAGCAGGGCGAGCACGAAGCGGTCGGAGCTGTCGCCGTCGAAGTTGTAGTCGGTCCCGCCGTCCCCGGGCGAGGGCGGCGGCGCCGCCTCGTCCAGGAACAGAAAGACGAGCCCTTCGACCTCATCGATCAGGAACGGCTGCAGTTGCCCGCCGCCCGCGGCGTTGGTCACCACCACCGGCACGAGCGGGTCGTCCTTGTCGACGAAACGCAGCGAGGTGTCATCCGGGCCGACCAGAGCAGCCGATGAGTTGTAGTACAGGCGCTCACCCGCGACGGGGAGAAGCGCCTTGGGCGCTCCCGCAACGATCGGAGCGATCGTGTCGACGTAGGTGACGACGTCGGCCGCGGCGCTCCAGTGCAGGAGCACGATGTCGTTCGGCGTCCCGTCGCCGTCCCAGTCCATGCCGGGGGGCGCTCCGTCGACCGACTCGTCCACCAGGAGGTAGATCTCGTCGCCGACCACCGCCGCGCCGATGGCAGCGCGCAGCGGGGTCTCGACGAGGCTGAACAGGTTCACCGCCACGGCCACGTCGTCCGCCGTGTCGCCGTCGCCGTTCAAGTCGGTGGATCCCGCGCCGCCCGAGCCGCTCGTCCCCTCGTCCCCGAGGTAGACCATCCACCCGCCCGCGACCACGATCTCGGAGGTCGCGTCGATCGCGTTGCTCGCGGTGCGAACGATGAAGGAGGCGCTGTCGCCGCTGCTGCTGCTACCGCAGGCGACGACGAGGGGGGCGCTGAGGGCCGCGAAGAGAAGCAAACGGGGACACGCGCGCGTCGACATGGGGTTTCTCCGGAGGTGGAAAAGGGCGGAACACGATACACGGCGGGGCCTGGAATTACTCCCCCCGGTCGCGATCATGGCCCCATGAACGCGGTTCTCGCCGCGGCGCCGCACGCCGACACTTTCGGGTATTCCATGCCGCCGCCCGGCCTCCTGCGGCTCGGCGGCGCGTTGCGGCGGCGCGGGATCGCGGTCCGGCTCGACGACCTCGCGTATCAGCTCGCGGCGGGGGAGCTTCCGGCGGGCGACCGTTTGGCGTTTGCGAGCGCCGAGAGGCTCCTGGCGCTCGAGCCCCGCGTGCTCGGCCTCTCGGTGATGGGCGCGACGGTCCCGATCGCCGTGGCGATCGCCCGCGACGTCAAAGAGCGCGCGCCCGCGGTCCCCGTCGTCCTCGGCGGACCGGGAACGACCGGCGTGGACGAGCTCCTCCTCGAGCGCTTTCCCTGGATCGACGCCGTCGCGCGGGGGGAGGGCGAGGAGACCGCGCCGGAGCTCGTGTCCAGGCTTCTGGCGGGCGACTCGCCGGCCGGCGTCCGCGGTGTCACCTGGCGCCGGGCGAGCGGCGCGGCGGTTCGCGAGCCCGACCGGCCGCCGCTCGCGGACCTGGGGGCGCTCCCCCCCTACGCCTGGGACCTCCTGCCGTCGATCGCCGCCTACAAGGCGGTCACCGGCGAAGCGGAGGGGCTCGTTCCGGTCGATTCCGGGCGCGGGTGCGTCTACGACTGCAGCTTCTGCACCATCGGGCGCTTC
This sequence comes from Planctomycetota bacterium, assembly GCA_028278425.1. Taxonomy (GTDB): domain Bacteria; phylum Planctomycetota; class UBA1135; order UBA1135; genus JANQEJ01. The sequence goes on along the minus strand of JANQEJ010000131.1, from coordinate 44,060 downwards.
TGGAGCCGCCGGTCGCGTCCGCTGCCGGTCGAGCGCCTCGTCGGCGAGGTGGCGGCCCTGCGGGGAATCCCCGGCGCGAGGAACGCGTACCTCTGCCACGACATCTTCGGCGCGGACCGCGCGCACGCCGAGGCGTTCTGCCTTGCGATGATCGAGCGCGCCGCCGGCGTTCCGTGGGAGTGCCGCGCGCGGGTGGACCACCTCGACGACGCGCTGCTCGAGCTCATGGGCCGCGCCGGCTGCTACCGCGTGCTGCTCGGCATCGAGTCCGCCGATCCCGGCGTGCGCGACGCGAACGCGAAGCACATGGCGCGCGACGTCGACGTCTTGCACGTCGTCGAGCGCTGCGCGGCGCACGGCGTCCTGCCGATCCTCTCCTTCATCCTCGGCCTGCCGGGCGAGGACGAGCCGGCGCTGCGGCGCACGCTCGACCTGGCGCGCGACGCCTCGGTCGCCGCCGGGGTCAACCTCTCGCTGCACCTCGTCAACCCGCAGCCGGGCTGCGGGCTCGGCGAGGCGCACGGGGGGCGCGCCCGGCCGGTCGCCGGCATCCCCCCCGACATGGCCCTCGGCGCGGGAACGACGGCGCCGGAGCGTGAGCTGATCGACGCCCACCCCGACCTCTTCGGCACGTGGGCTCTCCTGACCGACCTGCCCGGCGGTGCGGAGCACCTGCGCGCGCTGCACGAGCTCGCGACGGCGCTGCCGACGGTGCTGATGCGCTTCCCGCGCACTTTCGCGCTCGTCGGGAGGCGACGCGGCGAGGACACGCTCGACGTCTACCGCGCGTGGCGCGACTCGGGCTCCGACTTCGAGCGCTTCGCCGCCGCGCAGGGCGAGCCGTTGATCGACGACGTGCTCGCCTGGGAGCAGGCGATCGAGCGCGCACCGGCGGAGCCGGAGCTCGTCCGCGCGCGCTTCGACCTCCCCGCCGCGGCCCGCGCGCTGCGCGGCGGCGGCTGGCCCGACCTTCCGCGCGAGGAGACGCACCTCGCGGTCGTGCGCGGCCCGGTCGGCGTGCGGACCCTGCGCGTCACCCCAAAACCCCTCGAAACCGCCGCCCGATGATCCAGACCGCCTCGTTCCCCGTCACGCTGGTGTTCCCGCCGCAGGGCCACTTCACGCAGCCCTACCTGGCGCTGCCGTGCCTCAAGGCCTGGCTGCGCGAGCACGGCTTCGCCGACGTCGAGGTGATCGATGCGAGCGTCGAGGCGTACGACCGTTTCCTCACCGCGGACTACCTCGCGCGCGCGAGCGCGCGCGTGCCGTCGCTCGCGAGCTTCGAGGGCGCGCAAGAGCTCCGCTTCGAGGACATGGAGGCCTTCCGCGCCGCCGCGGAGTCCGCCGCGAGCGCCGCGTCCGTGATCGCCGGCGTCGAGGAGGCCAAGCGCGTCCTTCGCGGCGAGGACTTCTACGACCCCGAGCGCTACGTGCCGGCGGTGCGCACGCTCTACCACGGCCTGCGCCTGGTCTCGGCGGCGCACTTCCCGAGCCAGCTCACGCCGCACAACTTCACGATGCGGTACGCGAACGACCGCTCCGCCGAGGTGCTGGCGGCGACGGTCGACCGGGAAGAGAACCCGTTCCTCGAGTTCTACGACAGCGAGCTCCTCCCCCGCCTCGACGCGCGGCCGCCGCGGGTGCTCGGGCTGAGCGTGATCTACGGCAGCCAGCTCATCCCCGCGCTTACGCTCGGAAGGCTGGTGAAGGAGCGCTTCCCCGACTGCCACGTCACCGCGGGCGGCGGTTTCCTCGCGTACATCGGCGCGAAGCTGATGCGCGCGCCCGGCGTCGACGCCTGCCTCGACTCGCTGGTCTTCCACGAGGGCGAGGCGCCGCTCCTCGGGCTCTGCCGCGCGCTGCGCGACGGCGGCGACCTCGCGGAGGTCGGCTCGCTCACCTGGTTCGACGGCGGAACGCCGGTCGAGAACGCGCCGGGACACCCGATTCCGCTCGACCGAGCTCCCGTCCCCGACTTCGACGGGCTGCCCTTCGACAAGTACTTCTCGCCCGAGACCGTGCTGCCGTTCGACATCAACCGCGGCTGCTACTACGGCGAGTGCACCTTCTGCACGCTGCCGACGGTGATCGGCCCCGGCTACCGCACGCGGCGCGCGGAGACGATCGTCGACCACGTCATCCGCCTGCGCGACCGCCACGGCGCGCGCTGCTTCAACTTCATCACCGACTGCATGCCGCCCGGCATGATCGCGGACCTCCCGGACGAGCTGATCCGGCGCGAGGCGAACGTGCGCTGGTGGAGCGACGCGCGGATCGAGCCGCGGGCGTACACCGCGGAGGGCGCCCGCGCCCTCTACGACTCGGGCTGCCGCAAGCTCCTCTTCGGCTTCGAGACCGCGACGCCGCGGCTGCTCAAGCTGATGAAGAAGGGCCAGAGCGTGAAGTCGACGCTCGAGGTGGCCGAGAACTGCTCGAAGGCGGGGATCAGCGTCACGTTCTACGCGATGGTCGGCTTCCCGAGCGAGACGCGCGAGGAGGCGCGGGCGACGCTGGACTTCCTGCTCGCGCACTCCGACGTCGTCCGCGAGGTGTCGCTGCAGACGTTCCATCTCGACGAGGTCGCCGAGACGTACCGCGATCCGGCGGCCTTCGGCATCGAGGTCCTCGACGACCCGCGGGCCGACCTGCAGCTCTACCACGACTACGTGGCCGCGAGCGGGATGACCGCCGCCGAGGCGGCCGAGGCGTTCGACGAGATGATGGCGGGCTTCCGCGCGAACCTGCCGCTCTTCTCGGGCGACAACGTCCTCTACTTCATGCAGAAGAGCCACTACTTCCTGCACCTCGCGCGGGACGTGCACCCCGACGAGTTCGTGCGCCGCTGCGCGGAGCGCACGAACGCCCGCGAAGCGCGCGGCGCCGACCCGTCGCTCGCGCCGGCGGAGGGGCTCGCGCTCGTGGAGCTCCCGTTTTCTTACGCCGACTGCGTGCGGACGCTCGGCCACCCGCTCGCCCGCGCGGTGCGGCCCGACTTCCTCACCGGCTCGTTCGTCGAGGGCGCGCGCGAAGAGGCGATCGCCTCCCTCGGCGCCCTCGCTCCGGCCCGGCGCGTGCTCGCCTACGCGAACGGCGAGTTCGTCGAGCTGCGCCCCGACGGCCGGACCGCGCTGGCGGCGCTCGCCGCCGCCGGATCCCTCGGGGAGCTGCTCGCGGAGGCCGGAAGCGAGGCGGCGGAGGGTCTCCGCGCCTTCGCGGCCCGGCTGCACCGCCGCGGCGCCCTGACCCCTCGCGCCGCCGTCCCGGCGGCGGAATTCGAAACCCAAGGAGTGACTTCGTGACCGAACCCGACAAGAAGAAGGACGGCGCCAAGAAGGAGGCGGCCAAGGACGAAACCGCCAAGCCCCTGGCGGAGAAGATCGGCTTCGCCAAGCTCGACCTGACCGTGGAGGAGGTGGAGGAACGCATCAGCCCGCGCGAGACGAACGTCTTCGACAAGTAACGATCGGCGGAAGGAGCTGCACGATCGCCCTCGAGCTGCGAGAATCCGCTCCGCGGGCTTCCCCGTTGCCAAGGCAGGACCGGCCATGACACCCCGCTCGAAAACCCTCGTTCTCGCGCTGCTCCTCGCCGGCGGCGCGGCCGCGGTCTGGATCCTCTTCGCGGGGTCGGCGGGCCGCGCGGTCCAGGCGGACGAGCACGTCGTGGCGTCGCCGAAGGCCCGCGTCGAGCTCGTGGACGCGGCTCCGGAGAAGGCGGAGACCACCGACGCGCCGGCCGAGGAGGACGCGGGCCGCGGAACCGTGGCGGTCGTCGCCGACCCCGACCCGATCGCGGCGCCGGCGTGGGAGGAGGGCTTCGACGCCCTCGCCGTCTACGGGACCGTGGAGGACGCGGAGACGACGCCGGTCGCGGGGGCCAAGCTGGCGCTCTATCCGAGGCGGGGCGACTACGACGAGCTCGGCCCGCCGCTGGACGAGGTGGAGAGCAACGCGGACGGCCGCTTCCGCTTCCTCGGGCTCGAGGAGCTCGAGGACTACCGCGTCTTCGTCAAGGCGGAGGGCTACCTGCCGGTCCTGACCACCCGGCGCACCGGCGTCGACAAGGAGATCACGCTGCGCCCCGCCGCGCCCTTCGGCGGGCGGGTGACCGACGCGGCCACGGGCGAGCCGCTCGAAGGCGTCGAGATCTCGTTCAACGGCACGCGCCAAACGGACGAGGGGCTCGACCGCACGACTCTCGCCGTCACCGACGCGGAGGGTCGCTACGCCTTCGACTACGCGCGCGTCGAGGGAATGCAGAAGGTCCGGATCAAGCGGCCGGCCCACATGATGGAGGAGCGCGAGTTCCAGGTGCAGGAGGGCCGGCCCGAGGGCTACGACATCGAGCTCGGGGCCGGAGTACCGCTCGTCGTCTACGTCTACGACGCGGAGACCGGCGCGCCGGTCGCGGACCGCGAGGTCCAGATCGCGAGCAACGTGAAGGTCCAGACCGACGCCGGCGGACAGGCGGAGATCGTCTCGCCGGACCGAAAGAAGCTGAAGGAAGGCAAGGTCTACTTCTACGCGACGCTCGACGGCTGGTGCACGACGACGCGCACGGTCGCGCTGCCCGAGCGCGGGTCGATGGAGACGATCGAGCTCCCGCTGGTGCGCGGCGCGACGGTGACCGGCCGCGTGAAGAACGCCGACGGCGACGCCGTGGCGGACGCGCGGGTCCGCGTCCGCAACTCCAACCGCAGGTACGAGGGGCTGAACCTCCCCTCCGGCACCTACGTGCGCAGCTACAACAAGGAGGTTCGCAGCGACGACGCCGGGCGTTTCGAGGTCCGCGGCGTTCTCCCGGGATCGCGCGAGGTCAAGGTGTACGCCAGCCACGACGAATACCCGCGCGAGTATTCGGAGCCCTTCTACGTGGCGAGCTCGCGGGACGCGCCGGAGGTCGACATCGAGCTCGTGAAGGGCGCGCGCCTCGAGGGCCGCGTCACCTTCAACGGCGAGCCGATCGCCGCGCAGGTCTGGTGGCGGTTGGAGAAGTCCTCGGGCAACACGCGCTCGAACGACGCCGGGACGTACCGCATGCGCGGCGTCAAGCCCGGCGTGGTCAAGGTCGGCGCGAACGAGGACGACGGCTGGTGGGACGACGGCGAGCACTCCGAGGAGGTCTGGGTCGAAGACGACTCGACGACGGTGCACGACGTCAAGATCGAGCGGAAGCGCATGCTGATCACCGGCATCGTGCGGGACTCCGCGGGCGAGCCGATCGCCGGAGCGCAGGTCAACGGCTGGGCCGAGGACGAGGGCAGCGGCAACGGCGAGTGGTACTACGCCGAGGCCAAGTCCGAGCCGGACGGAACGTTCGCCCTGAAGGTCAACGACGTCCCCGGGCTGATGTACGAGATCTGGGCCTGGCGCGGCTCGCGCAACGTCAGCCACGAGGCGGTCCCGGTCGGCACCGAGGGGGTCGAGCTCGTCATGCCGGAGCTCGGCAAGCTGCGCCTCGAGGTGGTCGACGCCGTGACCCGCGAGCAGGTCCAGCGCTTCAACATCTACTACCGCGAGAGCGGCGTCGACGAGTTCCGCTCGCTGTCCCAGGGCGGGCGTTACTTCTCCCCCGGCCCCGACGGCTTCTACGACGCCGAGCTCCCCGTCGGCACGCTCGACGTCCGCGTCTGCGCGCGCAGCCAGGGTTACCTGCCGAGCACGCTCGCCAACATCCACGTCGAGGAGGGCGCGGCTCCCCGGGAGGCGCGGCTCGCGCTCGACAAGGGCGTCACGGTCGAGTTCCGCTTCCGCGGCGATCCGGCCACCGCCGGCCAGCGGCCCCCGCGCTTCACCGTCGTCCACGACGAGCAGCGCGCCGAGATCGGCGAGGGATCGGGCGGCTGGAACTCCTTCAACAGCCGCGAGGTCCTGAACGCCCAGCGCATGCGCCCGAACGAAGCGGGCAAGGCGACCTTGAAGGCGCTGGCCCCGGGACGTTATTCCTTCTGGAAGCTCTCCGACAAGTACGAGCTCGAGCCGGCGACGTTCGACGTGCCGCCGGTCGACCAGCACGTCGTGGAGCTCTCCTGGAAGATGAAAACGAAAGAGAAGAACGAGCCCAAGGTCGACGCGCGCAGCATCGAGCTGCTCTCCGGCCTCGGCTACGCCGGCGATGGTTAGCACGAAACGGCGGGTCGCCGCCTCCCTCTCCCTTGTCGCCGCGCTGCTGGCGGTCGCCGCCGGCGCGGCGCAGGACGACGCAGCGGGCGAGGCGTGGGAGCTCGAGCTCGCGCCGCCGGAGCCCGTCAACCCGCTCGAGCCGATCGAGGACCTCGGCTCGCTCTCCTGCCGGGGCTGCCACGAGACGATCGCCGACGAGTGGGCGGTGACGCTGCACGCCCACGCCTGGGTGGACGAGCTCTACCAGGAGGCGCTGAAGGACAAGCGCCGCCCGCAGAGCTGCCACGGCAGCCATATCCCGAAGCCGCACCACGAAATGCCGGCCGAGCGCTTCGGCCGCAAGCCTCCGCCGCGCACGGAGGAGGAGGGCAAGCTCGTCCACGGCATCACCTGCCGCTCGTGCCACGGCGGGCCCGACGGCACGATCCTCGGGCCCTGGGGCGCGCCCACCGACGCGCACGAGTCGGTGAAGTCCGAGCACTTCGTCGAGACCGGCTCGAACGCGCTCTGCATCGCGTGCCACCGGACGACGATCGGGCCGGTGATCGGGATCGCCAAGGATTTCGACCTCGCGCGCCTCGAGGAGCGCGGGATGAGCTGCGTCGGCTGCCACATGCACCCCGTCGAGCGGCCGGCGGCCACCGACGACGACGACAACCCCACCGCGGTGCGGCCCGGGCGCAGCCACCTGCTGCAGACGCCGCGCGACCCGGCGTTCCTCGCGAAGTCCTTCGGGCTCTCGGCGCGCAACGTGGCCGGCAAGACCTCGCTCACGATCAAGAACCGCGCCGGACACCGCGTGCCGGGACTCGTGGACCGGCGCATCGTGCTGACGGCGGAGGCCCTCGACGGCGCGGGGGCGGTGATCTCCACGGTCGAGCACACGATCGACGCGACGGCGTACCTGCCGCTCGAGGAGTCGATCGACCTGCGTTTCGACGCCGAGGCCGCGCGGGTGCGGGTCACCGGCCTGCACCACATGCCCGGCAGGGAGGAGCCCGTGCCGTTCCTCGACGTCACGCTCGACGTGGAGTAGACCTTCTCCTGGAAGAAGGTCGCCGGGCTGCGTTGATCCCTACAGGTTCGTGAACGTCGTGCGCTCGACGTTCGAGAAGAGCGGCGTCGCGCCGATCAGGCCCTGCCAGAAGAGACTCTGCCCCACGAGCGTCGGGTCCGCCGGCACCGCGTAGGCCCGCGAGCCCGACCCCGCCGCGTCGAGGACGCCCGCGTCCTGGAGGAGGAGCGAGCCCGGGTCGATCCCGAGAACGCCGAAGGGTGGGAGGGGAACGCTCGCCCGGCCCGTGGAGGTGGCGAGGAACCAGACCGCGATCGGGTCGCCGAAGAGCTCCATCTCGAGCGGCTTCCCGATGCGCGGGACCCCGCGCCACGCGACCTGCCGCTTCAGGTTGAAGAGCAGACCCGCCGGGCCGGACAGGACGACGTCGGGATCCGAGTCGCCGTCGAGATCGGCGACCGCGAGGGCCAGGGACGTGTCGACCTCCTGCGGGAGGGCCCCGGTCGCGTCGCTGAAGAGCCCGCTGCCGTCGTTGGCGTACAGGCGGTCCTGCCCCCCGACGCAGACCGAAGGGATGGGCGGCGGGCAGTCCGGAACGTTGGCCTGGTAGAGGTCCAGGTCGCCGTCCAGGTCGAGGTCGGCGAACGCCGCCGCCTGGGTCGCGTCCACGTCGACGGGCAGGAGCGCGGGGGTCGCGTCCGCGAAGACGCCGGTGCCGTCGTTTCGGTACAGCTTGTTCTGCGCCCCGAAGTTGCCGAAGAACACGTCGACGTCCCCGTCCGCCTCGACGTCGCCGAGGGCCAGGGCCGTCGTCTGGTCCGCGTCCGCGGGCAGCAGGCCGGACGCGTCCGCGAAGACGCCCGCCCCCTGGTTCGTGTAGAGCTGGTTGCCCGCGAACCGGTTCGCCAGGACGAGGTCGAGCGCGCCGTCCGCGTTGACGTCGCCGAACGCGACCTCCTCGTGCGTGGTGAGCGAGGCCGGGAGGTTGAAGCTCGCGTCGGAGAAGAGGCCGCCCGTGTTCAGGAAGAGGAAGTCCGGAGACCCGTTGGCCGCGAAGAAGGCGTCCGGGTCGCCGTCGCCGTCCACGTCGGCGAGCTTCAGGTCCTTGGGAAGAAAGAACGGCGCCCCGGCGAAGGCCGTCGTGGCCGCGAAGCCGCCGGCGCCGTCGCCCAGTTTGAGCGAGGGGGGCGCGAAGACCGCGTCCAGGTCGCCGTCCTGGTCGACGTCGCCCAGCTCCACCGCCTGGAAGCCGTTCAGCGGGCCGAAGGCGCCGGGCGACTCGATCAGCTCGCCCGCGTCGTTCAGGAAGAGGCCGGAGCCGGGGATGCTCGCCGTCGCCACGTCGGGATCCCCGTCCGAGTCGACGTCCCCCACCGCGAAGTCCATCGTCTGCTCCGCCTCCGGGAACGTCGCCGTCGAGACGAACGTCCCGGCGCCGTCGTTGAGCAGGAGCTCGGTGCTGTTCCGGAAGAAGTCGAGGTCGGCGTCGCCGTCGACGTCGACGAGATCGGCGACGCCCGTCCAGATGAGGAGCTCGGGGAGCGCGCCGGCCGGGGCGAGCCCGAAGGCGCCGCCGCCCAGGTTCTCGAGCAGCACGGTACCCCCGCCGCAGCAGGCGAAGGCCTGGCCGAAGAGAAGGTCGGGGTCCCCGTCGCCGTCGACGTCCCCGGGCTCGATCGCGACGCTCAGCTCGGAGCCCGTGCCGAAGGCGGGCAGAGCGAACGGCGAGAGCGAAAGCGTCCCTGCGCCGTCGTTCAGGTAGAGCTCGTCCTGGCCGGTCAGGCCGAGCACCGCGTCCAGGTCGTTGTCCAGGTCGACGTCGACGAGCGCGGCCGCCTGGACCGTGTTGTCGCCGGGCCCCGAAAAGAAGTACGCGGTCACGAACGCGCCGCCGACGTTGCTGAGCACGCGGTTCTGGCCGAGAAAGCCCGAGTAGTTGCCGTACAGGACGTCCGGGTCGAGGTCGCCGTCGAGGTCGCCCACCTCCAGCGCGACCGTCGTGTCGCTTTCGACGGGCAGGAGCACCGTCGCGTCGACGAACGTCCCCGCGCCGTTGTTGTTGAAGAGGCTGTTCTGCTGCCCGTTGTTGGCGAAGAGAACGTCGGGGTCGCCGTCGCCGTCGTGGTCGAGCACGGCCACCCGCAACGTCGAGAACGTCCCGGACGGCAGGAGGCCGGTCGCGTCGAGCAGGCCGCCGCTCTGGTCGTTGAAGAAGAGCCCGTTCGGCTCGTCCAGGTTGGCCTCGACCAGGTCGAGGAAACCGTCCTGGTTGAAGTCGGCGAGCGCCATCCCCAGCGTCGTCGACTTGACCGAGGGCACGCCCGCGCCGACCACCTCGTCGAACACGCCATTGCCGTCGTTGTGGAACACGCGCCGCACCGAGGACGCGAGGTACTGGTAGCCGGCGGTGACGAGGTCCACGTCCCCGTCGCCGTCCAGGTCGCCGGAAGCCGTGGCGGCCCCCACCCCCGGGTCCGCCTCGTTGGGCAGCATCCGGTGCAGCCGCGCGAGGACGTCCGTCTGGGCGCGGGCGATCCCGAGGGGCAGGCACACGAGAAGCAGGCCGAAGCTGGCTGGTCGCAACGCTCTCATTCTTCGCTCCTACACGATTGGACCCGGCGAAGCCTCTCCCCGATACCCCGGCACCCCCGCTGACGTGCCCGCGGGCCGTCCGGCCAGCCCGATCCGCGGGAAAAGAAGGAGACGTAGCCTCGGCGGCCGCGTCGGGTAGAACGTAACTAGGCCCTCGGTCCATGCTCATCCCGGCCCTTCTCGTCACCGTCCTCGCCGCGCCGCCGGCCGCGGCCCCGAAGGACGCGGTCAAGGCCCTGCAGGTGTGGGTGCAGCGCCAGCAGCGCGCGAACCGGGAGTTCGACCGCGACGCGGAGAAGCAACTGATCAAGCTGCTCGACGAGCTGCGGATCGTGCGCAACGGCCAGCCCGAGCGGGGGCAGGAGGTGGACCTCGCGCTGCTCGACCTCGGCGGCCTCAACTGGCTCCCGCGGCCGGAGCGCAAGGCGGCCCGGGCCGCGGACGACCGCCGCTCGATGGCGAGCTCGCTCGGGATCGAGCGCGTCGAGAAGCGGCTCAACAAGGACACGCAGGACGAGCTGAAGGAGTGGCTCGCCGTCGACGTCGTCGCGCGGCCGAAGGAGCACCCGACGATGCGGCGGGTCGTCGCCGCGGACCTCCTCTACCGGAAGCACGCCGAGGGGACCCTGACGGCGCTCCTCGCCTCGGCGCGGGACCCGGACCCGCTGGTGCGCGAGACGGTCCGGCGCGCGCTCGCCGGCTGGAAGGACCCGCAGGTCCACCTCTTCTTCCTCGAGCAGTTGGAGCGCGACAACGCGCCGCTCTCGATCGGCCTCGAGCACCTGCACGCGACCAAGGGGAGCCTTGGGCCGCAGGCGCTGGAACGGCTCCGCTCGCACGTCGGCAAGCTCTACGTCTCCGGCGACTGGCGCGACGCCGCGCGGGCGGGCAAGCTCGTCCAGATTCTCGACATCGACCGCGCGGCGCCGATCCTGATCGAGAGCCTCGCGACCTGGACGCGGCGGATCGAGGAGGGCGAGGGCTCGCGGCGCATCCAGCACGAGATCGTCGAGGAGCTGCAGCGCGTGTCGGGCCGCTCCATCGGGCCCTTTCCGGAGCGCTGGAACATGTGGTGGAAGGCGGTGCGCGAGGGGCGCATCGAGACCGCCGAGGAGGAGCAGCGCGACGGCGGCGGCGGCCTCTCCAACGCGACCTTCTTCGGGCTGCGGCCGGTCACCGACAAGGTGATCTTCGTGATCGACCGCTCCGGCAGCATGCAGGCCGGCTTCGGCACCACCGGCCGCTCGCGCTACGAGGAGGCGGTCGAGCAGATGCTCACGTTCCTCGAGAAGCTCGGCGAGGAGACCAAGTTCGGCGTGACGCTCTTCAACCAGACGGGCACCCGCTGGCGCACCGGACTGGTCAAGGCCACGAAGGGGAACCGGACCGGGATCCGGCGGTGGCTCCTCGGCAAGAAGCCCGACGGGGGCACGCAGCTCCGCGAGGGCATCCGCACCGGCCTTGAGCTCACCCGCGACGACACGATCGACGTGCGCCGGACCGATGCGGATACGGTGATCGTGCTCTGCGACGGCGCCACGGCCGAGGGCTCGGGATGGGTGCGCCCCTGGCTCCTGCGCGCGAACGACGAGGCGCAGCTCGTGTTCCACTGTGTCCAGATCGGCAGCACCGGGGACGGCACCCTGGAGACCCTCGCGGCGGAGACCGGCGGGGACTACGTGCGCATCGACGGCTGAAGCCCCCGGCGGGAAACGGCGAGAACAGGGCGGCCCGGAGACCGTCCTTCCGCCGCCCCCGGCCTTGGTCCGACCTCCCCACCCCGCTAGACTCTTTGCCGCTTGTGCCCGGAGCCTTCCCAGCTCTGGAGACCCCTCTCGTCGCCCCACGCCGATGCTCAAGAGCTACGCCCCCATCCTGATCCTCGCGGGCCTCGTCGTAGGCTTCGCGGTGGTCAACGTGGTCGTGAGCGAGATCCTCGGCCGGCGGCGCCGATCGGTCGGCAAGGGGACCGCCTACGAGTGCGGAATGGGGGCGGTCGGCAACGCCCGGCTGCGGCTCTCGATCCACTTCTATCTGGTGGCGGTGCTCTTCATCCTCTTCGACGTCGAGTCGCTGCTCATCATCCCGTGGGCGGTGTCGGCCAAGGCCTTCGCCGACGCGGGGGTCGGCGGCGTCGTCTTCGCCGAGGTCTCCGTCTTCGTGGCCGTGCTCGCCGTCGGGCTGGCCTACGTCTGGCGCAAGGGAGGCCTCGCGTGGGACCGCTGACGCCGAGCGCCCTGGAGCCGGTCGAGACCGCCGACGCCGGCTTCCTCGCCACGCGCGCCGACGCGCTCGTGAACTGGGGCCGCAAGAACAGCCTGTGGCCGATGCCGCTCGGGCTCTCGTGCTGCGGGATCGAGCTGATGGCGATGATCGGGCCCAAGTTCGACATCGCCCGCTTCGGCGCCGAGGCGGCGCGGTTCAGCCCCCGCCAGTGCGACCTCCTGATCGTCGCCGGGACGCTGACGTGGAAGATGGCCCAGGCCTGCCGGACGATCTACGACCAGATGCCCGACCCGAAGTGGGTCATCGCGATGGGCGTCTGCTCGTCCTCGGGCGGCATGTACGACTCCTACGCCGTCGTCCAGGGCGTCGACTCGCTCCTGCCGGTCGACGTGTACGTGCCCGGCTGCCCGCCGCGGCCCGACGCGGTGATCGACGCGCTCCTGAAGCTCCAGAAGCGCATCGAGCGCGAGAACCCGCTCAAGCGCGTGATCTCCGGCCCCGCGACCGAGCTGGACGACACCGGCACCGGCGCGCGCGTGTACCAGCCGAACGCCGCCGTTCGGAGGAGCATGCTCGACCGTCACCCGCACGCCCCGCGCGCCCCGCGGCCGTTGCCGCATCCGGGCGGCGAGGAGGAGCCGAGTTGAGCCAGGCTCCCGCCCAACGGGAGACGCGGGAGCGTATCGCGAAGGCTCTGGAGGGGATCGACCACCAAACCTCGGAGAGTCGCGACGGGATGACGTGCGTGGACGTCGACCGCGACGGGCTGCACGAGACGCTGCTCCGCCTGCGCGACTTCGCGGGCTTCTCCCAGATCACGTTCGTCACGGCGATCGACCGCCACCCGGCCGAGCCGCGCTTCGAGGTCGCACACCAGCTCTGGGCCTGCGCCTACGCCGACCGCGTGCGCGTGCGGACGCGCGTGAACGGCGACGACCCGCGCCTTCCGAGCTGCGTCGACCTCTGGCCGGGCGCCGGCTTCATGGAGCGCGAGTGCTTCGACATGTTCGGCGTCGGCTTCGACGGGCACGAGGGCCTGAAGCGCCTCTTGATGCCGGAGGAATACGAGCACCACCCGCTGCGGAAGGAGTTCCCCCACCAGGGCATCGAGCCCGACAAGCTCTACCGCGAATGGGACGCGGCGCGCCGCGCGGAGTGGGAGGCGTCGTCGTGACCGCGAAGGTCTTCCAGTACGCGCCGGCCGCTCCGGAGCTCGAGGACGATCCGGTCCGCGGGGAGCTGATGCACCTCAACATGGGCCCGCAGCACCCGGCGACGCACGGCGTGCTCCGCCTCAAGATCGACATGGACGGCGAGAACATGCGCAACGTCGAGCCCGTGGTCGGCTACCTCCACCGCGGCAAGGAGAAGACGTGCGAGTCGCTTGGCTGGGCCAAGTTCCTGCCGCACACCGACCGCCTCGACTACGTGCAGCCGCTGATGAACAACTGCGGCTACCTGATGGCGCTCGAGAAGCTCGCCGGCCTCGCGGTGCCCGAGCGCGGGCGGTTGATCCGCGTGCTCCTGATGGAGATCAGCCGCATCGCCGCGCACCTGATCTACCTCGGCACGACCGCCATCGACCTCGGCGCGGTGTCGATGTTCTTCAACACGTTCAAGGAGCGCGAGCGGATCTACACGATCCTCGACGCCTACACCGGCCACCGGATGAACAACTCCTACATCCGGATGGGCGGCGTGTACGCCGACGTGGACCCGGAGGTCGAGGGGAAGGTGCGCGCCTTCCTCGAGAACTTCCCGCGCGAGATCGACGGCTACGAGGCGATGCTCACCGGCAACCGCATCTGGTACGACCGCAACCGCGACGTGGGCGTGCTGACGCGGGAAGAGGCGCTCGCCTGGTCCCTGACCGGGCCGAACCTGCGCGCCACCGGCGTCGAATACGACCTGCGCAAGAACGAGCCCTACTCCGGCTACGAGGACTACGACTTCGAGGTGCCGGTCGGCACGGTGGGCGACTGCTACGACCGCTACCTCGTGCGCGTGGAGGAGATGCGCCAGTCGGTCAAGATCGCGCTGCAGGCCCTCGAGCGCATCCGCGACACGCGCGGGGCCGAGTTCCTCGCCGAGGACCGGCGCTACGTCCTGCCGCCGAGGGGCAAGGTCCACACCTCGATGGAGGAGCTCATCTTCCAGTTCAAGGTCGTGACCGACATGCGGCTGCCGAAGGGCGAGGCGTACGTGGGGATCGAGTCCAGCAAGGGCGAGCTCGGCTTCTTCGTCGCGTCCGACGGCAGGAGCAACCCGCTGCGCTGCCACATCCGCGCGCCGGGCTTGATGAACGTGCAGGCGATCCCGCTCCTGGCCGAGGGACGGCTCTTCTCCGACATGGTCGCCATCATCGGCAGCCTGGACTTCGTGATGGGCGAGGTGGACCGTTGAGCGAGGAGAAGACCCTCGTCGTCCCCCCGATGCTCGTCGCCGAGCTCGACGAGCTGACGTCGCACTATCCGGACAAGCGCGCGGCGCTCATCCCGATGCTGCACCGGTTCCAGGAAGAGCTCGGCGGCTGGATCTCGCCCGAGATCATGGAGTGGTGCGCGGAGTACCTCGACATGGAGCCGGTCGAGGTCTACGGCGTCGCGAGCTTCTATCCGATGTTCCACATGCGGCCGCGCGGGGAGCACGTCGTCAGCGTGTGCCACAACGTGAGCTGCGACCTGCGCGGCGCCCGCGAGATCCTCGCGCGCGTTTGCGAGGTCACCGGCTGCCGCCCCGGCGGCACCTCACAAGACGGGAGGTTCACCGTGTTGGGCGTCGAATGCCAGGGCGCGTGCACCGCCGCGCCGATGCTCGACCTGGACGGCGTGTACCATGAGAACCTCGAGCTCGACGACGTCGACCGCATCCTCGGAGGCGTGGAGTGATCCCGCAGGTTCCGACCTACCTGCTCGACCGCTGCGGGCTCGAGGACTCGCACACGCTGGACGTGTACCGCGCGAACGGCGGCTACGCGGCGCTCGCGAAGGTCCTCGGCGGCATGGACCCGGCCGAAGTCATCGAGGAGCTCAAGGACTCGGGCCTGCGCGGCCGCGGCGGCGCGGGCTTCCCGACCGGGCTGAAGTGGAGCTTCATGCCCGACCCGCAGAAGGACCGGCGCGCGCGCTACCTCGCGGTCAACGCCGACGAGTCCGAGCCCGGGACGTGCAAGGACCGCGTCCTGATGGAAAAGGACCCGCACGGGCTGATCGAAGGGATTCTGATCGCCTGCTACGCGATGCGCGTGCCGGTGGCGTACGTCTACGTGCGCGGCGAGTTCCGCCATCCGTACAACCGCGTCGCCGCCGCGATCGACGAGGCGCGCAAGGCCGGGCTCGTCGGCGAGAACGTCCTCGGCAAGGGCTTCGACTGCGAGATCTGGATGCACAAGGGTGCCGGCGCCTACATCTGCGGCGAGGAGACCGGCCTGATGGAGAGCCTCGAGGGCAAGCGCGGGCACCCGCGGCCGAAGCCGCCGTTCCCCGCGGGCCACGGACTCTGGGGCATGCCGACGACGGTCAACAACGTCGAGACGCTGTTCAACGTCCCGTTCATCGTCGACCGCGGCGCGAGCTGGTATCGCACGATGGGCACCGACGCGAGCCCGGGGAACCTCCTCGTCGGCATCTCCGGCCACGTCGAGCGGCCCGGCGTGTACGAGATCCCGCTCGGCACGGCCGCGAACCGCATCCTCGAGGACTGGGCCGGCGGCGTGCTGAACAACCACAAGCTCCAGGCGTGGTTCCCCGGCGGATCGTCGACGGGGCTGCTCCCCGCGTCGCTCATCGGGCTCGCGATGGACCACGACTCGCTGAAGGCGGCGGGGTCGATGCTCGGCACCGGCGCCATGATCATGCTGGACGAGACCGCCTGCGTCGTGCGCGCGATGGAGGTGATCTCGCGCTTCTACGACCACGAGAGCTGCGGGCAGTGCAGCCAGTGCCGCGAGGGCACGCAGTGGCTCCACCAGATCTTCCGCCGCATGGAGAACGGCCGCGGCCGGATGGAGGACATCGACCTGCTCGAGAGCCTCGCGAGCGGCATGGCGCCCGCCAAGACGATCTGCGCGCTGGCCGACGCGGCGGCGATTCCGACGCACGCCGTGGTCAAGCACTTCCGCGAGGAGCTCGAGGCGCACGTCAAGGCGGGCTGCTGCCCGCGCAAGACCGCCAGGACCCCGGAGACCGTCGAGGCGGGCGCGTGACCAAGATCATCATCGACGGCGTCGAGATCGAAGCCGACCCGAAGCAGCCGCTGATCCGCGCCTGCCACGACAACGGCGTCGACGTGCCGATGTACTGCTACCACCCCGGCCTGTCGCCGGTGGGCTCGTGCCGCATCTGCCAGGTGGAGGTGAAGCAGGGCGAGATGCCGCCGCGCATCATGGTCGCCTGCAAGACGCCGGTGGCCGAGGGCATGATCGTCGACACGCGGGCGCCGAAGGCGCACGCCGCGCGGCGCGAATGCCTCGAGTTCCTGCTGAAGAACCACCCGCTCGACTGCCCGATCTGCGACAAGGCCGGCGAGTGCGACCTCCAGGACTTCGCCTTCGCCGAGGGCCAGGGCGAGGGCCGCTCCGTCGAGCCGCGCCGCAAGCTCGACAAGCGCAAGAGCCTCGGCGACGTGATCGTGCTCGACGAGGAGCGCTGCATCCTGTGCAGCCGCTGCGTGCGGTTCTTCGAGGACGTGACGAAGAAGCCCCAGCTCACCGTGAGCGAGCTGGGCTCGCGCTCGACGATTTCCACGTTCATGGACCGGCCGCTCCAGGGCAACTACCAGGGCAACCTGGCCGACGTCTGTCCCGTCGGCGCGCTGACCCTGAAGAAGTTCCGCTTCCAGGCGCGCGTCTGGAACCTGGAGAAGCACTTCTCCACCTGCGGCGAGTGCAGCCGCGGCTGCTCGATCACCGTCGAGATCCTGCGGCGGCGGGAGGTCAAGCGCATCCGGCCGCGCTACAACCCCGACGTGAACAAGTGGTGGATGTGCGACGTCGGCCGCTTCGCCTTCGACCGCTTCAACGAAGAGGAGCGCATCGAGGGCGCGGCGGTCCGCGACGCGCAAGGGCGGCTGGTCGAGACCGGCGTGAGCGACGCGCTGGCAAAGGCGGCCGACATCCTCAAGGTGCACCCGTCGCCGGCGATCGTCGCGTCGCCGTGGCTGACCGTGGAAGAGGGCGAGGTCCTGCTCGCGCTCGCCGAGCGCGCCGGCGTCGCCGCCGCCTTCGTCGCGCCGCCGCCCAACGACCTGGCGGACGACCTCCTGCACACGGGCGACCCGTGTCCGAACCGGCGCGGGCTCGTCGAGCTCGGGCTGGCGGCGATCTCCGCCGAGGAGGCGCTCGAGCGCATCGGCGCCGGCAAGAGCGCGATCCTCGTCGGCGAGCGCGTCGTCGAGCTCCTCGGCGAGGAGGCGCTGGAGGATCTGCCCGCCGCGCTCCGCCTGATCGCCTTCGTCCGCCACCCCGTGCACGCGCCCGCCACCAACGTCTGCATCGGCGTGCCGACGGCCGTCGAGCGCACCGGGACCTGGATCAACGTCGACGGCGGCCGCGGCCCCATCGCGGCGGCGCGGCCGGCGCCGCCGAACGTGCGGCCGCTGACCTCGACGCTCGCCGCGCTCGCGGAGCTCATCCAACGGCAGGAGGCGCCGGCCTGATGCCCGAGCTCCCCGAGGTCCTCGCCTGGCTGCTCAAGGCGGCGCTGATCTACGGCGGCCTGCTGGGCACCGCCGCCGGCATGACGCTCGCCGAGCGCAAGGTGTCGGCGTGGATCCAGTGGCGCATCGGGCCGAACCGCGTCGGGCCGTGGGGTCTCCTGCAACCGATCGCCGACGGCATCAAGTTCATCTTCAAGGAGGAGGTCGTGCCCCAGGGCGCGAACCCGGTGCTGTTCCGCCTGGCGCCGATGTTCTCCGCGGTTCCGGCGATGCTCGCGGTGGCGGTCATCCCCTTCGCGGGCGACCTCAGCTTCTTCGGACACTCGACCACGCTCGCGATCGCCGACATCGAGATCAGCGCGCTCTACGTCGTCGCGATCGGCGGTCTCGGCGTCTACGGCGTGATCCTCGGCGGCTGGAGCAGCAACTCGAAGTACTCGCTGCTCGGCGGCCTGCGCGCGTCGGCTCAGATGGTCAGCTACGAGCTCTCGCTGATCCTGTGCATCCTCGCGGTCGTGGTGATGGCCGGGTCGCTCAACCTCAGCACGATCGTCGCGGACCAGGCTGGCCACGTCTTCCGGTGGAACCTCTGGAGCCAGCCGCTCGCCTTCGTGCTCTTCGTCATCGCGACCTTCGCGGAGACCAACCGCCACCCGTTCGACTTCGCCGAGTGTGAGCCCGAGCTCGTCGGCGGCTTCCACACCGAGTACTCCTCGATGAAGTTCGCGCTGTTCTTCCTCGGCGAGTACTGCGCGATGGTGGTGATGGCCTGCCTGACCACCACGTTCTTCCTCGGCGGCTTCGAGGTCCCCTCCTGGCCGGAGGCGCCCTGGTGGATCCAGCTTCCGGCGTTCCTCGCGAAGGCCGGCATCTTCCTGTTCCTCTTCCTGTGGGTGCGCTGGACGCTTCCGCGCTTCCGCTTCGACCAGCTCATGTCGATCGGCTGGAAGGTGATGCTGCCGCTGGCGCTCGCCAACCTGTTCGCGACCGGAGCCGTGATCTCGTTCTTCTGATGTTCGTCGTCAAGCGCAAAGAGCTGAGCCTGCGCGAACGCCTCTTCCTCCCGGAGATCGCGCGCGCGCTCGGCCACAGCCTGCGGGCGATCTTCAAGCCGAAGATCACGCGGCAGTACCCCGAGGAGGGGCTGCCGACGACCGAGGTGACCCGCGGACAGCCGCGCCTCGTCGTGAAGGAGGACGGCGCGATGGCCTGCGTGTCGTGCGGGCTCTGCGAGGCCGCCTGCCCGGCCTACGCGATCACGATCGACGGACAGGAGACCGACCGCTTCATCGAGCGCGAGCCCGAGCGGTTCGACATCGACATGCTGCGCTGCATCCTCTGCGGCTTCTGCGAGGAGGCGTGCCCCAAGGACGCGATCTTCATGAGCGACGAGCTCGAGCTCGCCGACTACTCGCGCGAGGCGCTGAAGTACGACATCGAGAAGCTCAAGCGCCCGAAGGCCGCGCTCCAGAAGCGCATCGACTACGTCTACAGGATCAACGAGCGGTGGCGGAGCTCCTCTTCTACGTCCTAGCGGCGGGCACCGTCGCCGCCGGCGTCGGCGTGATCGCGTGCCGCAATCCGCTCTTCAGCGTGCTGTCGCTGCTCGGCGCGTTCTTCTGCCTGGCGACCATCTACCTCCTCGCCGGGTTCCCCTTCCTCGCGGCGACGCAGCTCCTGGTCTACGCGGGCGCCATCATGGTGCTCTTCCTGTTCGTGATCATGCTCCTGAACCTCGGCGACGAGGAGCAGTACGCCGAACGGCCCCCCTTCGGCAAGCGCGGCCTGGCGATCGCGGGCGCATCGGCCGGCGTCCTGCTGCTCATCGCGGTGTTCAGCGTCGGCTTCGGCTCGGTGAGCGCGTCCGACGGCGACTCCCCCGCGGTGACGAGCTTCCCGGACGAGAGCATCGACGACGTCCAGTCGATCGCGGAGCTCCTCTTCAGCCGCTACATGCTTCCTTTCGAGGCGTCGTCGCTGCTCCTCCTCGCGACGATGATCGCGGTGATCCTGCTGGCGAAGCGTCAACGCGGTTCCGGAGCCGAGGGCGCCGGCTGGCCGTGGAAGAAGGGGGTGGAGCAGTGAACGTCCCCACCGAGCACTTCCTGCTGCTCGCCGCGGTCCTCTTCTGCACCGGGGTCCTCGGTTTCCTCGTGCGGCGCAACGTCATCGTCGTCCTCGCGTCGGTCGAGCTGATCCTGAACGCCGCCAACCTCACCTTCCTCGCGGCGAGCCGCCACCACACGGCCCTCGGCGAGGCGAACCTCCACGGGCCGATCTTCGCGCTCTTCGTGATCCTGGTCGCCGCCGCGGAGGCGGCGGTCGGGCTCGCGCTCGTCATCGCGCTCTACCGGCTCAAGCAGAGCGTCCGCCTGGACGCGGCGAGCGAGCTCAAGGGATGACGGCCACCTGGAACGCGCTGTGGCTCGTGCCGCTGCTGCCGCTCCTCGGGAGCGCGGTCTGCGGCGTGATCCACTTCCTCTGCCTGAAGCAGCGGCGGGCGGACCCGAACGCCACCGGCCCGATCGGCGCCGCCTCGGCGGTCGCCTGCGCGTCGGTGCTGGCGTCGTTCGTCATCGCGGTCGTCGCGTTCTTCAAGCTGCTCAACGCCGACGGCTTCACCGCGCTGACGTCGAGCGCGTGGCACTGGATCGACGCGGGCTCCGTTTCGATCGACGTCGCGATGGTCGCGGACCGGCTGTCGTCGGTGATGCTCCTGGTCGTGACCGGCGTGGGCTTTTTGATCCACGTCTACTCGATCGGCTACATGAAGGGCGATCCGGGCTTCGCGAAGTTCTTCGCGTACCTGAACCTCTTCGTGTTCGCGATGCTCATCCTGGTCCTGTCGTCGAACCTGATCGGGCTCTTCGTAGGCTGGGAGGGCGTCGGGCTCTGCTCGTACCTCCTGATCGGCTTCTGGTACGAGAAGGGCTGGCCGGCCGCCGCGGGCCAGAAGGCCTTCGTCGTCAACCGCATCGGCGACGCGTGCTTCCTGGTCGGAAGCTTCCTGCTGGTGAGCGTGTTCGGGACGCTCGACCTCTCCGACGTCGCCGCGAGCGTGCCGGCGCAGCTCGACGCGCACGCGGGGCGGCTCGCCCTCGCGGCGCTCCTGCTCTTCGGCGGCGCCTGCGGCAAGTCGGCGCAGTTCCCGCTCCTGACGTGGCTGCCGGACGCGATGGCGGGTCCGACGCCGGTCTCGGCGCTGATCCACGCGGCGACGATGGTCACGGCGGGCGTTTACCTCGTCGTGCGGCTCAACCCGCTCTTCGCGGCGGCGCCGGAGGTCCTGACGGTGATCGGGACGGTCGGCGCGCTGACCGCGCTGATCGGAGCCTCGACGGCGCTGCTCCAGCGCGACATCAAGAAGGTCCTCGCCTACTCGACCGTCAGCCAGCTCGGGTACA
Source organism: Planctomycetota bacterium (assembly GCA_028278425.1). Classification (GTDB taxonomy): domain Bacteria; phylum Planctomycetota; class UBA1135; order UBA1135; genus JANQEJ01. Next base: position 23,046 of record JANQEJ010000131.1, on the reverse strand, counting down.
TGTTCCTCGGGCTCGGCTCGGGCGCCTGGGCCGCGGCGATCTTCCACCTCGTCACGCACGCCTTCTTCAAGGGCCTCCTCTTCCTCGGCGCCGGGAGCGTGATCCACGGGATGCACGAGGAGCAGGACATGGCGCGCATGGGCGGGCTCTGGAGCTACATGCCGCGGACGTTCCTGACGTTCCTCTGCGGCGCGGCGGCGCTTTCCGGCTTGCCGCTCCTCTCCGGCTTCTTCTCCAAGGACGAGATCCTCGCGCACACGTTCGCGAGCGGCGGGTTCCACTACGCCCTCTGGTTCGTCGGCGTCGCCACCGCGGCGATGACGGCGTTCTACACCTGGCGCATGGTGTCGTTGACCTTCTTCGGCGAGGCGCGCTTCGACGCGGCGCACGTGAAGCCGCACGAGTCGCCGGCGGTCATGACCGCGCCGCTGATGATCCTCGCCTTCCTGTCGGTCGTCGGCGGCGTGCTCGGTCTCCCCCACGTCTTCCACGTCACGCATCTGCTCAAGACCTGGCTCGAGCCGGTGACCGCCGGGGGCGACGCGCTTCTGACGGCGCACACGCTCTCGGTCGGCTCGGAGTGGGTGCTGCTCGGGCTCGGTTCCGTCCTCGCGCTGGCGTTCGCGCACTACGGGTTCCACCTCTACAAGCGAGGGCCCGAGACCGACGACGAGATCTACGGCTCGCGGCCGGAGGTGGTCGGGTTCCTCTCGAGCGCCTGGTCGCTCGACCGCATCTACGACAAGCTCGTCGTCAAGCCGCTCAAGCTCGGCGCCTTCCTGATCGCCGTCGTCGTCGACCAGTTCGCGATCGACGGCCTGGTCAACGGCGCCGGAGCGCTCGCCGCGAACGTCGCGCGCAGGCTGCGCGTCCTCGTGGACGGCAGCGTGAAGAGCTACGCCCTCTGGATGGGCGCCGGCGCCGCCGCCCTCGCGATCGTCTGGATCTTCGGAGGGAGCGCCTGATGGGCCTCGTCGCGCTGACCTTCCTCCCGCTCGCGGCGGCGGTCGTCATCGCCCTCCTGCCGGGGCGCAACGCGGCGCTCCTGCGCGCCGTCGCCTTCTTCGCGACGACGCTCGTCGCCGGCATGGGCGCCGGGCTCTTCGTGGACTTCGAGGGCGGCGTTCCCGGGCTTCAAAGCGTCTACGAGTCCGCGTGGTTCACGCTGCCCGGCGCGGACGTCCCCGTGCACTTCCGCCTCGGCGTCGACGGGATCTCGATCCTGATGGTCGTCCTGACCGCGATCCTGATGCCGCTCGTGGTGCTGTCGTCCTACGGGCACGTGAAGGAGCGCGTGAAGGAGTTCCTGTTCTGGCTGCTCGTGATGGAGACCGGGATGCTCGGCGTCTTCCTCGCGCTGGATCTCGTGCTCTTCTACTTCTTCTGGGAAGTGAGCCTGGTGCCGCTCTATTTCCTGGTCGGCATCTGGGGCAGCGACCGCAGGCTCTACGCGACGGTCAAGTTCTTCCTGTACACGGTCGCGGGGAGCCTGGTGATGCTGGTCGGCGTCATCGAGCTGATCTACTCCCAGGGCACGTCGGACGTCGGCGCGCTGCTCGCGAACACGAGCGAGCTCCCCGCGTGGATCTTCGCCTCGTTCGCGCTGGCCTTCGCGATCAAGGTCCCGGTGATCCCCTTCCACACGTGGCTCGCGGACGCGCACACCGAGGCGCCGACGTCGGGCTCGGTGCTGCTCGCCGGAGTGCTGCTGAAGATGGGCACGTACGGGCTGCTCCGCTTCGGGATCCAGATGTTCCCGCACGCCGCGGTCGACGCGGCGCCGCTCTTCCTGGCGCTCGGCGCGATAGGGATCGTCTACGGGGCGCTGCTCGCGATGGCGCAGACCGACCTCAAGCGCCTGATCGCCTGCTCCTCGGTGAGCCACCTGGGGTTCGTCGTGCTCGGCATGTTCGCGCTGACGCAGGCGGGCCTGCGCGGCGGCGTGCTCCAGATGGTCAACCACGGCATCTCGACCGGCCTGCTCTTCCTCCTGGTCGGGATGGTGTACGAGCGAACGCACACCCGCGAGCTCGACCGCTTCGGCGGGCTGGCGGCGACGATGCCGCTCTTCGCGCTCTTCTTCGTGATCACCGTGCTCTCGAGCGTGGGCCTGCCCGGCCTGAACGGCTTCGTCGGCGAGTACATGATCCTGCTCGGCACCTTCGAGGCCTCGCCCCTTTGGTCCGTCGTCGGCGTCACCGGCGTGATCTTCGGAGCGATCTACCTCCTGCGCGCGACGCGAAAGGTCCTCTTCGGTCCGGTGGTGCACGAGTCGAACCGGAGGCTCGCCGACCTGAACGGCCGCGAGATCGCGTTGATGGCGCCGCTCGTCCTGCTCGCGGTCTGGATCGGCGTCCGGCCGAACACGTTCATCGGGAAGACGGCGGGCACGCTGGACGCGCTCCAACGTCGCATCGAGGACGTGCGCGGCGCCGGTGACAGCGCGGCGGCCCCGAGCCCGATCGTCGAAGAGGAGCAGGGATGACGACACAGGACCTCGCCGCCACCTTCGACCGACTCCTCGGGCCCGAGAGCGCCGTTGCGACCGCGCCGATGCTCGCCCTGGGCGTCGGCGTGCTCGCTTTCCTGATCGTCGACCTCTTCCGGACGCTCGGCCGCCTGCGGCCGCTGGTCTTCCTGGCGAGCGTGGGAACCTCGTTCGCGCTCGAGCTCCGGATCCTCTTCGCGGACGAGGTCCCGGGGGTGGTGCTCGACGGCTCGCTGCACGCCGACCACACGACCGCGATCTGGGGGCTCCTCTTCCTGGCCGGCACCTTGCTGGCGTGGATCTACAGCGCCGGCTACTACCGCCACCAGGACAAGCCGTTCAAGGCGGAGCACGACGCGCTGATGCTCACCGCGCCGGTCGGGATGATGCTGATGGTCGGCGCGGGCGACCTGATCGTCTTCTTCGTCGGGCTGGAGGTGCTCTCGATCCCGCTCTACGCCCTCGCCGCGTTCCGCCGGGCGCGCACCGACTCGGTCGAGGCCGGGCTCAAGTACTTCGTGCTCGGGACGTTCGCCGCGGGGTTCTTCCTCTACGGAGCGGCGCTCCTCTACGCGGCGACCGGGCACGTGTCGATCGACGCCCTGGCGGCGGCGGACCTGAGCTCGCCGATGGCGCTCGCCGGAGCCGCGTTCGTTGCCGCGAGCGTCTTCTTCAAGGTCTCGGTGTTCCCGTTCCACCTCTGGGTGCCCGACGTCTACCAGGGAAGCCCCACCCCGGTCACCGCACTGATGGCGACCGGGACCAAGGCGGCCGCCTTCGGCTTCCTCATCCACGCCGCGGGCATCCTTCCGGCGAGCGCGGCCGGCACCGTCGCGGCGATCGCGCTCGTCACGATGGCCGCCGGCAACCTGGGAGCGCTGGCGCAGGAGGACCTGAAGCGCATGCTCGCCTACTCAGGCGTCGCGCACGCCGGAACGCTCCTGCTCGTCGTCGCCGGCGCGCTGGCGCTCGAGGAACGGACCGCCGCCCTGAACGCCGCGCTGGTCTACATGGCCGCGTACGTCTTCACCGCGACCGGCGCCTTCGGGCTCGTCGCGCTGCTCGAGGCGGACGGCGACCGCTTCACGAAGCTGGAGTCCCTCCGCGGCCTCGCGCGCACCCGCCCCGGCACCGCGGCGGCCCTCGCGCTCTTCATGCTCTCGCTCGGCGGCATCCCCGCCACCGGCGGCTTCCTCGGGAAGTGGTTCGTGTTCTCCGTGCTCGTCGACGCGGACATGGTCGGCGTCGCGGTGATCGGCGTGCTCTTCTCGGTCGTCGCGCTCGGCTATTACCTGCGCGTCATCGTCGCGATGTACATGCAGCCGCCGGTCGAGGGGAAGGCGCCGCCGACGACGGTGCGGCCGTTGACGGCGGGAGTCGCCACGCTCGCGTGCGCGACGATGGTCCTCTTGCTCGGCGTGCTGCCCGGGTGGTACCTGGGCTGGCTGGGCTAGAGCAGGATCTCGATCACCTGATCCGCGGCCACGCCCGGGACGCTTTTTGCGCCTCCGCCCGGCCACTCGATCTCGACGAGCGCGGTGGTCGACGGCCCCTCCCAGGCGAACACGGCCTCGGCCGGCTCCTGGGAGAGGAAGCTCGTCCCGGCGCTGATCAGGCGCGTCTGCGTCGTTCCGCCGACGGTGACCCGCACGAGTGCGCCGATCGCGAAGCGATTCGGGCCGGGCATCCGCGGCTGGACGACGAGGTAGTGCTCCTCGTCGCTGCCGTTCCCGACGTTCTTCAGGACGCGCAACGCGCCGGGCGCGTTCGGCCGCTCGCGCCGCGCCGCGTGCACGAGGTCGAGCCGCCCGTCGCGGTCGAGGTCGGCGGCCGCCAGGCCCGAGCCGATCAGCTCGTCGGCGAAGCCCACCTGCGCGGAGACCTCCGCGAAGACGACCGGCGCGCCGCCGCGGTTCAGGAAGAAGCGCGAGGGGTCGGTCGACCAGGGCGCGCCGTCGGTGCCGTTGGTGGCTGCGAGGTCGAGCAGGCCGTCGCGGTTCGCGTCGAGGAACGTCGCGCCCCAGCCCCAGAAGCCGTCGGCGACGCCGGCGGCCTCGGCCACCTCGTCGAAGACGAGCGTGCCGGTCTCCGCGCGGTTCGCGTACAGCACGTTGTGCCGCTTCACGCCGACGAAGTCGTCGGTCACGTTCGTGACGTAGAGGTCGAGGTCGCCGTCGTTGTCGTAATCGCCGAAGGCGGCGCCCATGTCGTTCCAGGCGTCGTCGACGCCCGCGCTCGCGGCGACGTCCTCGAACGTCCCGTCGCCGCGGTTGCGCCATAGCCGGTTGGGGAAGAAGTCGGTCGCGACGAAGAGGTCCTCCCAGCCGTCGCGGTCGACGTCGCAAAAGAGCGGCGCCCAGTTCGTCCCGAGGAGCTCTCCGACGCCGCTCGGCGTGCTCACGTCGACGAACGTGCCCAGTCCCGTGTTGCGGAAGAGGTAGCTCGGTCCCTGCCACTGCGCGAAGAAGAGGTCGAGGTACCCGTCGCGGTCGAAGTCCCCCGCCGCGAGCCCGCCGACGTGCGTGCCCTTTCCGGCGTGCAGCGGGCCCTCCAAGCCCGACCCGACCGTGGCGTTCGCGAACGAGCCCTCCGGCGTCTGGAGGAAGAGCTGGAGCGAATGCCGCGGCGGGTCGGCGTCGCCGGCGACGAAGCCGTCGCGCGCGACCACGAGGTCGAGGTCGTGGTCCCCGTCGACGTCGACCCACAGCGCGGCGCGGCTGTGGCCGAACGACGCGAGCCCCACCTCGGCGGCGACCTCGTCGAAGGTCCCGTCGCCGCGGTTGCGGTAGAGCTGATCGGCGACGCCTTGCCGGTTCGGCACGAAGAGGTCCACGTCCCCGTCGCCGTCGAAGTCCGCGATCGCGACGCCGCCGCCCATGCCGGGCGCCTGGAAGTAGGTTCGGATCCCGCCGGCGTCCGAGACGTCGGCGAAGGCGAAATCCGGGTCGGTCCCCGGTAGCGCGAAGAGGGCCGCGATCCACGTGGGGCTCACGCCCTCAGCATACACGACGCGCGCCGCGGCCGCGGTCAGACGCGAACGCCGTAGACGGACTCGGTCGTCGCGCGGACGTAGTCGAGGAAGTCGTCCGGCGAGAGCGCGCGTCCGGTGGTCTGCTCGATCAGCTCGGCGGCGCGGTAGCGCGAGCCGTGGCGGTGCACCTTGTCGCGCAACCACCCGAGGAGGGGTTGAAGCTCGCCCGCGCGGAACATGGCGTCGAGGTCCCCGAGCTCCTCGCGCGCCTTGTTGAAGAGCTGCGCGTTGATCAGGTTGCCGAGCGTATAGGTCGGGAAGTACCCGAAGGCCCCCATCGACCAGTGGATGTCCTGAAGGACGCCTTCGGCCACGTCGGCGGGACGGATGCCGAGCAGCTCCTCGTAGGCGTCGTCCCAAGCGGCGGGCAGGTCGGCGACCTCGATCTCGCCCGCGAAGAGCGCGCGCTCGACCTCGAACCGCACGCAGATGTGCAGGTTGTAGGTCGCCTCGTCCGCCTCGACGCGGATGAAGGTCGGCTGGACGGTGTGCAGCGCGGGGTACAGAGCGTCGACGGTGACGTCCCGCGAGTCTGGGAAGTGCTCGTGGAAGACCGGCAAGGCCCACTCCCAGAAGGAACGGCTGCGGCCGACGAGATTCTCCCAAAGGCGCGACTGCGACTCGTGCACGCCGAGCGAGACGGCGGTGCCGATCGGCGTGCGCTCCCACTCCGCGGGCAGGCCCTGCTCGTACAGGCCGTGCCCGGCCTCGTGCATGATCCCGAACAGCGCCGGGCGGAAGTCGTCCTCCTGCCAGCGCCAGGTCAGGCGCACGTCGCGCGGGTTGAAGCCGCTGCAAAACGGGTGGGCGGCGAGGTCGAGCCGTCCGGCGTCGAAGTCGAAGCCCATCTGCTCGGCGACGCGGCGGCCGAAGGCGAGCTGGCGCTCCTCGGGGAAGCGGCCCTGCGCGGGCGACTCGTCCACCCGAACCCCGCTCTCCGCGACGCCCTTGACGAGCGGGCTGAGCTCGGCGCGGAGCGACGCGAAGAGCGGCGCGAGCTCCGCCTCCGACGCGCCCGGCTCGTACTCGTCGAGCAGCGCGTCGAAGGGCTTGCCGCTGGCGACGAGCGGCGCGAGATGCCCCGCCGCCTCGCGCGTGAGGTCGACGAGCACGCCCAGCTCCTTCGCGAAGAGCTGGAAGTCCTTCGCCTTGCGGGCTTCCTGCCAGGCGGCCAGCCCGGCGCTCTGCGCCTCGGCGCGCCTGCGCGCCAGCTCGCCCGGGATGCGGGACGCCCGCTCGACTCGGCGGCGGGCTTCGCGCATCTGCGCGTCGAGATCGCTTCCGGGCTCGGCTTCGTCGGCGCACGCGTCCAGGGCGTCGCGCAGCTCGGGGGAGGTGAGCTTGGCGTGGTGCAAACCGGCGAGCGTCGCCAGCACCTTGCCGCGACCGGTCTGGCCCTTGGCGGGCATGTACGTCTCCTGGTCCCAACCGAGCAGCTCGGACGCGGCGGTCAGATCGTCGATCTCGGCCCAGCGCTCGAGAAACAGCGCCTGTGTGTTGGAATGGGTCATGGTGCGGCGGATTGTACGACGTTTGGGGGTGCTGGTCGCGCTCGTCGCGGGCGCGTGCGGAGGCGAACGAGCCGAAGATCCGCCGCAGGAGGAGACGCCGGAGACCGGGGCAAGGCGGCCCGACGTCCTCCTGATCACCGTGGACTCGCTGCGGCCGGATCACCTCGGCGCGTACGGAGACGAGCGCGTGGATACGCCCCACCTCGACGGCTTCCTCGCCGCCGCGACGGTGTTCGAGAACGCGTGGACCGTCACGCCGATCCCCGCGCCGAGCCTCGCCTCGCTCCTGACGTCGCGGATGCCGCGCAACCACGGCGCGATCAACGCGGCCTACGACGTGAACGACTCCATCCCCAGCGTCGCGATGGCGCTGAAGGAGGCGGGCTACCGAACCGGGGCCTTCTTCCCGAACGCGCGAACCGACAAGGCCGGTTTCCGCCGCGGCTTCGACCGCTACGAGTGTCCGCAAGCGGACGAAGAGCTCGCCGGGAGCGAGGTCGTGCGGCGTTCGCTGGCCTTCCTGGACGAGGGCGCGGAGCCCTGGTTCTGCTGGGTGCACCTGTCCGACCCGCACGCGCCATACGCGCCCGGGCCGGAGCTCGAGGCGAAGTACCTTCCCGAAGGCGCCGAGCCCTCGGAGTACGACCGCTACGACACGTGGGGTGAGCAGATGGTCCGCTCCCACGACGCCGTCGAGCGGGGCCGCGCGCTCTACCGCGGCGAGGTCGAGGCGGTGGACCGGGCCCTGGGTCCGCTGCTCGCGCGCGTCGCGGCGGAGCCGGAGGTCCTGACCGTCTTCACCGCCGGCCACGGGGAGGCGCTCTTCGACAACCTGCAGTACTTCGGGCACACGTCGTGGCTGCACGAGCCCGTGCTGCGCATCCCGCTCGCGTTCCGCCTTCCCGACGGACGCGGCGCGGGCGCGCGGAACGACCGCGCGGCGACGACGCTCGACGTGGCTCCGACCCTCTGCGCGACGCTGGGAATCGCCTGGACGAGCCCGGACGGAGGTCTGGACCTCTTCTCCGCTCCGGTGGATCCCCAGCGCTTCCTCGTACACGAGACGTTCGCGCCGCAGGCCTTCCGCGACAAGATCGCGGTGCGCCGCGGGAAGTGGAAGCTCCACCGCGTCGTGGCCGGCCAGGAGTACGTCCGCGGCGCGACGGCGACCGACTTCCGCAAGATCTTCGATCTCGCCGCGGATCCGGAGGAGCTCACCGTTCCCGATCCCAAGGAGGCGGGGAAGCAATTCGTCCTCATGATGGGTCGGCTCGACGCCTGGCGCGCGAAGCAGGCCGACCCTGCGGACGTGCGGCGCCCCGAGCTCGAAGAGGCGATGCGCGAGCGGATCATGGAGCTCGGACGGGAGCAAGGCGTCCAGGTCGACGCCTTCTGATCCGCGCCGGCGGGGCTAGCGCTTCTTGACCGGCTTGTACTTGCGCTTCGTCGCGCCGGTGTAGATCTGCCGCGGTCGCCCGATCCGGTTCGCGGGATCGCGCCGCAGCTCGAGGAACTGGGCCAGCCAGCCCGGAAGCCTCCCGAGCGCGAACATCACCGTGAACATGTTCACCGGCACGCCCAGGACCTGATAGATGATCCCGGAGTAGAAGTCGACGTTGGGGTAGAGGCGGCGCTCGACGAAGTACTCGTCGGAGAGCGCGATCTCCTCCAGTCGCATCGCGATGTCCAGGAGCTCGCTGGAGCCGCCGATGCGCTCGATCACGTCCTTGCACGTCGTCTTCAGGATGGCCGCGCGGGGATCGTAGTTCTTGTAGACGCGGTGGCCGAAGCCCATCAGGCGCGTCGTGTCGTCGCGGTCCTTGGCGCGGTTCAGGAAGCGGTCGGCGCTGCCGTCCTCGCGCGCGATGCGCTCGAGCATCTCGATGACCTTCTGGTTCGCGCCGCCGTGCAGCGGGCCCCAGAGGGCCATGATGCCCGACGAGATGCTGGCGTAGAGGCTCGCCTGCGAGCTGCCGACCATGCGCACCGTGCTGGTGGAGCAGTTCTGCTCGTGGTCCGCGTGCAGGATCAAGAGGAGGTCGAGGGCGCGCGCGAACACCGGGTCGGCCTGGAAGGCCTCGCACGGGTTGCCGAACATCATGTAGAGGAAGTTCGACGAGTAGTCGAGGTCGTTGCGCGGGTACATCCGCGGCTGACCGATCGAGTGCTTGTACGAATAGGCCGCCATCGTCGGCATCTTGGCGATCAGGCGCACGATCGCCTTCTGGACGCGCTCGTCGGTGTTCGCCTCGCGGTAGAAGGTCGACAGCGCGCCGACCGCCGCCGCGCACACGGGCATCGGGTGCGCGTTCTTCGGCATGAAGTCGAAGAAGCGGCCGAAGTCCTCGTGCAGCATCGTGTGGCGGGTGACCTCGGTGGTGAACTCCGCCAGCTCGGCTTCGGTGGGAAGCTCGCCGTTCAAGAGCAGCCAGGCGACCTCGAGGAAGGTGGAGTGCTCCGCCAGCTCCTCGATCGGATAGCCGCGGTAGCGCAGGATGCCCTTCTCGCCGTCGATGAAGGTGATCGCGCTGGAGCAAGATCCGGTGTTGACGTAGCCCGGGTCGATCGTGATCAGCCCGGTCTCGGCCCGCAACTTCCGGATGTCGATGCCGCGCTCGCCTTCGCTGCCCTCGACCAGTGGCAATTCCACGGTCTTGCCGTCGTAGACCAGCTCGACGCCTTCTGGAACTACGTTCGTGGCTGCGTCCTTGGTCATGTCTCCGCTTCTCTCCTGGGGTGGCGGACCACTGTAACGAACGCCCCCCGGGGCCCTCAATGGCGGCCTACCAGTCCGCGTCGGGACTCTCGGTCGGATCGACCGAAAGGAGCCGCCCGCCGGAGCCGCCGTCGACCACCCAGGTGTCCTGGTCGTCCCGGATCAGCCGGAGATAGGCCTCGTAGGTGAAGACGTACGCGTAGCCCCAGGTCGCGAGGACGCCGACACAGCACAGGCAGAAGCCGAGGAGCACGAACATCCACTTGACCAGCAGAAACCAGAAGAGCCAGAGCCGGTTGCCCCGAACGATCCGCCACGACCGGGCCACGGCATCGAAGGGCCAAAGCCGCTCGAAGGCGACGGCCTCCGGGATAAGGCAAATGCCAAGGAGCACGTAGATGTAGCCCGGCACGCACAGGAGCGCGGTCAGAAGGGCCAGCACCGCGGCCGCCTCCTCGCCGCCCATCGCCGCGCCGAGGAGAGCGGCACCTGCCACGGCGACGGCGAAGGGAGCGAGGGCGAGGACGATCAGAACTCCCCAGAGGATCTGCGCCATGACCATGGAGAGGAGCCGCCCGCGAGATCGGAACAGGTCGCCGATCTTGTCTTCGCCCAGGACGGCCGCGCGTTCGATCACGGTGGCGTAGCCGACCTGAAGGAGGCAGCTCAGCAGAAGGACGGCGACGAGGGTGACGCAACACACGCAGAACAGCGCCATGAAGACGAGCTGCGCGAGCTCGTTCATGTGCCCGTCCTCAAGACTGGCGCTGAAGCTCGGGCCTGAGAAGTCGATCAGCGCGAGCACGACCGCCCCAACGAGGACCCCGACCGGCGCCGCCTGGACCAGCTTCCACGAGCTTCGCATCGCGCGGAGGGGGTCGTAGGCTTCGCGGAATTCCATTGGCAGTCGGAGCGATGGGGACGCGCCGGAGGGCGCCGCCGGTACGGCGGGCCGGAGGGGCTATTTCCCGCCCAGGACGAAGTCCACCTCGTAGAAGCGGTAGTGCGAAGGCGCCATGCCGAGGGCCTCGTAGACGCGCTGCGCGCGCTCGTTTTCCAGGTCGACGTAGAGCCGGAGGCCGCAGACGTCCGCCGCCTCGCGCGCCTCGCTCTCGACGTGACGGTAGAGCGCGCCGAAGACGCCCTTGCCGCGCGCCCCGGGCGTCACGTAGACGCTCTGGATCCACCAGAAGACGCCGTTGCGCCAGTCGCTCCACTCGTAGGTCAGGAGCAGCGCGCCGACCGGCTCGCCGCCGCTCAGGGCGAGCACGTACCGGCCGCGCGAGGCGTCGGCGAACACGGCGTCGACGCCGGCGCGGAGCTGGACCGGATCGAGCTCCTTGTCCTCGGTCTCCCGCGCCATCGCGCGGTTGAACTCGACCAGGACGCCGGCATCGTCCGGCGTCGCCGCGCGGATGACGAGCCCGGCGTCGCCGTCCCTTCCCTGCTCCATCGCGGGGCAGTGTAGCGTCCGGCCCCGGAGGTCGAACGGGGCTAGTGCGGGTCGAACTCGATCGCGTAGCCGGTCGACGACTCGGACATCTTCTGGGCCCGGACCAGGCGTCCGGAGTAGCTGCGCGTGGCGCCTTCCTCCTCGACCTCGATGGTGACGCGAAGCGGTGCGTCGGCGAAGAACATGAGACCTACGCCGGAGATGTTCTCGCTGACGCCCTCGAGCGTCTCGCTCTCAACGCGCATCCGGATCGGAGCGGCGACGGGCCGCCGGGGAGCGCGGCGCAGGTCGGTGGTGTGCGTTGCGGGCTCGTGGGATTCCATGGTGGAAGTGGGTGGCGTGACTCCCCCGGCCGGGAGGGGCTGGAAGTCTTTTCCCTTTCGGCAGGATCCGTCGGGGACTTGACACCCGGCCGGTGCGCGGCGTTCCCGGGGCCGGGAACGGGCCTGGGGCCGCCTAGAAGTAGTAGCTGACGCCGCCGAAACCGATGAAGCCCTCGGGCTCGAACTCACCGAAGAACGGGAAGGGGGAGCCGGCGGCCGAGAAGGACATGTCGACGTCGAGCTCGGTGATTGGGATCTCGTAGGTGAGCCCGAGCTCCGCGACGAGCCTCTCCGTCCAGTGGTACTCGACCCCGACCGCCAACCCGCCGACCCAGTAGCCGTCCCCCGTCGAGTCGATCACGAGGTTCGGACCGGGAATGTCCACCTCGAACTCGACTTCGACGCCGGGCAGGTAGGAGACCGACGCCTCGGCGAAGGGACGAAAGCGCGGGTGGAGCGGGTTCGGCTCAAACAGATAGCGGGCGGCGGCGAAGTACTGCAAGGAGTCGACGGTCTTCACCTCGATGTTGATGTCGTCGGAGAAGGGATTGAGCTCGTCGATGTCGTACTTGCGGTAGTCGGCACCCGCGTGCAACTTCAGGTTCTCGGTCAGCACGTACTCCGCGCGCGCCGCGAGTCCGAGACGACCGACCAGGTCGCCGTCGTCCTCAGCGGTCCCCGTTCCGGAAACGGACGAGAAGGTGAAGTCGCCGTCGATCTCGTAGAAGGTGAAGAGGCCTGACCGGAGCCCGACGCCGAAGGTGCCGGGCTCGTAGAGCGCCCAGGGTGCTTCCTCGAGCGGCGGCTGCCAGCCGGCACAACCAACGAGCTGCGGAAGCACGAGAAGGACGGGGAGGGGGCTCCTGAGCATTGCGCGGCGGGATCCTAGCAGAGGCCACCCACTCCAAAGAGGGTTCCCTTATCCTGGGGCCGTTCCCCTGCTCAGGAGGCCTCATGATTCCCCGCTTGCTCCTTGTCACCGCAGTTCTGCTCACGCCGACGCTCGCCCACGCGGGCGACCTGACCGTCACCCGCAGCGGCGGGCAGATCGGCGGGCTCTTGACCTACGACATCCAGGGCGATCCGTCGGAGACGTTCTTCCTGGTGCCGTCGATCAGCCAGGGGCCGCTTCCTGTGGCCCTGTTCTGTCCCGGCGACCCGCGGGTCATCGAGGTCGGGACCGAGCTTCAGTCGCTGGGAACGCTCGGCGTCCTGAGCCCGACCGGGCAGGCGCAAGTGCTCTATCCGATGCCGCCAAGCCCGTCGTTCCAGGGCGTTCCGGTCTTCGCGCAGTGCATGACGCTCTTCGGCCCCGGCTGCATCATCGACGACCTCTCGGACCAGAACCCGCTTCAGGCCGGATTCCAGGCCAACGCCTTCGTGCTCGCGGTCAGCGACTCCGTGCACGACACGCTCGGCCTCAGCGCGGCGGCGCGGCAGGGCCACACGGTCACGGCCCTCGACGACGGCACCGTGCTGATCGCCGGCGGAGACGATCCCGCGACGATCGGCACCTGCCCCACGTTCAACCCGTCGCCGCTCAACACGCTGGAGCTCTTCAACCCCCAGACCGGGTTCTTCACGTTGCTCGGCGTCGCTCTCAACCAGGCGCGCAGCACGCACACCGCTACGAAGTTGGCCGATGGAAGCGTGCTGTTTCTCGGCGGCTACGACGCGACCGGCACGGTCGTGAACACGGGCGAGATCTACGATCCGGCGACCGGCACGGTCACCACGATCATGCCGATGACACAGGCACGCACGCAGCACAGCGCCACGCTGATGGCTGACGACCGGGTCTTCGTCGTCGGTGGTTCCGAGCTCTTCAATCCGTGCACCGCCGTCGCGTCCCTTGCGGGCGCCAAGAAGACGGTCGAGGTCTACGACCCGGCAACGGACATGTGGACCTCCGGACCCGATGTCCCGAACGTCCCCGATGGGATCGGCGGCCACGGCGCGTCGCTGCTCGCCAACGGACAGATCCTCATTACGGGAGGGGTCGAGGTCCTGCTCCTCGGCGGCGTGCTCCCCGTCCCGGAGTTCGTGAACGAGTGCCGCCGCTTCGATCCCACAAGCGGCAACTGGTCCGCGGCGGCGTTCATGTCGAACCCGCGCGCGTTCCACGGTCAAGTCGAGCTCCCGAACGGTTCGGTGCTCGTCGTCGGCGGCGTTGAGCAGCACCCGATCATCCCGCTTGAGGTCCAGACCGTGGCGACCTGTGAACGGTATGACCCGATCCCCAACACGTGGACGCCGAGCCCGAGCTTGAACGGCCCGCGTGCCTATCCCAACGTTCTGCTGACCAGCGACGAGATCATCGCGGTCGGGGGGCTTAGAGCTGCGAGCGCCTCCGGAGCGGTGACCCCCGAGACCAACATCGAGGTGCTGCCTATCACCCTGCTACCGGCTTGGACCGTGGCGCAGAACACCGCCCTCCCGCGCGAGGTCGCGCGCGCCGTCTTGATCGACGGCGGTGAACGAGTTCTCGTCGTCGGCGTGGGCGACAACGGCGTACCCGCCGTCGACATGACGGCCGAGGTGTACGTGCGCTAGGCCAGACGGCCGGCGACGGGGACACCCGCGCGCGCCCGGAAAGGCGTGACGTCCGAGCGCGCCGATCGTTCTAAACCCCTAACTGGGGCTTGGTTGCGGTGCCCGGTTAGCACATGGCATGCGGTTCGCGTTTCCCTGCTCGAACCCAAACGACACCCAGGCAAGACCTGGGGGAGGTAAACCATGCTGCTCCGAAGACTTCTCCGTCCCGCCCTGCTCCTCGCCGCGGCCCTTCCGTTTCTCGCCCCCACGGCGAGCGCCGGTGACCTGAGCCTCGGCCTGAAACTCGGCAAGCGGAGCTCGATCCACCTCTCCTTCGGCGACCGCCATCACTATCGCCGTTGCGCACCGAAGCGCGTGTGGGTCCCGGGCTGCTACACGACCGTCGCCAAGCGGGTGTTCGTTCCCGGCGAGAAGAGGAAGGTCTGGATCGAGCCCGTCTACGAGACGCGCTACGACGACTGCGGCAGGCCGGTCCGCGTCCTCGTGTGCGAAGGCTACTGGAAGGTCCATACCACTCCGGGCCGCTACGTGACCAAGCGCGTCAAGGTCTGGAAACCGGGTCACTGGAAGACCGTCTACTAGAGTCCCGTCGGCTCAGGAAGTTTGGGGCGAGGCCCCGCGGAAGCGAATTCCGCGGGGCCTCTTTCTTTATCGATCGCGCTGCGCTTCGCGCTCGTCGAGCCACTCTCCCACCAGACGGGGCAGCGACGGTTCCGCCAGAAAGCAGGTGGTGGCGTCGCGCACGTGCAGCACGTGCGCGGGGGTCTCGCCCTCGGGCAGCTCGGGGCTTACGACGAGCGTCGGTACCGCCGGCAGCTTCTTCGCCGGCGTGGCGGTCGGGCTCGCCAGGACCAGGGCGTCGACCGCGTCCGCGATGGACGGGTCCCCGGGCGCGAGCAGCATCAACTGCAGGATCCAGATCGCGTTGCCGCGAGCCACCAGGACGAGCTCGCGTTCGGGCTCTCCGCGCGCGAGGCGGTGCAGGTTGGCCGCGAGGACGTGCGCGCCGTCGCTGCGCGCGCGGTGAACGAAGAGGCCGACGCCGCGCTCGCGCGCGAAGCGCACCCAGGCCTCCCCCACCGGGCCCTGCAGCACGGATTCGGCCCCCTCGTCGGCCGGCAGAAAGAACACGACGACGCGCCGGCAGTCGGCGGAGGGGAATCCGCCCCAGGAGTAGGCCAGGCCGGCATCGCCGGCGGCTCCCGACGCGCCGTCCGCGCGCAGAAACCCCCGCGGGTGCCCGCCGTCGGACTCGAGCGCGGCGAGGAGGTCCGAGGGCCGCTCGACCTCGGGATGACGCAGGCCCCTGGTCAGGAGGAGCGAGAGAATCGCCGCTTCCTCGCCGCCGGCGTCCTCGAGCTCGGTTGCGCGCCGGCTCAGGTCCGCCACGCACTCCACGAGCACCGGAGCTCCGCGCGCCTCGCGCCCGTCGGCACGAACGACGGGGACGAGCCGCCACGTCGCGGGCTCGGACAGCGGCGCGCGCACGTACATCAGGAACCCCGGCGTCTTGAACGCCGTCCCGGCGAACGGCTCGCGGCGCGCCCTCGCCGCCGTCCCGTCGGCGGCGAGCCACTGCAGCTCGAGCTCCACGTCCGGAGCGGGTGCGTCGTCAAAGGCCCGGTAGACGCGCACCGTGAGCGCCTCGCCGCGCCCGCTCGCCGCGGGCCCGAAGGCTCCCGGGGTGACCTGAAGGTCCAGCGAGTCGGCGAACCGCTGCAGCGCGTCCTCCCGGGAATCTGCGGACTCGGCGCCGCGAAGCACGTGCGTCGCTTTGGCGAGCGCGGGAAGCTCGGGTCGGCTCCCGACCGGGGCGCCGGGTCGACGTTCCTCACGCAGCAGCCGCTCGGCGGCCTCGCGCCGCTCCACCGACGCCGCCTCCCAGGCCTCGAAGAAGCGAGCCGTCCGCTCGGTGCGCACCGCCAGGCGGTGCCGAGCCTGAGCCGGATCGTTGGGGTTCGCGTTCTGCGCGGCCGCGACGGCCGGAAGCACCAGGACGGCCGCGAGGGTGCCGAGCCGGATCAACGCGCCGGATACGTCGCCATGACCCAGTCGCGCCACTCCTTCTCGAACTGGATCAGGTTCATGCCGAAGACCTCCTTCATCGAGTCGCGCAGGGGCACCTTCGAGCGGAGCCGCATCAGGAGCCTGTTGGTCTTCTGCGCGTCCTTCTGGATGAGGAAATCGACGTAGCTGAACGACAGCGCGTGGTCGTCCTGCGTCAGGATGGTCGTGTTCTTCTGCATCACCTCCGCCGCCGGAGCCGCCTTCCCCATCGCGACGAGCTTGCGCACGCGGGGGCGCCACTTGCCGCCCTTGAAGCCCTGGCTGGTGTCGACCTCCTGGTAGCAGTAGTTGTCGCAGATCTCGAAGAAGTGGTCCTCGAACCAGTGGGCGACGCCAGCGTCCGCCCAGCCGCCCTTCATCTGCCCGATCCACTGCGGCGGGTTCTGATGGCTGAGGAGCAGGTGCGCGACGTTGTGCAGCAGGTGGCGGTGCAGGACCTCGTCGTCCTTGAAGTACTTCTTCAGCACCGGAAACGAAAAGCTCGGAGTCGACCCAAGCCGTTTGATGCCCCGTTCACCTTCTCCGCCGCAAAAGCGCTTCCCCGCCCTGTAGTGATCCGGCATGAAGGACCAGGCGAAGACGCGCGGCTTCTCCTTGAAGTCGCGGTCGTCGACGCCGAACGTGTTCACGTAAGCGTCGTACAGCTCCTCGAGACGGTCGACGTAGAGGTGCAGGAGCTCGTGGTCCTTCAGCCTCCGCTTGTCGACCTTGAGCTCGTCGATCTCCCAGATGAGGACGAAGTGCTCGCTCTCCGCCTTGCGGAGCGTCCGCCCCATCTCTTCGTCCAGCTTCTTGAGCTCGGGCTCGAGCTCTTTCACCTTCAGACGCTTCTCGGCGTTTCGGCGCTCGGCGTCGGGGTACTCACAGCGCTCGCAGTCCAGCCAGCCGGTGCCGCCGCAGACGGCGCAGTCCGCCATGAAGCTGCAGTAGAGGGCGTTCCCCTCGAGCTCGCAGTCCTTCTTCTTGTGCTCGACGCAGGGAACCAGGCCGACCTGCTTGCACTTGAGACACCGCGGCCCCTCCTGGGCGGCGGACGTCGGCGCGAAGAGCAGCAGCGCGAGAATCCAGGCCACCTTCATCGAGCCCAGGATACCCCTCATTCCGAGCGATCGAGCACGACGGCGCCCGCCTTGACCACGGCGCGAACGGGGTTTCTGCCGAACTCATACGCGAGGAAGCGGTGGTTCGGCACGTCGAGCACCACGAGGTCGGCCCGCTTTCCCGCCTCGAGCGACCCGAGCGAAGCTCCGCGCCCGAGCGACGCGGCCGCGTTCAGCGTCGCGGCCGTGAGGCACTCCTCCACCGAGAAGCGCAGCCGCAGCGCCGCCCACGTGATGACCTCCGGCATGCTCTGGGTGAAGCAGCTCCCCGGGTTGAAGTCGGTCGCGAGGGCCGGCGCGAGCCCTGCGCCGACCATGCGGCGGGCGGGGACCTCTTGCTCGACGCGGAGATAGAGCGGAACCAGGGGACACAGGACCGGCACGACACCCGCCGCCGCCAGCGCGGAGATCCCGTCGTCGCTCACGTACTCGAGGTGGTCGGCGCTGTGAGCGCCGAGCTCGGCCGCGAGCTCGGCGCCGCCCAGGGCGGTGAGCTGGTCGACGTGCAAGCGCAGCGCGAGGCCGAGCTCGCGCGCGCGCGTCAGGATACGGCGCGAGTCCTCGAGGCCGAACACGTGCTCTTCGGTGAAAACGTCGCAGTACTCCGCGAGGCCGCTCTGCGCCACCTGTGGCAGCATCTCGTCGATCAAGAGCTCCACGTACGCCGAGCGGCGGTCCCTGTACTCCGCCGGGAAGTCGTGCGCGCCGAGGAAGGTGGGCACCAGGTCGACTGGGTGCTGGCGGTTGGCCTCGTCGATGGCCTCGAGGCACTTCATCTCGTCGGCGAGCGAGAGCCCGTAGCCGCTCTTTGCCTCGACCGTCGTCGTGCCGAGCTCCAGGAAGCGATCGAGCCGGCGGAGCAGGCCGGCGAGGAGCTCCTCCTTCGAGCTCTCGCGCACGCCGCGCACCGAGGAGAGGATCCCTCCGCCGGCGGCGGAGATCTCGACGTAGCTCTTCCCGGCGGTGCGCATCTCGAACTCGTCCTCGCGGGTGCCGGAGAAGACGGGGTGCGTGTGGGCGTCCACGAACCCGGGGATCACGACGCCGCCCGCGGCGTCCAGCGCGCGCCGAGCGCGGTACATGCCGCGCAATTCGGTCTCGGGCCCGACCGCGACGATCTCGCCGTCCCGGACGGTCACCGCTCCCCGCTCGAGAACCTCGACGGCCGCCAGAGCGGAGCCGGCGCGCGGCCCGTCTCCCCGGGGCGTGACCACGGTCGATGCGCCGTGGACCAGGAGGTCGACCGCTTCGGGCTCCGCCGGCATGGGCGGAGTCTAACTCACGCGGCCCGCTCGACGCGCGCGCGCGCGCTCTGTCCGCGCATCGAGGCGCGCATCCGCCGCGCGATGCGGAGTCGCGCTCGGAAGACGATCATCTTCATGTTGGACCGCCCGACCTTCAGGAGACGGCCCGCCTCCTGATAGGAAAGGCCCTCGACCTCGACGAGGTGGAGGGCCTTCTTGTCGCGCGGCGCGAGCTCGCTCCAGCTTCGGGAGTAGTGCCACAGGAAGATGACCCACGCGGAACGGAGAATGGTCTGCTGCTCGTCGGCTTCGGCGGAGAGGACCGGGCTCTCGCGCAGGTCCTCCGGCTCCTGCAAACCCTCCGGCAGCTCCTGGAAGGAAACGCGGCGCTTCGACGAGCAGGCGCGGCGCACGATGTTGCCCGCGATCGTGCGCACCCAGACGCGGAAGCTCCCCGCGTGGTCCTCGCGGAAGGCGCTCGGGTAGCGGTAGACGTTCACGAAGGTGTCCTGCAGGAGCTCCGCCGGGTCGAGGCGTGAGCGGTTGCGCCGGAGGAGCCCGCGGATCCACAGCAGGACCGCGGGCCGCGCGAAGCCATAGAGCGCCTCGAAGACGCGCTCGGAGCGGGTGTCGCGGTACAGCGCCATCAACCCCGTGCCGATGCGGTTTTCGAAGCCTTCGTCGCCCTCGCCCTCCAACCGCCGCGGCGCCACGCCGCGCTCTTCGAGGAGGACCGCGAGGTCCGGCCAGCTTTCCAGGCGGCGGAAAGGATCCCGATCCGTTCGAGCCCGGCTGGCCGTCTCCGGGCGGGAGAGCGCGATGGGTTGCATGCCCGACGGGTTCTCACGGCCCGTACCAGAGCGCGAACATTCTTTCTACAGAGCTTCTAAGGCCTTGAAAGCAAGGGGTTAAGCCCACGAAGGCTCCGGTTTCGAGGCGGCGGCGCGAGCGGTTTGGCCGCCGTTCCGGCTCAGGGCCGGTTTTTGCGCGCACCCGGCGCCCGGGAACGCGCGCGAAACCGCACGAGAGGCTCCCCGCGGCCCCGCGGGCCGCCGAGCGGATCCGCACGGGATTCCCCCTCTCGCTCTCCAGCACGGCCCGCCCCCGCCCGATGGGAAGGAACGGAAATCCGGCGCCCGGCGGATACGATGAGGATCGGGCGCTCCACCACGTCGGCAGCGCCCGACGCACCCAAGAGATCCACCGACGACTCCACCCTTGAACCTTCCATCGCCCGCCGCGGTTCCTGCCGCCGTGCCACCTGCCGAGCTGCCGCTCGACGCTCTGGAGGCCGCGGGCCTCGCCGCGGTCGGCCTCTTCCTGGCCGGGCTCTGCGCCATGGTCCGCTCGGCGCTCCTGCACTCGGTGCCCGCGCGCGTGCTGGCCCACGCCGACTCGGACGACGCGCGCAGAGACCTCGAGCCGCTCCTGGAGAAGGCGGACTCGCTGCGCATCAGCGCCAGCGCTTTCACGGTCATCTTCCAGCTCTTCTTCGTCGTCCTGGTCCTGGACCTGGTCTTCGCGGGCATCTTCACGTGGACGCGGCTCGCGGTGTCGCTCCTGATCACCGTGCCGCTGCTCGTGTTCGTCTGCGAGGTGCTGCCGGCCACGTTGCGCGGGAGCAAGCACGACGCGCTCCTGGTCCGGTTCCTCCCGGTGTTCCACGTCCTTCAGCTTCCCCTCGCGGCGCCGGTCTACGGACTCGAGCTGACGCGGCGGTGGACGATGCGGCTCTTCCGGATCCCCGAGAAGCCCAAGGCGGCGCGGGAGATCGTCGAAGGGTTGCGCGACGTGATCGAGGACTCGGACCTCAAGGGAGACCTGGGCGAGACGCAGAAGGAGATCATCGAGAACGCGGTCGAGTTCCACGACGTGGACGTCGCCGAGGTGATGACGCCGCGCACGGAGATCGCGGCGGTCGAGGTGGGCGCCGGCCTCGACGAGCTCGTGGGCGTCGTCGCCGAAAGCGGCCACGGGCGCATCCCGGTCTACGAGGGCAACCTCGACGCGATCGTCGGGGTGGTCGCCGCGCGCGACGTGATCCGGCTGCTCTCCGCGGGCGGGCTGGAAACGGCCGACCTGCGCCGGATCCTGCGCCCGACCGTGTTCGTGCCGGAGACCAAGCTGATCTCGGAGCTCCTGGCGGAGTTTCGTCGCGACAAGCAGAAGATGGCGATCGTGCTGGACGAGTACGGCGGCACGGCCGGCCTGGTCACGATGGGCGACATCCTGGCGGAGATCGTCGGCGAGCTTCAGGACGAGTTCGACCCGGCCGAGGACGAGGAGATCAGGATGCTCGGCGACGGCCTGGCGGAGGTCACGGCCAGCGCGCGCGTTTCCGAAGTCAACGAAGAGCTCGGCATCGAGCTCCCCGAGGAGGAGGACTACGAGACGCTGGCCGGGTTCGTCCTGGCCGAGCTCGGCCGCTTCCCGAAGACCGGCGAGGCCTTCGTCCGCTCGGACGTCGAGTTCACGGTGAGCGAGGCGAACGACCGGCGCGTGTTGAAGGTGCGCATCCGCAAGCTCACGCCGCAAGAGCTCTGAGTTGGCGCCGGCCGTCCGAGACCGCGCCCTCCTGCTGCGCCGCTACCGCTACGCGGAGTCCTCGCTGGTCGTCCACGCGGCGACGCCGCGGCACGGCAAGGTGCACCTGCTGGCGAAGGGCGCGTACCGGCCGCGCTCCCGCTACTGCGGCGTGCTGGACCTGTTCGACACGCTGGAGCTCGAGTGGCGCACCTCCCGCGGCTCCGAGCTCGGCCTCCTCTCCAAGGGGCGGATCGCGACGCGCCGGCGGGCGCTGTCCGCCGACCTCGAGCGGTACCGCGCGGGCCTCTCCGTCCTGGAGCTCGTGGATCTCGCCGCCACGCCCGGACGGGCCGACCCGGAGCAGTTCGCGCTCGCCGAGCGCTGGCTCGATCTCCTCGCCGCCGGAGCCGCCGCGCCGGCGCTCGCGCTCGTTGCCTTCGATTTGCGCTTCCTGCAGAATCTCGGCCTCGCACCCGCCCTCCGCGACTGCGCGGCCTGCGGCGGCCCGGCGCCCCCCGCCGGGGGCCGCGGGCGGGAGGTCGCCTTCTCCCCGGGGGCCGGCGGCCGCCTGTGCGCCCGCTGCGCCGGGGAGGCGCGCGCCAGCGGGCGGCGGGTCGGAGCTCTCCCCGTGAACGTCATGCGAATCGCCCAGAGCGTGCTGGAAGCCGAGCCGGGGCACCTCGGCCGCTTCCAGGTCCAGCCGCGCCTCCTCGCGGAGGTGCGGGCGTTTGTCCAGCGCTTCCTCGAGTACCACCTCGAGACGCGGCCGCGCACGCGCCGCCGACGGGCGCAACCCGCCCGGACGTCATGACCCGCGCGCCGCTTCCGCTCCTGGGCGTTCTGTTCCTCGCGGGCTGCACGACCGTCGAGGAGTTCTTCGAGCGCGACCCGAACCCGGTCTCCGCGGTCGAGCGCGAGTCCTCCGCGTTCTACCTCGACCTGGTCGAGGAGGAGATCGAGCGGGGCGAGCTCGACAAGGCGCTCGACCGCCTGATCGCCGTCCGCGAGATCCCGAGCCTGCCCCCGGAGGTGCGCCTGCGCAGCGAGGATCTGATCGACCTCTGCGCGACGCTGATGCTCGAGCGCGCGGCCGAGCCGGGAAGCGACCCGGACGACCTGGACGAGCTCTACGAAATGGACCTGTCGCCGCGGATGCGGGCACGCGTCGGCGTGGCCTACGCGGAGCGGCTCTTCGCGGAGGGCAGCCGCATCAGCGCGGTCAAGCAGGTCCAGAAGGTCGAGCGCGACATCCCCAACCACACCGAGAGCGCGGCAGCCG
The DNA here is from genome assembly GCA_028278425.1 of Planctomycetota bacterium. Taxonomy (GTDB): domain Bacteria; phylum Planctomycetota; class UBA1135; order UBA1135; genus JANQEJ01. The sequence goes on along the minus strand of JANQEJ010000131.1, from coordinate 752 downwards.
GCAGCGTGCTGGCGCGCGCCGGGCTGGACCTCGCGCGCGACCCCGACCGCTACTGGCTCATCCTGCGCTACGAGACCAAGGGCCTGGCCGCGCTCGAGTACCTGGTTCTCACCTACCCCCTGGACCCCGCCTGCCCGGAGGCCTACGCGACGCTGGCCGAGGTCTACGAGAAGCGCGAGGAGTACGAGACGGCCATCGAGCGGCACGAGGATCTCGTGACCTACCACCCGCTGAGCCCCCAGGCGGCCGAGAGCGACGCGCGCATCCCCTACCTGCGGCTCAAGCGGATCGCCCGTCCCGACTTCGACCGGGGCGAGATGAAGAAGGCGCGAAAGGAGATCCGCAACTGGCTCGACCGCAACCCGGGGCACCCGCTCGTGCCCGAGGTGCGCCAGACGGAGGACCGGTGCCTCGCCATGCTGGCCGACAGCGACCTCTATCTCTCGCGGTACTACAGCCGCATCGAGAACCCGTTCGGCGCCCGCATGCACGCGGAGCGGGCCCTGGCCGAGGCCGCCGAGGCCGGCGACGAGGCGCGGATCGAGGAGGCGCGCGCCCTGCTCGCGGACCTTCCCCCCACCGACATCGGCGAGGAGGCCCCGTGAGGAAGGTCGCCGCGGCCCTGGCGCTCGGGGGTCTCGCCGCCTGCGGGTGGCACACGGGTCTCGTCGCCCCCGACGGCGCGGACAGCGTCGGAGTGGCCTACTTCCAGGTCGACAAGGACGTCTACGAGCGCGACGTCGAGCCGCTCC
>JANQEJ010000066.1 GCA_028278425.1 Planctomycetota bacterium | reverse complement strand
TCTTCGGGCGCCTTGCCCATCGCTCCAAGGCATCGCGCTCCTCGCGTGACAATTCGACCTGCGGAGCCGGGAATCCTTTCTGCACCATCGACCTCACCTCCAAGAGGTACATCGGTCGATCGCCGCAAAAAAGTGCGAACGAACTTCTGATTCAGGACACTAGTCGAGCACCCGCCAGTCGGCGGCCGCCACCCAGGGGCCCTCGGGGGGCGTCTCCGGCCCGCTCCAGCGCGCCGCGTGGTTTCCGTGGCCCACGAGCGTCTCCGCCGTGAAGACGAAGGCCGCGCGCCCGGTTTCCCCGTGGTGCCAGGGCCACGCGCGGATCGCCGGGCGGCCGTCGTCGGCGCAGAGCTCGAACAGGTAGCCGTGGCGGCGAAGGACGCGCCCGTCCTGGAGCCACTCGAGGTTGTCGAGGCCGCGGCTCAGGCCGGCCCGTTGCACCAGGTCGGGGAGCGAAGGAGCGGCGGCCGCCGCGTCCTGGGCGAGCTCCTGCCCGAGCGCGCGCGTCAGCCCGGCGGCGTCGGCCTCGTTCTCCTGGAGCGCGAAGTCCTGGAGACGCGGGAGCGAGACCAGGACCAGCACCGACAGGACGGCGAAGACCGTGACGGCGCCGACCAGCGAAAGCCCGCGCTGCGACGTACCGCGACCCACGCGGCGATCGTGCCAACGGCTTTGCTACGCTTCAAGCACATGCGGCGTCCTTCCGCGAGGGATCTGCCGGACGGGCTCTTCGGCGTGGCGACGCGCGTGGCCCGCCGGCTCGGCGAGGCGGGTCGGCGCGCGTATCTCGTCGGCGGTTGCGTGCGCGACCTCGCGCTCGAGGTCGTGCCGAAGGACGTCGACCTCGCCACCGCCGCGACGCCGGACGAGATCGAGGCGCTCTTCGCGCGCACCGCCGCGGTCGGCCGCGCCTTTGGAACGGTGCTCGTGATCGATCAAGGCGCCGAGGTGCAGGTGACGACGTTTCGTTCCGAAGGCGGGTACTCCGACGCGCGGCATCCCGACGAGGTGCGCTTCAGCGAGACGCCCGAGGAGGACGCGCGGCGGCGCGACTTCACTTGCAACGCGCTCTACCTCGATCCGCTGACCGACGAGCTCCTCGATCCGACGGGCGGGCTCGCGGACCTCGAAGCCGGCGTGCTGCGCTGCGTCGGGGACGCGGAGCGGCGCTTCGCCGAGGACGGGCTGCGGCTTCTCCGGATGGCGCGCTTCGCGGCGGCGTACGACCTCGCGATCGAGGCGCCGACCCTCGCGGCCGCGCGGGCGTCCGCGGCGAGCCTGCGCGGCGTGAGCCCGGAGCGCGTGTACGGGGAGCTGAGGCGGGTCTGCGAGCGCTCCGGCGCGGCGCGGGCCTTCCGTTGCCTGGCGGAGGCGGGGCTCCTCCAGCGCGCGTTGCCGGGGCTCGAACAGGAGGGACTGGAGGAGCGCCTGGCCGTTCTGGACGCGCTGCCCGACGGGGCGGAGCTCGCCGTCTGGCTCGCCGCCGTGAGCGGGGGCGAGGCCGAGATCGTCGCCGGCCTCCGCGGACCGCGGGCGGTGAGCGACCGCGTGCGGCGCCTGTCGGAGTTGCGGGCGAGCTTCGCCTCGCTCCCCGCCGGGAGCCGCGCCGCGCGCGTGCGGCTGGTGCGCGACGAGGCGTGGCCGGACTTCGCGGTGCTCGAGCGCGCCCGGGGCGAGCTCGGGGAGCCGCTCGAGGACCTCGCCGCCTTCGGCGCCGCGCTCTCAGAGGCGGAGCGCTTTCCCCGGCCGCTCCTCACCTCGGAGGACCTCGCCGCCGCCGGTTTTCCGCGCGGGCCGCGCTGGGGGGAGCTCCTCCACGACGCGGAGACGCTGCAGCTCGACCGCGAGCTCAAGACCCGCGCGGCGGCGCTCGCCTGGCTCGCGGCTCAGGACGGCGGGAAGACGCGCCGCAACGCGTAGCTCAGCGGATAGCCGCCGAGGATCAGGAGGCTGACCGAGACGCCCGCCGCGCCGCCCCGCATCATCGCCGTCGCCGACGCGAAGATCAAAAGCCGCCGCAGCGCCATGCCCATCGCCCCCATGACGCGCGGCCGCGTCCAGGTCCAGCGTCGGAACGCGAGGCGCAGCAGGCCGAAGGCGCCGAACCCGGCGATCCCCGTGGCGAGGGTAACGCTCAGCGCGCGCTGGTCCCAGGCGACGTCGGGCACGGGGAGGATCGGAAGCGAGAGCAGGAGCGCCGCCGCCACCGCGAGCAGGCGCGCCGGCCGCCGGCCGAGCGGCGCGTCGTCCTCGGCGTCCTCCATGCGGCCGAGGCGGGACACGGCGAACACGTAGCCGCCGTAGAGCGCGGGAACGGCGAAGAGCGCCGCGCCGTTGTCTCCGGGAAGCTCGGCGAGCGGCGCCGCCGCGCGCATCCCGAGCCAGATCCCGGCCAGCAGGTTCCCGCCGCGGCAGAGAGCGAGCAAGAGCGGTCCAAGCCACGGCCCGCGGCCGCCGAGGTCGTACGTGGCGGCGAGGAGCGCCACGCTCCCGACGATCGCCGCGACGTGGGGGTCGGCGCCGAGGGCGATCCACGGGCCCGCGGCGAGCAGGCCGAAGCCGAGCAGGGCCGCCGCGTGCGGCGGCACGGCGCCGGAGGGGATGGGCCGGTCGGGCCGCGTGCGCCGGTCGTGCTCGCGGTCGGCCCAGTCGTTCAGCACGAGGCCCCCGTGATAGACGCAGAGCGACGCGGCGATCAGGAGCCAGGGCGCGAGGGTGGCGGGCCAGAAGCCCGCTCCGAAGACCACGCCGGCGGCGACGTCGGCGACCGCGGACGGCGCCAGGGAGAGGCGCATCAGCCGCCCGACGACCTTCATCAGCCGGGCAGGAACCAGCGCACGACGTCGTTGTAGGTGACCATCACCATCAGGCCGAGGATGAAGACGAGCCCGACCATCTGGCTGTAGCCGAGGACGCGGTCGGAGACCGGTGATCCTTTGATCTTCTCGATGATCAGGAAGAGGAGGTGCCCCCCGTCGAGCACCGGGATCGGCAGGACGTTCAGGAACGCGAGGTTGATGCTCAGGAGGCAGAGGAAGAAGAAGAGCTTCGTCCAGCCCGACTCCGACCAGGAGTAGGAGACTTTGCCGATCGTGATGATCCCGCCCAGGCTGCTGACCGGCACGTCGCGCGTCACGAGGATGCGCTTCAGCGTGAGCCAGCAGTCCTGCGTGAACTTCCAGGAGCAGAGGGCGCCGATCGAGAAGGCCTCGCCGAGGCTGTCCGCGCGGAACACGTACTGATCCTCGCGCAGGTCGAGCCCGTAGATCGGGTAGGGCAGCGCCTTGGGCGTGACGACCAGCTCGGGAAAGGTGGGGAGCCCCGCGGCGTCGGCCGGCGGGCGCTCGAGGGCGAACGTGACGCTGGCGTTGTTCCGGCCGGCCGCGCCGACCAGCGAGCGCACGTCCTCCCACTCCTCCGCCGGGGCGTTGTCGATCCGGACGACGCGGTCGCCGTCCCGGACACCCGCCAGCGCCGCCGGCTCGCCCGGGCTCACCACGAGCACGGTGGAAGAGCGGTCGTGATCGAGCGCGATGCAGTCGGCGAGGGCGAGCGCGGACGCTTCGCTCGAGAGGTGCGCGAGGAGCTGGGTCCTGCCGTCGTCCTCGAAGCGCACGTCGAAGGGCACCGTGCCGGGCCCGCGCACGGCGACCGCGTCGAGCAGCGCCGCGCGCAGGTCGCCGAGCCGGTAGATCGCACGGCCGTCGACGCGCTCGATGCGCGCGCCCTCGCGAAGCTGGCCGAGCCCGAAGGCGGCGAGCTCGGCCGCGTGCCGGAGTCCGGCGACGAGGTTGCGTGGCGGGCTGATGCCGACGCGCGGGTTGCTGAGCCGTTCGGAGAGCTTGGGCTCGAGGGCGACCTCGCGCCGGCCCTCCTCGGTCTGGACGACCAGCTCGACGGTGCCGCCGCCGAGGTTGGCGAGCATCAATTGGCTCGGGATCCCGAAGCCCGGCCGGCCGTCGAGCACCGACACGAGCCGGTCGCCGCTGCGCAGTCCGGCGTCCCAGGCGGGCGTGTCCTTGGCGACGACGAGCACGTAGTTTCCTTCGTCGTCGCGCTCCAGCACCGGGGTCACCCCGGCGTCGTAGACGCCGATGAACTCGTGCTTCTTCGGCTGAACGTGCACCGCGCGCGGCGCGGCGGCGCCGGGCTCCCGCACCAGCATCTCGACGCCGTCCGAACCGCCGAGCGCGACGGCGGTCGGGATCTGCATGAAGTCGAAGATGCGGTGGCCGTCGACCTCGAGCACCTCGGTGCCTTCGGTCAGGCCGGCCGCCCAGGCGCCGCCGCCGGCGGCGGGCTCGTCGATGACCGGCGGCGGAAAGGGAACGCCGACGAAGAAGATGATCGGGAAGACGACGAGCGCGAACAGGACGTTCATGAGCACGCCGCCCGAATAGATGAAGAAGCGCGCGCCGACGCTCTTCGCCGCCAGGTCGTCGGAGCGCGGTTCGAGGCCGTCCAGCCGCCGGTCCTCACCCGCCATCCGGACGTAGCCGCCGATGGGAATGATCGCCACCTGGTAGAGCGTGTCCCCGCGCTGCAGCCCGAAGAGCCGCGGCCCGAAGCCGATGCTGAAGACCTCGACGCGGACCTTGTGGATGCGGGCCGCGATGAAGTGGCCGAGCTCGTGAACGAAGATGACGAGCCCCACGCCGAGGACCACCAGGAGAATGCGGAAGAGCGTGTCGGGGAGGCTTTCCATGAGGGGAGGGGTTACGAGGCGCTCGCCTCGGGGTTCCGAGCGGCCTCGATCTCCATCCGCGCGAGCCCGCGGGCCTGGCGATCGGCCTCCAAGAGCTGGTCTACGCTTTGGTCCAGGCCCGGCCGCCTTTCCAGCACCCTTCGGTTGATCCGGTGGATCTCTTGAAACGGGATCTCGCCCGCCAGGAAGGCCTCGACCGCCACCTCGTCGGCCGCGTTGAGGCAGGCCCCGGCGTCGCCGCCCTCCTCCACGCAGCGGTAGCCGAGCGCTAGGGTCGGAAAGCGCTCGGGGTCGGGCTCCTCGAAGGTGAGCTCGCGGAAGAGCGTCGCGTCGAAGCCCGCTAGGGCCGCCGGAGCCCGGTCGGGGTGGTGGAGCGCGTAGTGGATCGGTCCCCGCATGTCGGGCGGGCCCATCTGGGCGATCACGGAGCCGTCCACGAACTCCACCATGGAGTGGACGACCGACTGGCGGTGGACCAGCACGCGGATCTTGTCGGCCGGGAGTCCGAACAGGTGGTGGGCCTCGATCACCTCGAGGGCCTTGTTCATCAGGGTCGCGGAGCCGACGGTGATCCGCGGCCCCATGTCCCAGTTGGGGTGGCGCAGCGCCATCTGCGGCGTCACGCCGGCGAGCTCTTCGAGCGCGAGGTCGCGGAAGGGGCCGCCGCTGGCGGTGAGGTAGACGCGGCGCACGCGCGCGGGGTCCTCGCCGCGCAGGCACTGGTGGAGCGCGCAGTGCTCGCTGTCCACGGGAATCAGCGCGGCGTGGTTGCGGCGTGCGAGCTCCATCAGCTCGGCGCCGGCGACGACGAGCGATTCCTTGTTGACGAGCGCCAGGCACTTGCCGCGCTCGAGCACGCGCACCGACGGCTTGACGCCGGCGGCGCCCACCATGCCGTGCACGCAGACGTCGTACTCGAGCTCTGCGGCGAGCTCTTCGGCCGCGTCCGATCCGGTTCGCAGCGCGATCCCGGCGGGAAGCTCCGCGCCGAGCCGCTTTGCGGCCTCGGGGTCGGCGAGCGCGACGACGTCCGGAAGAAACTCGCGCGCCTGCTCCAGAAGGAGCTCCCAGGAGCTCTGGGCGGAGAGCGCGACGGTTCGGAACCCGGCGCGGTCCCGGCGAACCAGCTCGAGGGTCTGGGTCCCGATCGATCCGGTGCTGCCGAGGAGGAGAAGGGACTTCATGCGACGCGGCCCCGGGCAGGGTCGAGATCCCTGCCCGAGGCCCGTATCCTACTGTAGGGGATTCGACGGCCGTGTGGCACAGGCAAGCGAAGCACTGCCCGATCTGCGGCGCGGCCCTGGTCGAGGCGACGATCGAGGCGCGCGCGCGCCAGCGCTGCTCCGCCTGCGCGTTCGTGCTGTATCTCAACCCGGCCTGCGCGGCGGCCGGCGTCGTGGTCAACCCGCGCGGAGAGGTGCTCCTCGTCAAGCGCGCGATCGACCCGTGGAAGGGCTACTGGGCGCTGCCGGCGGGCTACCAGGAGATCGACGAAGGGCCGGAGCTCGCGATCGCCCGCGAGGTGGCCGAGGAGGCGGGGATCGAGGCGCGGGTCCTGGGACTGCTCGACCTCTTCTTCATCGAGAGCGATCCGCGCAAGCCGGCGAACGTGGCCGTCTACCTCTGCGGCGCCGAGGCGGTCGAGCCGCGCCCGCTGAGCGACGACGTCTCCGACGCCGCGTGGTTCGCGCTGCACGCCCTGCCGGAAAAGATCGGGTTCGACAACTATCGGCGGATCCTGTCGCGCCTGGCGGACCGGTCCGGCTACCCTCCCTCGACCTGGAGCCACCTCGACGAGCTCCTCGGGAGGGACCGGTGACCGCGAAGGAAGGTTTGACCTACAAGGATGCTGGCGTCGACATCGACGCGCAGGACGACGCGCTCGAGCGGGCGCGGGAAGCGATCCGCGCGAGCTTCACGCCCGGCGTGCTCGGCGACGTCGGGCTCTTCGGCGGGCTCTTCGACCCCGCCAAGGTCGGCTGCGGGGACATGGTGCTCGTGGCGAGCGCCGACGGCGTCGGGACGAAGCTCGAAGTGGCGCGCCGCGCCGGCGTCTATCACACCGTGGGTCGCGACCTGGTGCAGCACTGCATCAACGACATCCTGGTCCAGGGGGCGCGTCCGCTTTTCTTTCTCGACTACGCGGCGATGGGCAAACTCTCGCCGGAGATCGTCGGCGAGCTGATCCGCGGCTGCGCCGAGGCCTGCCGCGACCACGGGCTGGCGCTGCTCGGCGGCGAGACCGCGGAGATGCCGGGGCTCTACAAGGACGGCGATTTCGAGCTGGTCGGCTTCCTCGTCGGCGCGGTGGCGCGGGACAAGATCCTCGACGGCAGCCGCGTCGCCCCCGGCCAGACCGCGATCGGAATCGCGTCGGACGGGCTGCACACCAACGGCTACTCGCTGGCGCGCAAGATCCTCTTCGAACGGATGAAGCTCGCGCTCGACGACACCCCGGACGAGCTGGCGGGACGCACCGTGGCGGAGGCGCTGCTCGCGCCGCACCGGAGCTACCTCGAGGCGCTCTGGCCGATGCTCGAAGCCGACCGCGTCCACGCGCTCGCGCACGTCACCGGCGGCGGGCTGCCGGGCAACGTGCCGCGCATTCTCGGGGACTGCGACGTGGTCCTCCGGCGCGGTTCGTGGCCCGTGCCGGGGCTGTTCCGGCTCCTCGTCGAGGGTGGGAAGCTGGCGCCGGAGGAGGCGCACCGGGCGTTCAACATGGGCATCGGGATGGTCGTCCTGGTCGACGCCTTCGACGCCGATGCGATGGTCGGGGACCTCGCCGCCCGCGGCGAGACCGCTTGGCGGATCGGAACGGTTGAGGAGGGCGAGGGGCGGCTCCGTTGGGATTCGTAGGGGGAGCGCTGGCGGCGCCGCTTCTTGCGGCGCTCTTGGCCCAGGAGCCCGCGGACGACGCGCGCTGGGACGCGCTGGCGGC
>JANQEJ010000063.1 GCA_028278425.1 Planctomycetota bacterium | reverse complement strand
CGCATGGAGCCGACTCTCGAGCGAGGAGCCTGGGTCGCGGTCTGCCTCGACGGCGCGGCCGCGGACCTCGCGCGCGAGCGCGGCTACGTGATCGACGGCTCCTGCGCGAGCGGCATTGCGCCCATCTTCAAGCGCCTGGTCGGTGTTCCCGGAGATCGCATCGCGGTGGCGATGCGCGGCGTGGCGGTGAACGGCGCGGCCGTTCCGCATAGCGAGTTCACCGAAGTCGATTCACGAGGGCGGCCTCTCGAGCACACCAGTGAAGGCGAGATCGTGCTCCCGGAGGGCCGCTTCTTCGTCATGGGAATGAACCCTTCGCGGAGCTGGGACAGCCGCTATTTCGGCACGGTCTCCGCGGATCAGATCGTCGCCGGTGCGAGGCCGCTGTGGACGTTCTGAAGCGGCGGGAAACGTGAGCTTGGCGGCGGTCTGAAGCGACGTCTGGGCCGACCGGGGGACGGCGATGAGCGCAGCAGAAACAGGCGTTCTCCACACGCGGGAGCAGGGCAAGCGCGTACACATCCTGGCCAACCTGGGCGGGCTCGTGGCGATCGCGGGCATGGAGCGGGTGGAGCCGGATCTCCTGCTGGGCGCGCTCCTCGAAGTCGCCGATCGACTCCCGAAGATGAAGGCCGAGCGGCTCGAGGCGCTGAGGCAGCGGGGCGCCTCGGCGCTCGACGAACGCGGCACCAGCAAGCGCGCGTGGAGTGCGCGCCAGTCGGCGCTCGACCTGCACAACGTCCATCTCACGAGCGACCAGATTCGCGGGCTCCTGCGCCGACTCGGAGCGCACCTTCCGAGCGAGCGAACGGCGCTCCCGCAGGCGCTCTCGGACGCGCTGCAGGAGCTCTGATCGAATGCCCGATCCGTACGAGCTTCGACCCCCGCCGCGGCGCTCCGAGTCCGAGCAAACGGCCGCGCGGAAGGCGCGCCGGCTCCGGCGGCGCTTCCTCCGCTACGGCCGGCGGGGGAGGGCGCGCCCGGGTCGCCCGCAGGTGCACCGGCTCTCCCAGCGGAGCACGGTCAAGGTCTCGTACCGGCGCAACGAGGGGAACGGGAAGTGGCGCGCCCACGGCCGCTACATCGCCCGCGAGAAGGGGCGTCCGGACCCCGAGAACCGCGGCCTCGGCTTCGATGCCAAGCACGAAGACGTGCCGGTTGCCGCGACGCTCGCCGGTTGGGAGAAGGCCGGCGACGCGCGCCTCTGGAAGATCGTCGTCTCGCCCGAGAACGGCGAGCGGATGAACCTCCCGCAGCATGCGCGCGACCTGATGGGCGCGCTCGGCAAGGACCTCGGCACGAAGCTCACCTGGGTCGCCGTCGAGCACGACCACAACGACCGGCCGCACCTCCACATCGCTGTCCGCGGCGTGCGCGAGGACGGGGCGGAGCTGCGGATCCCGCGCGACACCATCCGCCATGGCCTCCGGCACCGGAGCCAGGAGCTCGCGACCCGGGAGCTCGGGCCGCGCACGCTCCGCGACGTCGAGCGTGCCCGCGAGGCAGGGGTCAACGCGCGCTACGTGGGAGCCCTGGACCTCGAGATCGAGCGGCGAGCCGACGCCAGCCGAACGGTCCGCTTCCGGCGAGAGCCCGCGGTAGGGACGCCGCGCCACCACCTCTGGCGCCGCCTCGAGC
>JANQEJ010000053.1 GCA_028278425.1 Planctomycetota bacterium | reverse complement strand
AGACCCGACCCGCGTGCACGGCGCCGTCACGCGCGATCAGCCTGAGACCGACCGTCGTAAGTCCTTGAACGAGGATTCCTGCCGTTCAAGTTGGGCTAGAGCCCGGCGAAGGCCTCGAGGGCCGGCCGGTTCTCGCCGATGGCCTCGCGCAGCTCCTTCGCGTGGCTCGGGCGGAAGCGTCCCGACGCCAGCGCCGCCTTGAGCTTCGCGTGCGCTTCGTCCACCGGAGCGCACCCCCCGTCCACGGCGAAGGCGACGACGAGCCCGGCCTCGATCAGGAGCTTGAGCGCGTCGTCGCGGTCGTCCGGGTCGAGCCGGAACGCGAAGACCTCGTCCAGGGGGCGCAGCCCGCCGCGGCCCTTCAGGTTGTCGACGGACCACTTGCGGGTCCACCAGCGGTCGCCGTCGCCCTCTACGTACGTGTCCTCGAAGAAGCGCTCGGCGTAGACCGCGCCGCCGTAGCGCAGCCACTCGGGGAGCGTCTTCTCCGCCCGGTAGGCGTCGTAGTACTCGCGCCCCGGCCCGTCGGGGAGCGCACCCCGAACCGCCTTCGGGCTCGGGTCGAGCGCGTCGACGTAGGAGAGCCCGATCGCGAGCCGCGCGGAGTGCACGCCGTAGAGATCCCCGTGCGGCGCCAGCGTGTCCCAGTAGCAGACGCCCATGCCGCGGAACTCGCGCTTGCCTTCGACGGGCGGAAACCAGCTCTCGGCGAAGAAACCGTAGTGCACGAGGTGGCGGCGCCCCGCGTGCGTCGCGCGCCGCCGGCCGTCGGGGTCGCCGAAGGCGAAGCGGTCGAACTGTTCCTCGTCGCGCAGCACCGCCGCGGAGAGCGGCAGCTCCGGCTCGGCGCCGAACACCTTGCGCAGGTCGGCGAGGGCGCGCGTCATGTGCTCCGCCGCGCGCAGCGAGACGTCGCGGTCCGCCGTGGTGTGGAGGAGCACCGCGGGGAGCGGGATCCGCCACATCGAGTCGATCTTTGCGCGGCGGCGGTTCGCGACCCGCAGGTCGAACCACTCGCCGTCCACGCGCCAGAGCCCGTCGTCCGCGAGGGCCGCCTCCTCCGGCGGGATCCAGTCCAGGTCCTGGCGCACCCAGCCCTTCGCGAGCTTGCGCCGCTCCTCCGCGGAGAGCCACAGGCCGGTCTCGCGGTCCCGGACGAGCCCCTTGCTCGCGCGGGCGCGGTCGGCGGGGTGCATCCAGACGCCCTTGTGCTTCACGTACCCGCGGGACTTGGCCGCCGCCTCGTCCTGGCCCTCCTCGAAGCGCTCGAAGGACTCGCGCGAGACGAACCAGCCGCCGCGGGAGCGCAGGTGACCCAGCGCCTGCCGCGCGGCTTCGTGGTCGGGGTCCACGCGCAGGAGCCGGCGCAGGACCGCGCGGCCCTTCGCCGCGCGGTCGGTGGACTCGCACCAAAGGTGGAGCTCCCAGAGCCGCTCGACGTCGAGGCCCGCTCCGGCCAGCCGTTCTTGGTACTCCTCGTCCGCCGGCGGCGCGTCGTCCCGCGGCGCGATCGCGTCCTCGGTCAGCTCGAGCACCGCCTCCGCCACGTACACGCTCGCCGCGTCGCTCGTGCCGTCGGCGAGCAGGTCGAGCGTGCTCAGGAAGCCGCGCTCGACGGCGACCTCCTGCTCCGCGCCGTTGCGCAGGACCCTCAGCGGCTGGTCGAGGTCGACGAGGGCGTCGTTCAGGTACAGCGTGACGTGCGACACGCCGTGCCCGTCGAGCGCGACGGTGTTCGTGCCGCGCTCGATCGTCGCCGTCATGCGCGCGTCGCTCGCGGTGGGCGCGACCCGCAGCCAGTAGGCGCGCGTCGGGAAGGGCGTGCCCACCGCCAGGGTGACGCGGGTCGGGTAGGTCCGGCGCGGGTTGGCCTGGATCCAGTCCCAGAGGTCCTGCTCGTCGCCGGTCGGGGCGAGGCGGCAGTTGTCGAAGCCCGCGTCGCGCACCGCGCGCTCGAAGGCCGCCGCCTTCGCGCCGCCGCCGGCGAAGTAGGTCGGCAGGTTGGAGAAGTTCTCCGGACCCTGCTCCCCCGGTTCCCCGGCGCGCCCGGCGACGCCGGCGAAGCGCTGCGGGCCGTAGTTGCCGACCGCGACGGCGGCGGGCACGCCCTTGCCGTGGCCGACGACGTAGACGCGGTCGAAGTCGACGGCGAAGCGCTCCGCCGCGAAGCGCAGCGCGGTCAGCACGTGGCTCAGGCCGCCGGGCCGGCCCGCGACCATCACGCGATCCCAGTCGCGGTCGCGCGGCATCTCGGGACAGAGGAGGACCGCTCCGTCGAGGATCGCGGGCAGCGTCCAGCGCGCGCGCAGGTGCTCGGCCGGCGTCTCGTTGCGCGCCGGGATCGCGAGGATCAGCGGATAGGACGCGCCGCGCGCGTCGTACTTCTTCGGGACGCGGTAGGCGAGCTCCATCCCCTCGCCGGCGAAGCTCCCGTGCTCGAAGACGTCCTCCGCGACCTTGCCCTTCTTGAGCTTCGCCTCGCCGTAACCCTTCGAGAGCCAAACCGCGCGGCCGAGGTCGCTCGGGCGCGCGAGCGGGTGCTCCTCCTCGGTCGCCAGCGCCTCGAGCTCCGCGGCCAGCGCCGCGCGCGCGTCGTCGACGCCCCGCGACGCGGCGCGCGCCTCCGCGTAGCTCGCGAGCCTCGCCGCGAGCGGCTGCAGGGCCTCGTCGTCGAAGCGGCGGTCCTGCGGCGCGGCGGCGGAGGCGAAGACGGAGAGGACGGCCGGCAGCAGAGGGAAGCGTGGCAGGGTTCGGAGCATCTGCGGTCCTCGGGATGGGGCGGGGGAGGCTCGCTGCGCGGGCAATTCCGGTGCCACGGTCAGCGCACCTCCAATCCCTGGCGCTCCACGACGAAGTCGAGGGCGACCTCGGGCAGGCTGCGCCCGTTGATGAACGCGTTCCAGTGGCCGTGGCCGCCGTCGAAGGCGATCACGTCGTGGGGGACGTCGGCCGCGAGGCAGGCCTGGCGCATCTCCTTGGCGACTTCGAGCGGGACGATCGCGTCGCGGGTTCCCTGGACGATCAAGAGCGGCGGGTCGCCCGGGTCGAAGCGGTTCCGGCCGTCGAACTTCTCGAGCAGATCGAGCGCGGCCGAGCTTCCCCAGAAGGAGACCACCGTGTGGGCGTCGGAACGCGCGTCGAGATGCGTCGACGCCAGCGTGGGGTCGGCGGCCGCGTCGATCTCGGCGGTGAAGTCTTCCGGGTCCGAGAAACCGGCCGCGACCGCGAGGGCGGCGCCGCCGGACCCGCCCAGGAGGGCGATGTGATCCGCGCTCGCCCCGTAGTCGCCGGCGCGCGCGTGGATCCAGCGCACGGCGGCCTTCGTGTCCCGCGCGGCGGTGTAGAAGGCGCGCGTGCGGAGCGGGTTGATCTCGGACGGCGGCGCGAACCAGACCGGCGGCGCGTTCCCGCGGTCCTCGGCCATCCGGTAGTCGATCGAGAAGACGACCCAGCCGCGCGACGCGAAGTGCTCCGCGAACGGGACCAGCCCCTCCTTGGAGAAGACCGCCAGCTCGCCGGGCTCGCGGATGCTCCCCGCGAAGTCGCCGCCGTGGATGCAGACGAGGACCGGCTTGTCGCGCTCCGGAGCGCCGGTGGGCTCGCGGACGTCGAGCGTGAGGTCGACGACTTCGCCGCCCTCGTCCTCCCACGACTCGCGCCGCAGGCCCTGCCCGTAGACGACGCCGGGGGTGTGGCGGACTTGATAGGTCGCCTCGGCCTGCACTGGGGCTGCCGGCGGGGGCGCCGGCCGGCCGACCTCGCCGCACGCGGTGGCGAGAACGCCGGCGGCGAGCGCCGTTCCACGAGCTCTCCTGCTCCCATTCCGCATGGGTGGGGATCATAGGGTTCCCGCGGCGGGCTGCACTGGGCGCGAAGACTCGACTTTGGTCGGACGAAGGGTGTTGTACAGGTGGAGCGGCCTTGTGTCGGTTTCGCCGGACCGCTGCGGTGCGGTCGGTGACGTTCTCGCCTAGGTCGATCAGGTGGAAGGGGCGGCGCTCGACTCCGTTCGGGACGGAGGTGCGGGGGATCTTGCCGGCGTCGTCGCTTCCCTCAGCGCCGCCCCGCGAGCGCGGCTGCGCGAGCCCGCGGAAAAGTGGCCCGTCCTCGGGCCGCTTTGACGCGTGAGG
>JANQEJ010000051.1 GCA_028278425.1 Planctomycetota bacterium | reverse complement strand
CCTAGCTTTACTTACGAGTAAGGCGTCGTCGGCGCGCCTTGCCCTGCGCACCGAGAGTCGCACCTTGTGCGCCCGAACTTCTGACTCAGAACACTAGATCCCGTTGGGCCGGGGCCGCAGCGTGGCGCTCGACCGCGCGTGGATCTTGCGCAGGGCGTTCCAGAACGCCTGGGTGCCGGCGTCGGCCATGCGCTCGGGCTCGAGGACGAGGCTGCGGCTTTGCAGGTCGCCGAGGACGTCCAGCCAGGACCCTTCGTTCTGGCCGAGGCCGAGCCGGGCGGTGACGAGCTCCTTCTCGCCGTCGTCCGTCGCCCCGATGACGACGAGGACGCAGAGCCGGTGGCCCTCCACGGGCTCGCGGATCTCGATCTCGTCGCACCAGTAGTACCGGTAGCGACGCGCGCGGAGGTCGCGGCGCGTTCGCTCGCGGAGGTCGCCGTCCCACACCTCGTGCAGGCGGGCGAGCATCTCCCCGGTGAGCACCTCCGCTACCGGCCCGAGCATGGTGCGCAGCGCCGCGGTCAGGTCGCCGGTGGCCATGCCCTGGAAGTAGAGCGCCGCCTCGGGCTTCTGGATGTGATCCGTGGTGCGCGCGTAAGACGGAAGAAAGCGGCTCGAGAACCGGATCCGCCGCCCGACGGCGTCCACCCGGTGGTCGTGGATCCGCGGCTGGCGGACGCGGACCCTGCCGGCGCCGGTGCGGATCACGCGGGGCGGCAGGTACCCGTTCCGGACGACGAGACGCCGGCCGTTCTCGTCGACGAGCTCCTTGTGGTCGCGGACGTAGAGGTCCGCCTCGACCCCCAGGACCTGGGATAGGAGCCGCTCGACGCCCTGCCGGAGGATCTCGTTCTGGACGGAGAGCTTGCTCTCGGGGCTGGGAATGGGAACCGCGGACGAGCCGTGAATCATGGGGGCCTTCTTTGCCTGGGGGCGCGATCGCATCGTGGGGGCGCGACCCGGTGCGAGCTCTGGCCACGGGAGCCTTCCCTTGGTCCGGCCGCCTGCTCGCTGGCCACGACCTGTGCTCCCTGGGGATCGGGCTTGACGCGTCGCCACCCGCACTTAAACGGCCCGCCAGCTCGAACCCGTCCACGAACAACCGGCCACACACGACTTTCACCAACAGATTCCCAGCGTGAGGACTGGCGAAAACAGGATTGGGCCGTTCGGCCACAACATTTTACCGACGGGCCGGACGCAACTCGTGGAAGGGAGCCGCTACTCGAAGTCCGCGCGGCCGCGCTCGATCTCCACCGCCGCCGCGGCGGCGTGGCGCACCGCCCACGGCTTGTCCACCCGCACGCGCACCCGCTCCGCCCCGTGCTCGATGCAGAGGCGGGCGACCCCGGTGGCGAGCGTTTCGATCAGACGGTGCTCCGAACCCTCGACGTAGGCGAGCACCGCCTTGGCGATCGTCCCGTAATGTAAAGTGTCCTTGACGTCGTCGGACTCGGCGGAGACCCGAAGGTCGCGGAAGAGGACCAGGTTGAGCATGAGGTCCTGCTTCTTCGTCCGCTCCCACTCGTTGATGCCGACGATCGCGCGCACCTCCAGGTCGCGGATCAGGATCCTGTCCTCGGTGGTCACGGCGGGAGTATCCGGTGGGCCGGCCCGCGCGCCAAGGGCAATCCGGCTGGCGTGGAACCGGGAGCGATGCCACAATCGGTGGACGGTCCCCCTCCCCACGACACCATCCCGGATCCGGCCACCATGCGCGTCTGCTCCCCCTTCGGCCTCGGTCTGGGGCCCGTCGTCGCCGCCCTGGTTCTGACGCCGGCCGAAGCCCAGCTCAGCTCCGCCTCCTCGCAGGCGCCCCAGGAGACCGCCGCGTTTCGAGAGGCGCAGCCCACGTCCGTCCCGCTCGTGGGACACGCCCTGCCGGGGTACCCGCACTTCGAGCTCGTCCGGGCGGTCCACGCCGGCGAGGCGGTGGAGATGGCGGTCGACACGGTCGCCCACCCCGCCCTCGCCGGGAGGAGCGCCGACGTCTACGTCGTCGCGGCCAAGACGGTGCTCGGCTGGGCGAGCGACCCGACGCTGACCGACGTCCGCGGCGGCGCCCAGCCGGTGACCTTCGCGGCCGGGGGCATCCAGGCCAACATCTTCCTCCTCGACGGCGGGACGCTTTCCGGCGACGCGGGCACCGGGCTCGGGGTGGGCTACGACGTCGTCGTCGACCTCGACCTCGACGGTCTGCTCAGCCCCGCCGACTACGTCGACGGCCTCTCCGACGAGGCCGGCTTCTACGTCGTGGCCGACACGACGCAGAAGGGTCCGCTCAGCACGGTGGAGATCACCTACAGCGGCGGGTCGTTCCTCGGCCAAAACACCTTCTATCCGTCGAACATCGCTTCGCTCGGCCAGCTCCCGCTCGTGGTGGTCAG
This sequence comes from Planctomycetota bacterium, assembly GCA_028278425.1. Lineage (GTDB taxonomy): Bacteria > Planctomycetota > UBA1135 > UBA1135 > JANQEJ01. The sequence continues at coordinate 5,014 of JANQEJ010000051.1, read as the reverse complement.
CCACGGCAACGGGCACAACTACCTCTGGTACGACCACATCGGCGAGCACCTGGCCTCCTACGGCTACGTGGTGATGAGCCACCAGAACAACACCGGGCCCGGGAGCGACCAGGCCTCGATCACGACGCTGACCAACACCGAGCTGATCCTGGAGAAGCAGGGATTGATCGAGGGCGGCGTCCTGGACGGCCACATCGACGGGGACCGGATCACCTTCATCGGGCACAGCCGCGGCGGCGAGGGCGTCGTCCGGGCCTACACCCGGCTCCTGAACGACGAGTTCGTCAGCCCCTTCTTCGACGAGAACGACGTCCGGCTCGTCGTCAGCATCGCGCCGGTCACGCACATCTCGTCCAGCCTGTCGCAGCCCTTCGGCGTCAACTTCGCGCTGATGTACGGCGCGGCCGACGCGGACGTCACCGGCTCGCCCAGCAGCGGCACCTCGAAGCCGTTCGCCTTCTACGAGCGCGCCTACGGCAACAAGCACACCTTCTACATCCAGGGCGTCGGGCACGCCTACTTCCACAACGGCGGCGGGAGCTGCGTCTGCTCGGGCCCGGCCATCCTGCCGCAGTCCACTGTGCACGACTACGAGCTGGGCTTCTTCCTCCCGCTGGTGAAGCGCTACGTCGACGGCAACGTCCCCGCGCTCGACTTCTTCGAGCGCATGGACGCCGACTTCCGGCCGGCGGGCGTCGCCGGCAACGCGATCACGGCGAAGGACTACCGCGAGGCGGAGGCCTCCGACCACTTCGTCATCGACGACTTCCAGACGGAGCCCAGCCTGTTCCTGAGCAGTTCCGGCGGCGCGGTCAGCGGCGACGTGCTCGAGCGCGTCGAGGACCTGATGCGGGAGCAGGACGGCTCCTTCTCCTGGACGGGCGCCCAGCCGATGAACGGCATGACGCGCTACGACGATTCGGGCGACGACGGCCGCGCGACGGTGTTCGAGTGGTCGCCGCCGAGCGCGTTCTTCCTCGAGTTCGAGATCATCCCGTCCGAGCGCGACCTCAGCGACGACGCGTACCTCTCGTTCCGCGCCTGCCAGGGCACGCGCCACCCGCAGACCGACCTGCTCGACGAGCCGCTCTCGCTGACGGTGACGCTGCGCGACGCGGGCGGCGTCACGAGCTCGATCGAGACCGGGATCTACGGCGACATCACGCGGCCGTACGAGCGCACCGGCTCCGGCGCCGGCGCGGGCTGGGCCAACGAGTTCAGCACGGTGCGCCTGCGGCTCACCGACTTCCTCACCGACGGCTCGGGGCTCGACCTCACCGCCGTCGAAGCCGTGCGCTTCGAGTTCGGCCCGGGCTTAGGCTCGGTCCGCGGCCGCCTCGGCATGGACGACGTCGAGATCCTTCGCAAGGAGACCCCATGAAGCTCTTGCCCCTCGCCGGCCTCGCGGCGCTCGTCTCCACCGGCCTCGCGCTGACGGTCTGGGCCGTGGGCGCGCAGGACGCCGAGCGGCGCCCCGTCGCGGCCGACCGGACCGACGTCACCGGGCTCCTCTACGCGCAGCCCTTCCTGTTGAAGGAAGGCTACGCGCACGACTGGCGCGTCGAGAAGCCCTTCGTCACGTCGGGCTGGCTCCTCGTCCTCGAGGTCGACCGCGACCTCGTGGTTCCGCGCCAGGAATTCGAGCCCGTGCTCTACGCCGGCGACCAGACCGTCGAGCGCGTCAACCACGGACACGCGTCCGGCCGGGTGATCGCGGTGCTGCCGGCCGACCCGGGTCTCGATCTGGCCGACGTGCCGATCTGGTTCGGCAACGCCGCGCTTCCCGAGCAGGTCGCCGCAAACGTCGTGAAGAACGAACGACGGCTCGCAGCGAAGCGCGGCGTTGCTCCCTTCGCGCGGGACGTCGTCGACTACGCCCTCGCGACGGGCGGCGGGCCGGTCGAGCTCGCCGACCGCACGGCGCTGCACCGCCGCGCCGCCGAGCTCGTGCTCCACTACTCCCCCGAAGACCGCGAGCTCGCCGAGAGCATGCTCGCCCCGCTCGTGAAGTAGCCGTGATCGCCAGCCTCCTCGCGCTCGGCCTCGCTTTGGCCGCGCCCGCGGGTGCGGCCCAGGAAGAGGAGCAGGCCGAGGAGGTCACCGCCGCCGAGCCCGAGGCGCTGAAGGCGCTCCTGGCGGAGCACGCCGCCGCGGCCAAGGCGAAAGACGGCAAGCAGATCATCGCCGCGCTGAAGAAGATGGCGCGTCACGACAACCCGGAGCTGCTCGCTCCGGCGTTGAAGGCCCTCGGCTACAAGGCCTCGCGCGTCGACAAGACGGCGGTCAAGGCCGACGCGGCGGAGCTCGGCATCACGAAGAAGGAAGTGCTGGACCAGCGGGTCCGCGAGCGCGAGGCCGAGGTCCGCGCGGCCGCCGCGCGCGTCCTCGCGAACATCGACGACAAAAAGTCCACCTCAGGTCTCGTCAAGGCGCTGAAGGACAAGAAGAACCAGAAGGAGCGCCCGACGGCGCTCGCGGCGGTGATCGACGCGCTCGGCCGGCTCGGCCACTCCGACGCGGCGGAGCTCGTCGAATACGAGCTCAAGCGCTACCGCCACAAGGACGTGTCGAGGGCCTGCGTCCGCTACTTCGGCCAGGTGAAGTGCAAGCGGATGAGCGTCGCCAAGCTCCTCGCCGAGTCGCTGGCCGCCCCCGTGCCGGAGGAGGTGGACTCAGCCGCCAACCCGCCGGCCTCCTATTGGGAGGAGCGCTGGAAGACGTGGCAGCACATCCGCCGCGACGTGTCCTGGGCGCTCAAGGAGATCACCGGCCAGGTCTTCGCGCCCGACGAGGGCACGACCAAGGGCGACTCGAAGAAGGCCCTGCGCTACATCGAGGAACACGCGAAGGAGCTGGGACTCAAGTAGGTGAAGGCCGTCGCGCTCGTGCTCGCGCTGCTCGCCGTCCAGGACCGCCCGGTCAAGGAGCTCGCGAAGGAGATCGCGAAGGACCGCGACAAGGTCGACGTCGGCGTGTTCGACGAGCTGGCCGCGCACGGGGACGAGGAGTCGTTCAAGGCGCTCGAGCAGGGGCTCTCGAAACTGAAGAAGGACGAGCCTCGCACGGCGGCGTTGCGGGCGTTTCGCCTGTACGCGGGAAAGGGCGAGTTGGAGGGCCGCGCCGTGCTCGTGCTCGAAGCGGCGGCGCTTCAGAAGCCCGCTGCGACGGCGACGGCCGCCGCCGAGAGCCTGATCGCGATCGGTGAGCCCTCCCTGGCCGCGCTCCAGCGCGTCCTGCGCGCGTCCAAGATCGAAGCGGCCCGCTCCGCCGCCTGCGACGCGCTCGCGCCGGCGCTCGGCGCCGGCGGCGACCCGGAGAAGTTCCAACTCCTGCTCGCCCACGCGACGCTGAGCCACGCGACCGACGTGGCTTACCTCGGTATCTCCGCGCGCGACGCGGCGCGCTACGCCGACTGGACGCACCGCGAGGTGGTCCGGGCGACCCTGGCGGCCGACGACTCCCCCGAACGGCGCGCCCTGCTCTTCGCGAAGCTCCACGACCCGCGCTCTGCGCGGGCGTGGAAGCTCGTGCTGCTCGAGATCCTGGCCGATCGCGACGGCGCCGACGTCGACGAGGCCGTCGAACGGGTGCTGGCGGACGGCGACCCGACGATCGTCCTCGAGGCGATCGCGCTCGTCGGCGAACGGCTCGACGAGTGGGAAGCGGTCGAGCCGAAGCTGCGCCCGCTGATGGACCACCGCGACGTGGCCGTGCGCCGCGCGGCGATCGTCGAGATGGGACGGCGCGGGCTGACCGACCCGGAGTGGCAGGCGGAGGCGCTGGAGCTCGCCCGCTCGCGCGACGCGTCTCACCGCATGGGCGCCGCCGCGGCGCTCGCGCAGATCCGCACGGCGCCGGCGATGGAAGCGTTACACGCGCTGCTCGTCGACAAGCTCTGGTCGGTGCGCGTCGAGGCGCTCGAGCAGACCGTGCGCCTGCGCAAGAAGGAGTCGGTCCCCGTCCTGATCGAGCGCTTCGAGGAGGAGACCGGCCGCTTCAAGGCCGACGCCTACGCGGCACTGCGGCTTCTGACCGGCCTCGACCTCGGTCGGCTGCCCGCGAGCTGGCGCAAGTGGTGGGAGCGCGAGGGCGCCGGCTTCGAGCTCCCGACCTACGGCAAGGCGTTGCACGAGGAGAAGCGCCGCCGCGAGGACGATGCCGCCGCGGGCGGCACCCGCGCGACGCAGTATTTCGGCGTCCACGTCGAGAGCGAGCGCGTGGTGTTCGTGCTCGACATCTCCGGCTCGATGCGCCTCGTCTCCGGCACGGACCAACCCGACCCCGGCGAGCGCGAGCTCGACGCCGAGACGCGCATGGACGTCGCCAAGCGCGAGCTGATGGCCGTCCTGCGCCTGCTCCCCGAGGACGCGCTCTTCAACGTCGTCTTCTTCGAGAGCAAGGTCACCGCGCTCGAGAAGAAGCTGATCAAGATGAAGAAGGCCACGCGCCAAAAAGCGCTGCGGTTCGTCTCCGAGCAGTACGCCGTCGGCAGCACCGCCCTCTACCCCGCGCTCGAGCTCGCCTTCGCCGACCCGCTCGTCGACACGATCTACCTCCTCTCCGACGGCGCTCCTACCGAGGGCGAGATCACCGACGTCGCCGAGATCCGCGCGCAGGTGCGGCGCTGGAACAGCGCGCGGCACGTTCGCATCCACGGCGTGGCGATGGGGCAGGAGTCGACGCTGTTGCGGTGGTTGACGGAGGACACAGGGGGGCGGTATCTGCGGGTGGACTAACGCCTCAAACGAAGTTCCTCGCCCAAGGGGGGCTCTGGCGCGTCCGGCAGCACTCGAACATCACAGTCCGGGTTTAGGAAACCGGTGCTCTATCCTGCTGAGCTACGGGCGCCCGGCCCGGTAGGGTACCGGGAGTCGGCCGACGAGCCCAACCCTCCGGTGACACCCGCGGGGCGCCGCTAGCCCAACTTGAACGGCAGGAATCCTCGTTCAAGGACTTACGACGGTCGGTCTCAGGCTGATCGCGCGTGACGGCGCCGTGCACGCGGGTCGGGTCT
>JANQEJ010000343.1 GCA_028278425.1 Planctomycetota bacterium | reverse complement strand
GGGCGCGCCGGCGACGGGTTCGGGCGCGGCGGCGAGCGGAAGAGCGATCAGGAAGGGGAGAAGGGTCGTGGTCTTCATAGGCGTCTCGCCGGGAGAGAGTCGACGGCGGCGGACGAGTGTACCCCCGCCCGAACGGGGGTACTAGGGGCGCGAAACGGGCCGGAAACGCCGGCGGGACCGCGAATTAACGCGACTGCGACATGCGCTTGAGGAACGCCTTCTCGCGCGCCGACAGCGACCCGATCCCCTCCCGGTGGATGCGGTCCAGCAACGCGTCGAGCTTCTGCCGGTCGTTGGCCGCGCTCTCGGCGGCATGCCGCTCGCGCGCCCGCTCCAGGCTCGCCACCGGGTCGCGCCAGATCCATCCCTGGCGCACGGCCAGGTAACCGAGCGCCGCGCCGGTCAGATGGGCGAAGCTGGCGACGTTCGAGTTCGCCCCCTTGAGCTCGAGGATGACCATCAGGACGTCGATCGTCACGTAGACGATCGCGAGCGTCTTCAGCGTGATCGGGAAGATGATGAAGATGATCCGCGCCTGCGGCCGCAGCGTCGCGACCGCGCAGACGATGGCGAGCACGCCGCCCGAAGCACCGATGATCGGCGGCCCGCCGGCGATCAGCCCGACCAGGAGCTGCATGAACCCCGCCAGCACGACGGCGGCGAGGTAGAAGACCAGGAACCGTCGCCCGCCGATGAGCCCCTCGAGCATCGTCCCGAGGAAGTAGAGGAACAGCATGTTCCCCAGGATGTGCCCGAAGCCGGGTATGGCGTGGAGGAACCCGTAGGTCAGGAGCTGCCAGACCGGAACGAAGGGGAACCAGCTCTTCCAGACCGCGGGCGAGAGCCCGACGTACCGGTTGATCCCGCCGAAGATCGTCCCGCCGCCCTGCGTCGGGCTGTAGACGAAGATCAGCATGACCAGGAACACCGCGATGTTCGCGATCAGGAGCATCTTCACGACCGGCGTGATCGTCGGCATCGCGAAGTGCATCCCCCCGCCGCGATACTCGGGCGGGTCCTGCCACTGTCTGGCTTCCAAGGCGGATCCTCTCTACGCGCGGCCCGCGCCCTCGGGGACCGGATCGCCCGGGAGGGCCGCGTAGTCGATGCCCGCCGAGCGCGCCGCCGCCAGGGCGGTGTTGCGCAGGAGCATCGCGATCGTCATCGGCCCCACGCCGCCGGGAACTGGAGTGATCGCTCCGGCGACCCGGGAAGCCTCGGGGAAGTCGACGTCGCCGGTCAGCTTGCCCTCCGCGGTCCGGTTGATGCCCACGTCGAGGACGCAGGCCCCCGGCTTGACCCAGTCGCCGCGCACCAGCCCCGCGCGCCCGACCGCGGCGACGAGGATGTCCGCCTCGCGGGCGACCGCCCCGAGGTCCCGGGTGCGGGAATGGGCGAGCGTCACCGTGGCGTGGCGCTCGAGGAGCAGCGCGGCGAGCGGCTTCCCGACGAGCTGCGACCGCCCGATCACCACCGCCCGCGCCCCCTCGATCGGGATCGCGTAGCGGTCGAGCAGCTCGATGCAACCGGCCGGCGTGCACGGCACGAGCCCCTCGTGGCCCGCCCAGTAGGCCGCCACGCTCTCGGGGTGCAGGCCGTCGACGTCCTTCTTCGGGTCGATCGCGCGGATGACCGGCTCCGCGTCCAGGCCGTCGGGCAGGGGGAGCTGGACCAGGATGCCGTGCACGGCGTCGTCGGCGTTGAGCGCGCGAACGCGCCCGAGGAGCTCCTCCTGGGGCGTCGCCGCGGGGAGCTTCAGCGTGTCGACGCGGAAGCCCGCCTGCGTCGCCGCCTTGTCCTTGTTGCGCACGTAGACCTGGCTCGCGGGGTCCTCGCCCACGAGCACGACGGTGAGCCCGGGTACGACGCCCCGCTCGGCCAGGCGCGCCACCTTCGCGCGCACCTCTTCCCGGACGGCCAGCGCCGTGGCCTTGCCGTCGATGATGCGCGCCTCCCCCATCAGCGCTCGTCCTCGGTGTCGAGGCGCGCCGAGTCGTCCACGACCTTGCCGCCGCCCTGGCGGCCCTCCATCGGGACGACGCCGTCGTCGGTGTAGCGGTGCAGGCTCTTCTGGCTGTCCGGCAGGTAGCCGAAGACCTGGAAGGTGAGGAAGACCGAGAGCGCGCCGCCCATCAGCACGGCCATCGCCTTCTCGCCGCGGTACCCGCCGAGCATCCGCAGGTGGATGTAGACCACGTAGATGAGCCACGTGATCAGCGCGGAGTTCTCCTTGCTGTCCCAGCCCCAGTAGTTCGCCCAGGCCTCCTGCGCCCAGAACGCGCCCATGAAGAGCCCGGCGGTCAAGAACGGGATGCCGACGGAGAAGCGGACGTAGCTGACCTTGTCCATCACCTTCTCCACCTCGGACATCCTCGCCTTGGTGGGCAGCGCGTTGGTGAGCTTCAGGGCGCCGAAGACCGCGCCGACGAGCACGAAGAACGGGATCGTCACCACCTGGACGAAGGGCACGCAGACCAGGAGCCCGAAGGTCAGGACCTGCGAGAGCTTGCTCTGCCCGCCGCTGAAGACGCCTTTCCAGAAGCGCATCGAGAAGAAGACGATGCAGACCAGGCCGGCGATCCCGAGCGCGCCGTAGCTGAAGATCAGCGTGACGAGGTGCGGCGCGAACCAGTACGACTGCAGCGCCGGCGGCAGGTCGCGCTGCGCCGTGGAGAGCGACGTCGAGTAGATGTTCGTGGCCCAGGCCCCGGAGAACACGAGGAAGAGCAGCGCGTCGTCCACGATCGCCCAGCCCGGACCGAACCGACCGAGCTTGACCGCGAAGTGCTGAATGACCTCGGCCAGCAGCAGGCCGGCGGAGAACATGACCAGCACCTCGCTCATCGTCTGGCTCGGGAAGTGGTTCACCTCCACGTAGCGGTTCCAGATCGAGATCGAGATCGCGACCACCGCCGCGATCATCGCGGCCATGGTGGCGCCCGCCAGCGGGTTGCGGCCGCGCTCGCCCCCTTCGGCGACCCTCAGGAACTGGCGGAAGTGCCAGCCCGCGGACATCAAGGCGAGGACGATGCCGGTGGCGCAGAGCACGTTGACCACGCGCAGCCACCGCATCGAGGCCAGGAGCCCGTGCTCACCGAATCCGAGCGACTCCAAGAGAGCTGTCATCACGCGCCTTCCTTTCGCACGGCGAACACGATCGGCCGAACGAGGAACGCAAAGGCCGTCCCCGCGATGATCGTGTACATCCCGGCCAACACGATCCAGATGCCCGGATCATACACCACTCCGATCCCGGAGTAGCTCGGGAACCGCGCATCGGCGTTGGTCTGGAAGAACTTGTAGCCCCGATAGGGGAAGTAGTCGTTGACGCGAATCTCGCGGTCCTCCTCCGACCCGAGCGGCACTTCGTAGGGCTTGCCCGCGTTGTCGCGCTCGATGATGGAGATCACGCTGCGCCATTCGAAGGGCAACATCTCGCTGTTCTCGAGGTAGAGCAGCGCGAAACGCTCGTCGCCCGAGTACCAGACGTTGGACTGCCCGTCCTCGGTGGTCGCCATCCGCACCGTCTCGCGCACCTCGCGGTCGGTGTCGGGGTCGTGAACCACCTCGAGCTCAAGGCCCTTGGGCATCGGCGAGTAGAAGTCCTCGTCCCAGCCGTCGGGACGCACCGTCGGCTCGAGGAACTGGAGGTTCTTCTCGAACTTGGCGCGGTCGAAGGTGTGCGAGACCTGTACGGGTGTATCGCCCGGCAGCGGCAGCTCCTCGCCGAAGGCCACCGTGGTGACGCCCTCGCCGTTGGCGCCCTGGCGGATCAGCCGCGGCTCCATGCCGTCGCCCCAGTGCAGGAGGTAGCGAGGCGGTCCGGGCGCACGCCACCGGTCCCACTCGAGCTGGATGGCCACGTCGCGGTTCGCGTACTCCCGCTGCATGTCCTGCTGGACCGCATCGATACCGTCGAACACCACGCGGCGCTCGGCGGCGCCGCCGCCCGGCGGCTGGATGTCCACCCAGATCGCGCCGAAGCGGGGCTCTTGCTCTTCGAGCGGCAGCTCGTGGCTGCTGCGCGTCTTTACCTTCCAGCGCGGATCGAAGTCCGCCGTCGCGTCCTCGAAGGAGATGCGGTAGTCGCCGACGGTCACGCCGTCGCCGAGTCGAACCGGGACCACGCGCTCGATGCCCTGGGCGTCGATGCGGATCTGGACCGAGCCGAGCACGCCCTCCTGCGAGGGGAACACGCGCTCCTCCGCGTTGGGGCCGTACGCCGCCGCCAGCCGGAACCCCATCGCCGGGTCGACGTAGCAAAAGCTGGGCGGGAGCTTCGGCGTCAGGTAGGCGCGGCGCGGCTCGTCGTCGCCGTGGGTTTCCTCCGGCCCGTGGTCGTGGCCGACGTGCGCGTCGTCGATCAGGAGCTCGGCCACGGGGAAGTAGCCGCCCCGCTCGTCGGGATCGGCCTCGGACACCAGCGGCTCGCCGATCAGCGTCCGCTCGTGGAGGTCCTTGACCTCGAGGCGCAGGCGCGGGCGCCACGTCCCGTCGTCGTTCTCGACGTAATCGAGCTCGATCGCCCGGTCCTTCCAGAGCGTGTAGCGCGGCACGCGCGACGTGAACTCGTCCTCGAGGAAGTGCACCTCGAGCGCCTTCCAGTCCTGCCGGGCGAACCGGTCGAGCCGCACGGCGAAGGGCATCTTCGCCTTCTTGGCCGGGTTGTGGAAGCGCAGGTACGTGTCGTTCGGCCCCTCGCCGAGGAACAGGTTCAGGATTCCGCGGTCCGTGAAGAGCTTCGACGTCAGCCCGCCCACGAGCAGAATCAGGAGCCCGTGGTGCACGACGAAGAAGCCGAACTTCTGCACGGTGAACCACTGCCGCCAGTTGCCCTTGTAGGTGTTGAGGAAGATCGAAACCCCCAGCAGGAACAACAGGAAGGCGAACCAGCTCGACTTGTACGCCCGGTTGAGCTGCAGCACCGTCGAGACTTCGAAGGCGCGCCAGAACTCGTTCTCGTGGCGGCTGATGAAGGCGCCGATCTCCTGCGACTTCTCCTGGCCGCTCATCGAAGCGAGCATCTGCTTGCGCCGGTTCTTCGATTCCTCGAAGCCGTAGCGCCGGCCGAAGCGCTCCAGGCCCTCCTCCATCCGCGGCATCAGCTCGCCCTTCGGCATCCCGATGCCGTAGGGGTGGAGCAGGTGGTAGAGGAAGAAACCCTCGGCCCAGCGGAAGGCCTCGTACTGCTCGAAGTCCCGGCGCATCGAGCCGGGGAGCTTCGTGAACCCCTGCTCGCGGAAGACGTGGAAGCTCTCGCGCTCGGCCACCAGGTCGACGCGCTGGTCCGGATCCTCGAAGCCGTCGATCTGCGGGACCATCACGCCGAGCGTGACGGCCACGGTCGTGAGAACGACGAGCGTCACGCCGGTGTGCATCGCCCGGAAGAACCGGCGCACGGCGTCGCCCTCGAGGAATACGAAGACGGCGGCGCAGAGCAGCGCCAGGAAGAAGAGTCCGTCTTCCCAGTCGAGCCCCGGGTCCTCCAGGTGGTCCATCGGCCAGGTGAACCAGCCGCTGAGGCCACGCTCGCGCCAGGCTTGGAAGGCGCTGTCCCAGAACGGGGCCATCAGCTCCCCCAGGCCCTGTCCCGCGACGACCAGCGGCAGGAGCACCGCCAGCGACGAGCCGAAGTCCCACGGCCGCGGGCCGTGACCCGGCTCCGCGCGGAACCGCATGACGAGCGCGAACGGCAGGTACGCGACCGCAAGGACGAGCCCCAGGACGATCAGCGGCAGGCGCACGAAGGCGTGCGCCGGCTCGCCGCCGAAGAGCCTGTGGTCGAAGAGCGCAAAGCTCGTCGCGAGAACTACGCCGAAGACCGCGGCGAGGACGAAGAGGAAGCGCCACGCGAGGAGACCGAGGCCGGTCGCCTTCGCCAGCCGCACGCAGACGCCGCTGATAGCCCGCCCTTCGACGGGACGGCTGGGCGGCAGCCTCTTCGCTTTGGATCCCACGGCGGCCCCCTACCAGTTCCGGTCGAGCACGAACTCCGCCGCCGCCTCCATCGCGGCGCGGGCGGGGGACTCCGGCAGCCCGGCGAGGCGCTTGCGCGCGTCGAGGAGCAGCTCGCCGGCGCGGGCCATCGCGTACTCGATCCCGGGGCCGAGGTCGCACTCCTCGCGCAGCAGCCGAGCCCGGTCCTCGAGGTCGGGCAGCGTGTAGACGTCGCGGATGCGCGAGCGCTGCGCCTCGTCCGCGCGGGCGTAGACGTAGAGCACTGGGAGCGTGACCTTGCCGTCCGCCACGTCGGCGCCGAGGGTCTTGCCGACCACGTCCTCCGTCCCGACGAGGTCCAGGCAGTCGTCGACGATCTGGAACGCGAGGCCCAGGTTCCACCCGAAGGCGGCGAGCTCCGCGCCGACCTCCTCGTTGCCGCCGGGGTAGCGCGCGCCGAGCTCGCAGCCGGCGCTGTACAGGCTGGCGGTCTTCGCGCCGCTGATCGCCTCGTAGTCCTCCTGGCTCATCTCGAAGTCGTAGCGCCGGGTGGACTGCTCGATCTCGCCGACGCAGAGCCGGCGCGTGGTCTCGGCGAGCAACCGGCTGCAGAGCCGCGAGGAAAGCTCGGTCGAGAGCGCGAAGGCGCGCGCGTACAGGAAGTCCCCGAGCAGCACCGCGATCTGGTTGTTCCAGCGCTGGTTGACGCACGCGACGCGGCGGCGCTTCTCCGCGCCGTCGAGGATGTCGTCGTGCACGAGCGTGGCGAGGTGGATCATCTCCACGATCGACGCCACCGCGGCGTGCTCGTCCGTGCTGTTCCCGGTCGCGTCGCCGGAGAGCAGCACGAGCGCCGCGCGAAGCTGCTTGCCGTGGAACCGGCCGACGTGACCGGTCATGTCGCGCACCGCCGGCGAATCCTCGTCCAGTTGGGCGGCGAGGATCTCGTTCACGCGCTCCATTCCCTCGGCGACCGGCGCGATCAGCTCGGCCACGGCGGCTCGGGCTCGCCTCATGCAGAGGTCCTCCTCTCCTCGTCCAGCTCGGCGGGCGTGTTCAGGTTGCGGGCGGGCTCGCGCTCGCGCAGCTCGGCCGGCAGCTCTCGTTCGTGCATCGTCCCGGCGTTCACGCCGGGGTGGAAGGCCGTCATC
>JANQEJ010000268.1 GCA_028278425.1 Planctomycetota bacterium | reverse complement strand
GGTGAGGCGCGCGCAGACACGACCGTCTGCCCGGAGGGAGCGAAGCGACTGACGGTCGTGTCTGCGCGCGCCTCGCCCTCCAGCCGCCGCGCGCGACCGACCGACCCGGCGAGCCGGCCGACGGGGCCCCGGGAAGCCCGACGCTACCCGCCCGACTTCCGCGCCACGACCCGATACCCCAGCGCGATCGCCGTATCCCCACTCACCCTCGACACCAAGTGGCACCCGAGCTGCACCACGGCGTACACAGGCGACAACAACAAGTTCCGCCACCCCGACGGCACAACGCTCCCGTCCGACTGAAGCTCCTTCGCGCCCAAGGTGCGCAGCAGATACTGCGCCGACAGCGCGCCGATCGCCGACGCGAAGTTCCCGCGCGGCGCGATCGCCTCGACGTCGAGCCCTGCGTCGCGCACGATCTCCTCGAGCGCGCTCGGCGTGTACCGATAGTAATCCGACGGCAACTCGTGCAGCGGCTGCAGGAACGGCACCGTGAGCAGGAGCCGCCCCCCCGGCTTCAGCACGCGCGCCATCTCCCGCACGGCCGCGCGCGGCTCCGGCAGGTGCTCGAGCACCTCCGTCGAGAGCACCGTGTCGACGCTCGCCGCCGCGAACGGCAGCCGGTTCCCGTCGCCGAACACGTCGACCGAGTGCGCGGCGCGGTCGAGGATCTCCCAGAGCGCCGGTTGCTTGTCGAGCAGCGCGGGCGGATAGTCCAGCCCGACGTACCGCTCGACCTGGCCGTTGAAGAGCTCGCCATAGGGCCGTTCCGACGTGCCGACGTCGAGCAGCACCCCGCGCGCGTGCGGGACGAGCGCCTCGACGCACCGGCGCTGGTGCAACCAATCGAGCCAGTACGGGTTGAGCGGCGAGCGCTTGCGCCAGGCGTTCAGGCGCTCGAGCGGCTTCGAGCGCGTGTGCACGACGCCGGAGCGGCCGGTCTCCGTCACCGGGCGGCCTCCAGTTGGTGAAGGGCGAGCCGCGGCCCGGGGCGCTCCACCCGCCACAGGCTGACGAGGGGGAAGTCGAGCTCCGTCGGAAGCCGCGCCTCCCGCGCGCGGCCGGGGCTGACGACCCAGAGCGGCTCGGCCTCGATCCGGAGCGGGGGGAGCTTGGGGAGACCGCCCGACGCGGGACGGTCGTCCACCGGGAACGGCGGCGCGCCGTCCTCGGGGTCGCGGTCCACCAGGAGCACGTGGGTGACGCCCAGCTCGCGGAGGATCGCGTTGGGGTCGTCGCCGAGGTGCTCGAGCCCTGTCTTGACGGACGACGTGTTCTTGCGCGCCTCGAAGTCGAAGAGGTCGGTCAGCCGCACCGCGTCGAGACCCGGCGGCGCGTCGACGCCGGCGGTGAGGAGCTGCAGCCGGTGGTCCTCGCGCGCGTACAGGTCGCGCCACTCGGCGACGCGCTCGAGACTCGCGCGGTCGAGCGGAACGTCGGGGCCGTAGGCGTCGAGGGCGATTCTTCCTTCGATCCCGGCGAGCTTCGCGGCGGCGACCGCGCGCGTGTCCTCCTGCCGCAGGATCCAGCCGAGGCGCAGGCTCTGCACCAGGGGGAGCGCGAGGAGCGGAACGAGCGCCCAGCGCAGCGTTGGGCGCGCCCACAGGCGCTCGGCGGCGAAGCCCGCGGCGAACGCCAGGAGCACCGAGAGCGGCAGGAGGTAGCGGACGTGGTCGTTGAAGTTCGTCAGGAAGACCGCCGCCCAGAGCAGGGCGAAGATCGTCGCCGGCCGCGCGGCGCGCGCGCGCAGCGCCGCGAGAAGCCCGCCGAGGGCGAGCAGCACGAGCGCGGGATCGTTGCCGAAGAAGGCGCGCGCGAGCCGCGTGAGCGAGGCGAAGCGGAAGCGATAGAAGAACTGCTGTCCCGAGATCTCGATGCCCCGGTCGACCGCGCCGCCCGCCACGTCGGCGGGCGCGGTGGAGCCGTGCACGAAGAGCGCCGGGTTGCCGATCAGAACGCCGATCGCCGCGAAGAGCGCGACGCAACCGACTCCGCGCAGGACGCGTTGCCTGACGCCGCCGGCGGGCGCGAAGAGCCACGCCAGCCCCGGGATGCCGAGCGCGACCATCCCGCCCTGGTGCGTCGCGAAGGCGAGCCCGGCGCACGCGCCCGAGAGGAGGAGCGACTTCGCGCCGCCGTCGCGCACGTGCACCGCCGCCGCCCACGACGCGAGCGCGAGGAAGAAGACCATCGGCACCCACGGCCGCTCCTGGACGGAGAAATGGACGTGCAGGTGCCCCGTGGCCACGAGCCACGCCGCGGCCCAGGCGCCGACCCCGAGCCCCATCGCGCGCGCCGCCCGGAAGACGACCCAGGCGGTCAGCGCCCCGAACAGGGCGACGAGCACCCGCGCCGGCAGGTGCGCGCGCGCCGGGTCCTCGAGCAGCCGCATTCCGAACTCGCCGGCTCCCCCCCAGGCGCCGGTCGCGCGGCCGACGGCGTACTGCGCTCCGTACACGGGAAGCAGGAGGTAGGGGAGCAGGTTGGGGTAGGAGGAATACTTCCCCGCCGGCGGCACGAGGTTCTTTTCCTTCGCCATCCCGAGCGCCCCGCGCACGACGTGGGTGTCCGGCACGTAGCTCGTCACCGGCAGCCCGTGGCGGATCGGCCCCAGCCGCAGCGCCAGGGGAAGGACGAAGAGCACGGCGAGCCCGGCCAGGCCGGCCCGCGCCCCCGCGCGTGGCTTGGAATCGTTTTCCGGGTCCATTCCCCTCCGGGTTCCTTCGGGCAGCTTCCCTTTATAGAGGAAGGTCCCCGCGGTCCCGCTACCATGGGTAGCCTTTCCACGAGACCGGGGGCTTGGTTTCGCCCCTGGACCCGGTCCGGCCGAAAGAGTCCGTGCGGCAGAACCCCCCTCAGGGCCGGACCCGCCGATGGAGACCCCGTCCACTCCCGTTTCACCCCCGTCCCCCTCTTCGCCCGGAGAGTCCCTCCCCGACGAGGGCTGGGTCACAGCGCACCCACCCCGCGCGCGCGAGGTGTTCGGGCGCGTGCTCGGCTTCCCGCGGATGCTGGTCGAGCACCGCGACCTGATCCAGACGAGCGTGAAGCGCGAGCTCCAGGCGCGGTTCACCGGGACGGCGCTCGGGTGGTTCTGGCCGCTGCTCCATCCGTTGTTCCTCTTCGCCGTCTACTACTTCATCTTCAGCAAGCTGCTGCAGGTCAAGTTCGGCGAGCTGCCGCCCGAGCAGCAGCAGGCCTTCGCCGTCTTCATGTTCGTCGGCGTCGTCGTGTTCTCCGCGTTCGCCGAGGCGTTGAACCGCGGGACGAACTGCATCGTCGAGAACGGCAACCTGATCAAGAAGCTGGCCTTCCCCTCCGAGGTGCTGCCGCTGAACGTCGCCCTGGTCGGCATGGTGACGATGGTCTTCGGCATCCTCATCTTCGTCCTGGCGGCCTTCGCCACGCCGGTCTGGATGCCCCCGGGCCCGAAGCTGGTCTGGATCCCGCTCCTGATGCTGCTGCAGCTCGTCTTCACCTACGGGATCCTGCTCTTCGTCTCGTCGCTGCAGGTCTTCCTGCGCGACACGCTGCAGGTCATCACCGTGCTCGTCACGGTCTGGATGTTCGCCACGCCGATCTTCTGGGCGCCCGAGCTGATCCCGAACTACGAGGTCGAGCTCGCGCCGTACATGCCCTACATCAAAGCGAACCCGATGTTCCATCTGGTGTACGCCTACCGCGACGTGCTGATGTCGGCGGAGCCGCACCAGGTGTTCAACCATCACATGCCGACCTCGGTCGGGATCTTCGCGCTCTGGGCTTTCGGCGTGTTCCTCGGCGGCTACGCCTTCTTCGCGCTTTGCCAGCGCCGCTTCGCGGACGAGGTCTGACCCGGTGGCGCACGGAGAATTCGCGGTCGAGGCGGTCGGGCTGGGCAAGGCCTACCGGATGTACGGCAGCCCGCTGAAGCGCATCGTCGAAGGGCTCTCCTTCGGCAAGTTCCGCGGGCACCACGAGTTCTGGGCGCTCCGGGGCGTCGGCTTCCAGCTCCGGCCCGGCACGGCGATGGGGCTCTGCGGCGCGAACGGCGCGGGCAAGTCGACGCTGCTCAAGATCCTCGCCGGCACGACGATGCCGACCGAGGGGCGCTTCCGGCTGGGCGGCAAGGTGGCGAGCCTGCTCGAGCTCGGCGCCGGCTTCCACCTCGAGTTCACCGGCCGCGCGAACATCTTCATGAACGGGATCATGATGGGCTTCTCGCGCCGGGAGATCGAAGCCAAGATCGACGAGATCATCGAGTTCGCCGAGCTCGGCGACTACATCGACGAGCCGGTCCGCACCTATTCGTCCGGCATGGGCCTGCGGCTCGGCTTCAGCGTCGCCGTGGCGGTCGACCCGGAGATCCTGATCGTCGACGAGGTCTTCGCGGTGGGGGACATGTACTTCCAGAAGAAGTGCATCGACAAGATCTACGACTTCAAGCGGCGCAACAAGACGATCCTGTTCTGCAGCCACAGCCTCTACGACATCCGCCAGCTCTGCGACGAGGCGATCTGGCTCGACCACGGGGAGTGCAAGGCCCTCGGGGACTCCGTGGAGGTGACCAACGAGTACACCGCCTTCCAGCGCAGCCACATCGGCGAGACCGACGAGTTCCTCGTCGACCAGTTCCCGACGCACTCGGCGACCAAGGCGTCCGCCCGCGATCCCAAGCGCCTGCCCTCGATCACGGACGCGCGCATCTACCGCATGGGAACCGACGAGGAGGTCTACGAGGTCGAGAGCGGCGATTCGATCGAGCTGCGCATCTGGTGGCGCAACCCCGATCCCGAGAGCACGCCGATCAACCTCGGCATGGGCTTCCTGCGCCAGGACACGACCACCTGCGCCGGGACCGGCACGCACTTCTCCGACGTCAAGCTCGACGGCACGGAGGGCTGCACGATCCTGCGCATGCCCGACCTGAAGCTGCTCTCCGGGCAATTCCTCGTTCCCGTCCTGCTCCTCGACGACGGGGGCGTGCACAAGTACCAGGAGTACCTCCTGCCCGAGAACCTGGTCGTCCGGTCGAAGACGCGTGACGTCGGCATGTTCCGCTTCGACCACGAGTGGGTGCCGAGCGACCTCGAGCCGCCGCGCCAGGAGCTGCCCGAATCCGGAGGGCGCGAGCGCGAGGTCGAAGGAGCGGAGCGTTGAACGACGACCCGCGGCGCCTCTCGGCGCTGATCGTCAACTACAACTCCGGCGCCTTCGCCGTGCGCTGCGTCGAGTCGCTCATCGACGAATGGGCGCGCGAGGGCCGCGACCCGGCGAAGCTCGAGATCGTGCTGATCGACAACGCCTCGCCCCAGGACGAGGGCGTGCACCTCGCCGCCGTCGAAGCCGCCGGCGTGAGGGTGATCCGCAGCCCGGAGAACCTCGGCTACGCCGGCGGAATGAACCGTTGTTTCGCGGAGACGAACGGCGGACCCGAGGACGTGGTCGCGATCCTGAATCCCGACCTCTTCTTCATGCCGGGGAACATCCGCACGCTGATGGACTACCTCGCCACGCACCGCGAGTGCGGAGTGGTCGCCCCGCGCGCGACGATCGATCCGGAGGGGCTCCTCAGCCTCCCGAAGAACCCGCTGCCGACGATCTTCGAGGAGATGCGCGTGCTCGCGGCGCAGGTGAGCCCGTCGTTCTGCCGCGCCTACAGCCGCCGGCGGCTGCGCCACGCGCTTCCGTGGTGGGCTTCGGAGGAGCCGCTCGTGACCGACATGCTGTCGGGGTGCTGCCTCTTCCTGCGCCGCGAGGTGGTGTCGCGGCTTCCGGCGTTGATGGACGAGCGCTATCCGCTCTACTACGAGGACACCGACCTCTTCCGTTCCCTGGACGAGCTCGGGCTCACCGTCGTGCAGCACACCGGCACCACCATCCTCCACCACTGGTCGCGCTCGTCGGGCTTCGGCGAGACGTTCCTCGGGGAGCCGATGCGGCGCTACCAGATCAGCCGCTACGAGTACTTCACGAAGTTCTACGGCCCGCTCGGATGGATGACGGTGCGCGTGCTCGACCGGCTCTCGCGCATCTGGCCGTCGAAGCTCTCGCACCGCGCGATGCACCCGCTCGAGCTGATCGGCGACGTGGCGGATCCGCCCGAGCTGCGCTTCCCGCGGGCGTGCCGCTTCGTGCTCGAGGTCGCGCTGCGCCCCAACTGGCAGCTCGCGGTCGGCATCCTCGGCGAGGGCGACCGCTGGCGCTGCCCCGACCGCGTGTGGGAGTGGTTCTTCAACGTCGAGTACTTCGTGCGCGCGGTGGACGTCGACACCGGGGAGCTGCTCGGCGCGTGGGCCTTCCGCAAGACCTCGCCGGGGCGCGTCGAGCCGCTGCGCCCCGACGAGATCCGGGCGATGCGCGGGGCGCGGCCGCAGGAGGCGGCCTCGTGAGCGAGCGCGCGCCGCTGCCCGAGACGCGCGAACGGCCGGCGCCGGGCCGCGTGCTCGTCTTCGTGCCGCACGCCGACGACGACGTGATCGGTTGCGGCGGGACCTGCGCGCTGCACGTCGAGCAGGGCGATCCGGTGCGGGTCATCGTCGTCTACAGCGGCGTCGAGGGCGACCCGGACGACCGCTACGAGCCCGAGGAGCTCACCGAGTTGCGCAAGGGCGAGGCGCGCGCGGGAGGCAAGCATCTCGGCATCGAAGACTACGAGTTCTGGGGCTATCCCGAGGGGCACGAGCCCGGTCCGGCGGAACTGGTCGCCGCCGCGCGCCGCATCGCGCTTGCCGTCGACGCCTACGGGCCCGACGTGATCTACACGCCGTGGGTCGGCGAGCACCACGTCGACCACCACGTCGCCGCGCGCGTCGTGCGCTGCGGGCTCGACCTCGCCTCGTGGGAGGGCGACGCTTGGGGCTTCGAGGTGTGGACGCCGCTCGTGCCGACGTTGATCGTCGACATCACGAGCGTCTACGAGCGCAAGGTCGCCGCGCTGCGCGAGCACAAGACGCAGCTCGAGTACACCGACCACGTGCACAAGGCGCTCGGCATGCACGCGCAGCGGAGCCTCTACCTGCCGGCGGAATCGCGCTACGGCGAGGCCTTCCGTCCCCTGGGCCCGCCGTCGGCGGGGGAGCTCGAGCTGCTCCGGAGCGTCGAGTGAAGATCGCGCTCGTCACGCAGCACTACCCGCCCTACTTCGAGGGCGGCACCGAGGCGGTGGTCCGCTCCCAGGCGCGCGAGCTCGCGGCGCTCGGACACGAGCTCCGCGTCGTCAGCGGCACCGACCGCCCGCACGCGGGGACGAGCGCGCTGCGCGAGGAGGTGGACGGCATCCCGGTCGCCTTCCTGCCGCGCACCGCCGACGAGCCCTTCGACCTGATCCTCGAGCGCCCGCGCCTGCTCGCGCACGCGCGCGAGGAGTGCGCCGGCTGCGACCTGGTGCACGTGCACCACTGGTCGACGCTCGACAACTCGCTCGTGCGCACGCTCTCGCGCGACGGCCTGCCGGTCGTCGTCACGCTGCACGACCTCTTCACGACCTGCCCGCGCTTCTTCCGGGTCCCGGTGCCGCCGGTCGAGCGCTGTCCCGAGCCCGGCGACGTCGAACCGTGCGTCGCGTGCGTTCGCGCCGAAGCGCCCGGCGTCGGAGTCGACGAGCTGCGCGCCGGGCTCGGCGCGCGCGGCCGCGTCTTCGCCGCCGAGGTCGCCGCGGCGGCGCGCGTCGTCACCCCGAGCCGCGCGCAGGCCGAGCGGCTGGCGCCCTGGCTCAACCTCGGCGCCGAGCGCGTGTCCGTTGTGCCGCACGGCCTGTGCACCTCCCCCGGCGGTCCGGCGGCGGCGTCCGACGGGGGGGGCAAGCTGTGCGTGCTCCACCACGGCCACCGCTCGTGGGTCAAGGGCACGCGCGAGCTCGTCAACGCGCTCGCCGCGCTGCCTTCCGAGCTCGCGCGCCGCGTCGAGCTGATCCTGGTCGGCGCCGAGGTGCAGGCGGGCTTCGACGACGAGCTCCGCGCCGCCGCGGGCGAGGTGTCCCTGACCTTCCACGGCGCGTACGATGGCGCCGTTCTCTCGTCGATCGTGAACGGCCTGGGCGGCGCCCACGTCGCGGCGTTTCCGTCGCGCGCCTACGAGAGCTACGGGCTCGTGGTGGACGAGGCGCAGGCGCTCGGGCTGCCCGTCCTCGTGTCCGACCGCGGCGCGCCCAAGGAGCGCGTCGGCGGCGCAGGGCGCGTTCTCCCGGTGGGCGACGCGGCCCCCTGGACGCGGACCTTCCGCGAGTTGCTCGAGCAACCGAGCCTCCTCGGCCGCTGGCGCGCCGCGCTACCTTCGAAGCTGCGCACCGCCGCGGACGCCGCGCGCGAGCTCGACGAGCTCTATCGAACCCTCCTCCAGCTAGTGCCTCGCACATGAAGTTCCGACCCACGTGCGTCCCCCTGCGCGCCCCTGGCGGCGTTGCACCTCCTCCGAGTATCACAGCGAATACGCGTCGTCGGCGCGCCTTGCCAGGAACACGCAGGGAAACGCACGTGGGTCGGAACTTCATGTGCGAGGCACTAGCCCCGTGAAAGCCCTCTTCCCGCCGCTCCTCGACCCCGGGTCGCTGCCCAGCAGGGTCCTCGTCTTCGCGCCGCACGCCGACGACGAGGTCTTCGGCTGCGGCGGCATGCTGGCCATGCACGCGGAGCGCGGCGACGCGGTACGCGTCGTCGTCCTGACCGACGGCGTCGCCGGCGACCCGGACGGGAAGACCTCGGACCTGGCGGAGACGCGGCGGCGCGAGTCGCTCGCGGCGGGGGAGAAGCTCGGGCTCGCCGACTACCGCTTCCTGGGGCTGTCCGACGGAGCGCTGAGCGGCGACGGCGCGCTCGTGGAGACGGTGCGCACCGAGATGGAGGACTTCGGCCCCGAGCTCGTCTACGGGCCGTCGCCGGAGGAGATGCACCCCGACCACCGCGCCGCTTCGCGCGCGCTCATCGCGGCCTCGCTGCGCGCGAAGGGCGCGCGGCTCCTGCTCTACGGGATCAACGGCCAGGTGACGGCGAACGCGATCTTCGACACGACGCGCGCGTGGGAGAAGAAGAGGGCGGCGATCGGCTGCTTCGCGAGCCAGCTCGAGTACCACGACCTCCTCGTCAAGGCCGAAGCCGTCGACCGCGCGCGCACGGTCAACGTGGACGTGGACGGCGTCGACTACGTCGAGGGCTTCGCCGACCTCGGTCCGGCCGACCTCGCGGCGTACGCCGGCAGCGTCGCGCGGCTCCTCAAGTCGGTCCACGGCCGCGAGGCTCCCAGCGTCAGCGGCGGACGCGTCGACCTGCCGGCCGCGACCGCGGTGATCTCGACGTGGAACAAGCTCGACGTCGTGCGCGAGAACCTGGACTCGCTGCGCGCGCAGACCCGGCCGTTCGAATCGATCGTCGTCGTCGACAACGCGAGCACCGACGGCACCTCCGAGGCGATCGCAGCCGAGTACCCCGAGGTGCGCCTCATCGTGATGCCGAACGCGGCCTACGGCGCCTGCGAGACCTTCAACATCGGCTTCGCGAGCGTGACCACACCGCTTCTCGCGATCCTCGACGACGACGTCACGCTGCCGCCGGAGTGGCTGGAGAAGGCGACCGAGCGCCTGATGGCCGAGCCGGAGACCACGGCCGTGCTCTCGAGCGAGGTCATCGAGCCCGGGATGCCGGAGAGCTACATCGAGGCCTCCGCCGCCGCCGGCGACCGCTACATGAGCACCTTCCGCGGCTGCGGGAGCCTCGCGAAGACCGACGCGTTGCGCGCGGCGGAGTTCTACGACGAGCGTCTCTTCATCTACGGCAACGAGCGCGACCTGACCTGCCGTCTGCTCAACCTCGGTTACCGCGTGCTGCAGCACCCGGCGGTGCGCACGTACCACAAGACGCCGTTCGGCATGCAGATGGGCAAGCGCAGCCTGTATTTCCACGCGCGCAACGCGTGGCTCTCGATGCTGAAGTACGCGCCGCTCGGCGATCTCGCCGCGATGCCGTGGAAGGTGATCACCAAGGTGCTCCTGCGCCGCACTTCGAAGGAGGCGGAGGGCGACGTCACCGACGCGACGGGAACGATCGGCATCGGCCGTTCGATCCGCGAGACGCCGGGCGCGTTCTGGATCCTCTTCAAGGCGGCCTGCGCCGTGCTCTGGAACGTGCCCTACTGCCTGAAGCACCGGCGGCCCGTCCGCGCCGAGGACTTCGAGCTGCCGCTTTCCTGATGGCCCGCGTGGACAAGGTCTCGGTCGTCGTCTGCAACTACAACGGCGAGGACTACCTCGCCGAGTGCCTCGAGTCGATCCTCGCGCTCGAGGACGAGCCCGACGAGATCCTCGTGGTCGACAACGGCTCCACCGACCGGAGCGTCGCGCTCGTCCAGGAGCGTTTCCCCCGGATCGGCGTGCTCGCGCTGGGCGAGAACGGCGGCCCCTGCGTCGCGCGCAACGCGGGGATGCGCGCCGCGCGGAACCGCTGGGTCCTGGCGGTCGACAACGACGCCATCCTGCGCCCGGACGTGCTCGGCAAGCTGCGGGCGGCGCTCGATGAGCGCCCGGAGGCCGTGGCCGCCCAGACGCGCAACGTGTTCGCCGCCGAGGAGACGCGGGTCCACTACGACGGAGCGGACTTCCACTACCTCGGGCTCCTGTCGCTGCGGAACTTCTACCGTCCGCTGAGCGAGGCGGTCGGGGAGGGGATCATCCCCTCCTCCGGGCTGATCGCGATCGCGATCCTGCTCGACCGCGACGCCGTGCTCGCCTGCGGCGGCTACGACGAGGACTTCTTCATCCTGTTCGAGGACTTCGACCTCTCGCTGCGCCTCAAGATCGCCGGTCACGAGATCCTCTCCGTCGAGGACGCGATCTGCTTGCATCGCGGCGGCACCCCGGGGATCAGCTTCCGCGGCGGCTCGTATCCGAAGGTGCGGGCGTACTACCACTCGCGCAACCGCTGGCTGCTCCTCGCGAAGAACTACCGGCTGCGGACGCTCCTCGCCTGTCTGCCGGGCATCCTGCTCTACGAGCTGGTCTGGACCCTCTTCACGCTGCGAAAGGGCCACTTCAAGGCGCACATGGCGGGGAAGCTCGCCTTCCTCCGCGCGCTGCCGGACGTTCGCGCGAGCCGCCGGCGGGTGCAGGCGATGCGGCGGGCGCGCGACCGCGACCTCTTCGTCGGCGGCCCGCTGACGTTCTCGCCCGATCTCGTTCAGTCCGCCTTCGCGCGGCGCGCCGCCGGCTTGCTCGACGCGGCGATCGGAAGCTGGTGGTCCGTCGCGCGGTGGTTGTGCGCTTGAATCGGGGATAGGCTCTTCGCGATGCGCATTCTCCTGGTGAGTCACGACTTCCTGCCTCTGCACCCGTCGGGCACGGAGATCTACACGTGGCAGCTCGGCCGGCGGCTCAAGGAGCGCGGCCACGACGTCCACGTGTTCACCACGGAGAAGGACGTCGGGAGGCCGAACCTGCGCGTCGACCTGCGCGAGTACGGCGGGCTGCCGGTGCACGAGCTCGTCAACAACCTCTTCTACAACGACTTCCGCGAGACGTGGGACTACCCGCCGGCGGTGGAGTCGTTCGGGCTCTTCCTCGACGACCTGAAGCCCGACCTGGTGCACTTCATGCACCTGATGTACCTGTCGGTCGGCTGCGTCGCCGAGGTCGCCCGGCGCGGCGTGCCCGTGCTCTACACCCTGCACGACTACTGGTTGCAGTGCGCGCGCTTCGGCCAGCGCGTCCACGCGGACCAGTCGATCTGCCACGAGATCGACTTCGACCGCTGCGGCGAGTGCCTCGCGAGCTTCAAGTACAAGCAGACCCGCGCGGAGCGCGCGACCGCCAAGATCCTGGCGGGGCTGAACGAGCGCACCGGCATCAACCTGGCGCCGACTGTCCGGCGCGCGGCCGACAAGCTCAAGGGCCGCGCCAAGATCCCCGGCGAGCCGCCCGCGAACGACGGCTCGGGCGTCCTCCGCGACCGCGCGCGCCGGATGCGCGCCGAGGTCGAGGAACGCGACCGCGAGCTGCGGCGCCGGCTCCTTCCGCGCGTCTACCGCTTCCTCGCGCCGAGCCGGTTCCTGCGCGACAGCTTCCTCGAGTGGGGGATTCCGCCCGAGCAGATCGAGTTCCGGCGCGCCGGGATCGACCTCGAGCCCTTCGAGGGCTTCCAGCGTTCCCAATCGGACCGCCTGCGCCTCGCGTTCGTGGGAACGCTCGCGCGGCACAAGGGGCCGCACGTCCTGCTCGAGGCGTGGGGGAAGATCGAGCCCGACGTGCGCGCCCGCGCCGACCTGACGATCTTCGGACCGAAGGCGCACAACCCCGACTACGTCCGGACGCTCGAGGCGCTCGCGGACCGGAGCGGAGCGCGGATGGCCGGCGGGCTCGACCGCGAGGCCGTGGTCAACGCGCTGGCCAACATCGACTGTCTGATCGTGCCCAGCGTCTGGTACGAGAACTCGCCGCTGATCATCCTCGAGGCCCTCGCGACGCGGACGCCGCTCGTCGTCTCCGACCTCGGCGGGATGGCCGAGCTGGTCGAGCCGGGGAAGTCCGGCTTCCACTTCCGCGTGGGCGACGCGGACGACCTCGCCGCCGTGCTCGGCAAGATCGTCGCGGACCCGGCCGTGCTCGACTCGCTCTATCCGGCGGACCTCGTCGTCAAGGGCGTGCGCGTCGACGCGGAGGAGCTCGAGGGCCTCTACCGCGAGGCGCTCGCCGCGGTGGCGACCGGGTGAAGGTCCTGCTCGTCGCGCACGGTTACCCGCCGGAGTTCGCCGGCGGGACCGAGTCGACGGTGCAGTCCCTCGCGCGCGGTCTGGCGGAGCGCGGGCTCGACGTGGTCGTCGTCGCCGGCTCGATCGATCACGGGCCCGAGTTCCGCACGAGCGAGGACGCCGACGGGCCGATCCGCGTGATCCGGTTGCACCGCGCCGACCTCTACTTCGACCACTGGCAGAAGAGCGCGTCCGCCACCGTGGGCGAGGCCTTCGCCGAGGTGTTGCGCGCCGAGCGTCCCGACGTCGCGCACGTCCACCACTGGATCCGACTCACGCGCGACCTGGTGGCGATCGCGGCGCGCGAGGGCGTTCCGGCCGCGGTGACGCTGCACGACTTCTGGTCGACGTGCCTGATCACCTTTCGCGTGCGGCCGGACACGAAGGACGCCTGCGACGCGCCGCTCGGGCCCGCGCCGTGCCTCGCCTGCGCGCAGCTCGTCCCGCCGCGCACGCCGTGGGTGTCGCGCGAGAACCAGACGATGGCGCTGCTCCAGCACAAGGGCGATCTCGCGCGCGAGCTCCGCCTCGCGCGGGCGGTCCTCGCGCCGAGCGCCGCGCACGCCGGCGCCGTGGCGGGGTTCCTCGGTCTGGACGAGCAGGAGCTCGCGGTGCGGGTCGTCCCGCACGGCCGCGACCTGGCGCTCGAGCGCCGCGAGCCGCCGCCGCGCGGCGATGGGCCGCTCGTGCTCGGCGCCTGGGGGAACCTCTTCCCGCTCAAGGGCTTCGACCTCGTGCTCGAGGCGATCGCGCGCCTGCCGGATCCGTCGCGCGTGCAGCTTCACGTCGCCGGAGCGGAGACGAGCGACGAGCACACGGCCAGGCTGTTCGAGCTCGCCCGCGGCCTCGACGTCACCTTCCACGGCGCGTACGACGTCGCGGAGCTCGCGAGCCACCCGGTCTCCGCGGTCCACGCGATGGTCAGCGGGACACGCGCGCGGGAGACGTGGGGGCTCGTGGTCGACGAGGCGGTCGCGCTCGGGATCCCCATGGTGCTCCCGCGCGCCGGCGCGTTTCCCGAGCGGCTGCGCGAGGGCGAGGGCGTCCTCTTCTACGAGCCGCGCGACGTCGAGTCGCTCGCCGCGCGCTTGCAGCAGCTCGTCGACGACCCGGCGCTCGCGCCGTCGCTGCGGGAACGGCTCCCCGCGCTCGCCGACGTGTGCCCGACCGTCGCCGACCACGTCGCGCGCGTCACCGCCGTCTACGAGGACGTGGCGGCCGCCGGCGCACCCGAGGCGCCGGCGCGGAACTGGTGGGAGCTCAAGCTCCTCCGCGCGCAGGAGGAGGATTGGGACCGGCGGCTCGCGACGACCCCGGCGGAGGAGCTCGGTTTCGCGTGAAGGTCCTCGTCGCGCTGCACGACTACCTGCCGCTGCACTCCGGCGGCTCCGAGATCCACGCGCACCAGGTGGCGGGCGAGCTCGTGCGCCGCGGCCACGACGTCACGGCACTCTTCACCGAGCGCGACCTCGGCGCGCCCGAGGGCGAGGTGCGCCGCGGCGAGCTCGACGGCGTGAAGACGATCGAGGTCGTCCACCAGCGCGAGTACGCCGACGTGCGCGAGTCCTGGGAGCAGGAGCCCGCGCTCGCGCGCTTCCGCGAACACCTCGCCGCCGTCGCGCCCGACGTCGTGCACTTCCATCACCTCTCGCTCTGGGGCAGCGGTGCCCTGACCGCGGCGCGCGAGGCCGGCGCGCGCACGGTGCTGACGCTGCACGACTTCCAGCTTCTCTGCGACAACGCGGTGCTCCTCCGCTCCGACATGGAGCTCTGCACCGACGGCCCGCGCGGCGAGTGCGCCGACTGCATCCGCCGCCACCCGGTCCTGCTCGAGCGCTGGGACGAGGAGACGAAGGACGCGGTCTACGCCCGCGCGGCGGCCGAGCGGCTCGCGCGCCACCGCGCCGACCTCGCGCACGCCGACGTCGTCGTCTGCCCGTCGCGGTTCCTGGCCGAGCGCTTCCTCGAGGCGGGCTGCCTGCGCGAGGAGCAGGTCGTCGTGCTCAAGTACGGCTACCCGGGCGAGCGCCGGCCGCCGCGGGTCTCCGACGCCGCCGCGCCGCTGCGCGTCGGGTACGTCGGCGGGATCTACCCGTCGAAGGGCGTGCACGTCCTGGTCGCGGCCTTCCGCGAGCTGCGCGGCGTCGCGGCGACGCTCTCGGTGCACGGACACCTCGACTGGTTCCCCGACTACGTCGCCGAGCTGCGCGCCACCGCCGACGGGCTCCCGGTCGAATTCGCCGGCCCGTTCGCCCCCGCGGACCTCGACCGCGTGATGGGCGGGTTCGACGTGCTCTGCGTGCCGAGCGTCTGGTACGAGAACCTGCCGCTGACGATCCAGGAGGCGTACCGCAACGGGCTCCCCGTGATCGCCACCGATCTCGGCGGGATGGCGGAGTCCGTCGAGGAGGGCGTCTCCGGGCTGACCTTCCCGCGCGGCGACGCGGCGGCGCTCGCGGGATGCGTTCGCAGGCTGGCGGACGACCGGGGGCTGCTGGCGCGGCTCGCGGAAGGCCGGCCCGAGGTCCCGCTGCTGGAAGCGGTAGTCGACCGGCTCGAGGCGCTGTACAGGGGGGAATGATGCGCGCCGGGTTCGTTCTTCTGTTCCTCCTCACCGCGTGCAGCTCGACGTCCACCGAGCCCGAGCCCGCGGAGCTCACGCCGGTGTCCGAGCTTCCGGAGGACTACCGCGAGCTGCTGCACGCCTACGGTCGCGGCGGGCCGGAGTGGGCGGCGTTGCGCGAAGACGTGCTGCGCGATCCGCCGCGGGCGCGCTTCATGGCGGAGAACCTCGTGCTCGAGATGTACCGCGCCTACGACCAGGCCGAGCTCTCGCGGCTCGGCGAGGAGCGCGGTCCCTTCGAGCGCGCGCGCGATGAGCTCGTGCACTTCGGCGAGCCGGCGACGCCGATCCTGGTCGACCTGCTCTCGGCGAAGGACGGCATCGTCCCCGTCGTGGCGAGCGACGTGCTCGCGCGGATCGGGTCGCCCGCGGTGCTCCCGGTGCTCGAGGTGCTCGAGCAGGGCGACGCGCGTGCTCGCCGCGCCGCGGCGGAGCTCCTCGGCAGACTCCCGCACGCCGGCGCCGGCGAGGACGACGTGCAGCGGCGGCTCGCGGTCGCGCTGACCGACGACGCGGAGTGGCTCGTGCGCGCGCAGGTCGCGCGCTCCCTGGGGAGCCGCGGATCCGCGCACCGCACGACCGAGGTCGCGCGCGAGGGCCTTCAACCCGGGCTCGCCGACGACGACTCCGCGGTCGCGCGCGAGTCCGCCGCAGCGCTCGGCGCGCTGGGGGACCCGGAGTCGGTGCCGGCGCTGATCAACTTCCTCGAGCGCACGGAACGCCGCGACGATCCGCGCGGCCACGAGGCGGCGCAGGACGCCCTGCGCAAGCTGACCGGCGAGAAGGCGTGGAAGAAGTCGCGCGAATGGCGCGACTTCTGGCGGGATCACCGGAAGGAGCTTCTGGATCCCCCCGCGGGCGGGCCATACTGAGCCGATGGCGGACTGGAAGCTCTCGCGCAAGGAGGACGCGTGCACACGGTGCGAGCGCTCGTTCGAGGCGGACGAGCCGCATTACTCGGTGTTGCGCGTGACGGAGGAACAACTCTCGCGCGAGGACAACTGCCCGGCGTGCTTTCAGGCGCGCAGGGAGGAAGGCGGCGAGGACCTCATCTTCTGGCGCGGCCGGTTCCGCGTCGGAAAGAAGGCCCTGGCGGTCGATTTCGAGGCGATCGAGGGGCTCTTCCTCGCCCTTGAGGGCCGCAAAGAGAAGGAGCTGCGGGAGCTCCGGTACCTCCTCTGCCTGCTCCTGATGCGCAAGAAGAAGGTCAAGCTCGTCCGCACCGCCAAGAAAAAGGACGGCGAGGCGATGGTGATGCGCCGCCCGCGGAGGACGGAGGAGCTCCTGGTCTACGTCTTCGAGTTCACCTCGGAGCGCGCGGAAGAGCTCCGCGGCAAGCTGCGGGCGATCTTCGAGGGGGCGGACGTCGAAGAGCTCCTCGGGACGGTGGGGGAGAAGGCCGAGAAGTAGGGGAGCAGGCGCAGGTTGCGGTTTGCCGAACCGCTCGTACCGTCTTTGACGATCTGGCCGCCGTCGTTTCTGAGGAGCGGCTTTGCCTCGTCTCGCCGGACCGCTTTGGTGCGGTCGGTGGCAGCCTCGCCGCGGTCGGACAGGTGAAGAGTGACCTTCCCCCGGTTTCGTGAACACCCAAGTAGGCGCGGTGCGCCAGGATGTTCACATGCCGCAACGAAAACGACGTAAGTACACCCCTGAGGAAAAGGCGGACGCGGTTCGGCTTGCCCGAGAGGTGGGGAACGTGGCGAAGGTTGCCCGGGAGCTCGACGTGACGGAGACGAGCCTGCGAAAGTGGGTGAAGCAGGCCGACATCGACGAGGGCAAAGGCCCGGAAGGAGCGTTGACGAGCGAAGAGCTGCAGGAGCTCCGTCGGCTCCGTCGCCGGGTGCGTATCCTGGAGATGGAGCGTGACTTCGCAAAAAAGGCCGCGGCCTTCTTCGCCAAGGACCTGGATCCGCCTTCGAGCTGATCATGGCGGAGAAGGCCCACTACCCGGTCGCGTTGATGTGCCGAGTCCTGGGCGTGTCGCGCAGCGGGCTGTACGCCTGGCAGCGACGAGATCGCAGTGCTCGTGCAGAGTCCGACGACGATCTGAGTCGGCGCATCCGCGCGAGCCACGCAGCGAGCCGAGGTACGTACGGCAGCCCGCGAGTACATCGCGACCTGCGGCGGCAGGGAGTGCGTGTGGGCCGCAAGCGGATCGAACGGCTGATGAGACGCCAGGGCCTTCGAGGTCGCGTCCGTCGGCGTTTCCGGCGAACGACGGATTCGAGCCACTCGCTGCCCGTTGCCCCGAACGTGCTGGATCGTCGCTTTCGCGTCGATGCGCCCGACCGCGTGTGGGCCAGCGACATCACCTACGTGCAAACGGCGGTTGGCTGGGGCTACCTCGCGGTGATCCTGGACCTGCACTCTCGGCTCGTCGTCGGGTGGGCTCTCGCCGACCACATGCGCACCGAGCTCGCCGAGAGCGCGCTCGTCTCCGCGCTCAACAAGCGCAAGCCCTCCCCGGACCTGCTGCATCACTCCGACCGCGGCAGCCAGTACGCCAGCGCGGGCTACCGCAGGAAGCTGGCGGCGCAGGAGATCGCGGTGAGCATGAGCCGGCGTGGCGACTGCTACGACAACGCCGTCGTCGAGAGCTTCTTCGGGACGCTGAAGCAGGAGCTGGTCCATCAAGAGCGTTGGCTCGATCTCGCCCAGGCCCGCGCCGCGATCCACGAGTACGTCGAGGTCTTCTACAACCGCCAGCGGCTGCACTCTTCGCTGGGTTACCGGACGCCGGCCGAGGTCGACGAGGCCGCCGCCTGGACGAGCGCATGACTCAACGAGTTATGAGTCTCCCCCCTTTGGAATCCCCCCTCCCGGGGGCTTCGCCCCCGGACCGCCGCGCTACGCTCGAGCTTCGCAAGGCTCAGCTCCGCGCGGCTCCCCCCAACATCGGTTCGCGCTTCGCGCGCCGATCGACTTGTCACCATAAGTCCGGTGTCCACCGAATCGGGGGAGGGTCA
>JANQEJ010000105.1 GCA_028278425.1 Planctomycetota bacterium | reverse complement strand
ACCGAGCAGGGCGAGGTCGAGTTGACGGTCGAGCTGCGGGAGCGGTCCGAGGATGCGGTGACGCTCGCTTTCTGTGTTCGCGACACCGGAATCGGAATCCCCGAGGACCGTCAGGGGAAGATCTTCGAGAGCTTCGTGCAGGCCGACGAGGACACGACACGGCAGTTCGGCGGCAGCGGGCTGGGCTTGGCGATCAGCAAGCAGCTCGTGGAGCTGATGGACGGTCGAATCCAGGTGGAGAGCGAGCCCAACGTCGCCAGCACGTTCACTTTCACGGCGACCTTCGCCCACCCAAAGGACCGAACGCAAAGCCAATCGGAAGCACCGCACGTCTCGTTCCACGGCTCGCCGGGCATCCGTGACAAGCGCGTCTTGGTCGTGGACGACAACCCGACCACCCGCCGGATTCTCCTCAACCAGCTCCGCCGCTGGGGATGCGACGCGGAGGCCGCTCACGGCGGTGCACAGGCGCTCAAGAAGCTCCAGGACGCGCACGACCGAGGCGAAACCTTCCAACTGCTTCTCCTGGACGCACTGATGCCCGAAATGGATGGGTACGAGGTCGAACGCACCGTGCGCGACGACCCCGAGGCCTATGGAGATCCCGCCTTCCTGATTCTGGCGCCGCTGGGAGCCGAAGGGCTGAGCTCTAGCGCCTACGTCAGCAAACCCGTCCGCAAGAAGGTACTGCTCGAACGGCTGGCGGAACTGTGGACGACCTCGCCCCCCGAGCCCGCCAACCTCAACCCTGTTCCAGAGCATCAGACGATCCACGCCCGGGTCCTGCTCGTCGAAGACAACGAAGTAAACACGCAACTGGCCCTCGGAATCCTCGAGAAGGCAGGTTGTGAAGTCGTCGTCGCCGAGAATGGCCGCATGGCCGTGGACGTCGCGGCGAAGGAGCAGTTCGACGTCATCTTCATGGACGTACGCATGCCCGTCATGGACGGTCTGGAGGCCACGCGGAGGATCCGCGCGTCGGAGCAGGGGGCGCCGGGGCGCACACCGATCGTGGCAATGACCGCGAATGCTCTGAAGTCCGATCGTGCGCGCTGCCTCGAGACCGGCATGGACGACTATCTCGCGAAACCCATTCGGTTGGCGGAGGTGCGCGCGATGATCGAGAAGTGGACGCCCACCAGCGGGGCACGCGAGGAAGCGGGGCCGAGCACGACTGCCCGGGGAACCGCCATCGCCAAAGACGAACCGCTCAACCTCGAGGAGGCCCTCCTGCGATTGGAAGGCGACTACGGACTGCTCGACCGCGCCATCCAGGCTTTCCTTTGCACCGCTCCCACACTGCTCGACGAACTGGAAAGCGCCGTGGCTCAATCCGATGCCGAAGCGTTGGAGCTCGTTGCTCACAGCCTCAAGGGTGGAGCCGCCGGCATCTGTGCAGAACCGCTTCGCCGTGCTGCAGAACGACTCGAAGCCATGGGTGAGCAGGGCAACCTCCAGGCGGCGCCGAGGAGCCTGAACGAGCTCGACGGGCATCTTCAGCGTCTGCGCCAGGCTGCAACGAACATCAACCTCGGAGACACTCAGCAATGAGCCCTTCCGCCCGGATACTCGTAGTCGACGACGATGCCACCATCCGCGGCATTCTCGCG
Organism: Planctomycetota bacterium; assembly: GCA_028278425.1. GTDB lineage: Bacteria > Planctomycetota > UBA1135 > UBA1135 > JANQEJ01. The sequence goes on along the minus strand of JANQEJ010000105.1, from coordinate 27,325 downwards.
GAAGCTCTGGCGAAGACAGGCTACGAGACGCTTGAGGCCACGAACGGGTCAGAGGCCGAGCATCTGGCCCGGCAACACGAGCCTGACCTTGTCCTGCTCGACGTGGCGATGCCAGGAGAGGACGGTTTCTCCGTCTGCGAGCACCTGAAGTCCGAGGTGTCGACCTCCGACACTCCGGTGATCTTCATCACCGCAAAGACGAACCCGGCCCACATCGAGCGCGCATTCTCCGTGGGAGGCTCTGACTACATCACGAAGCCTTTCCACATGCGAGAAGTCAGGGCTCGGGTCTGCGCCCACTTGGACCTTCACCGAGCCGTGCGGGAGCTGGAGAAGTCCCAGGCTGCGCTTCTGCGAGCGCAGAAGCTGGAAGCCGTCGGCCAACTCGCGGCCGGGGTCGCCCATGAGATCAACACACCGACCCAGTTCGTCGGCGACAACACGCGATTCCTTCAAGAGACCTTCTCAGACGTCGTGGCCCTCATCGAGACTCTGAGAGGGCTTTCGAGCGCCGACTCGCCACCTCCCAGCGCGGACCAGCTTATCTCCACAATTCGCGAAGCGCTCGACCAGGCCGACGTCGACTACTTGCTGGCGCAGGTCCCCCGAGCCTTGGAGAGCTCTCTCCATGGCCTGAAACGGATCTCCAAGATCGTCAAGGCGATGAAGCAGTTCTCTCATCCCGGATCCTCTGAGAAGGAACAGGCAAACATCAATCGGGCGATCGAGAGCACGACTACCGTCGCCCGCAACGAGTGGAGGTACGTAGCCGACCTTGAGCTCCATCTCGACGACTCGTTGCCGCCCGTCCCCTGCCTCCTTGGTGATTTGAACCAGGTCATCTTGAATCTGATCGTGAACGCAGCTCATGCCATTGCCGACGTGGTAGGCGACGGTTCTCAGGGAAGGGGCAAGATCACGATCACCACGAGCCAGGTGGGAGGGGAGGCGGAAATCCGGATCGCCGATACGGGCGGTGGCATCCCCGAGGCAATTCACAGCAAGATCTTCGACCCCTTCTTCACCACCAAGGAGGTAGGTAAGGGTACGGGTCAAGGCCTCGCCATCGTCCACACCGTGATCACAGAGGGTCATGGCGGCTCGATAGACGTTGAGACCGAGGTGGGGAAAGGGACCACCTTCATCATCCGCCTTCCGCTGGAGGCCGCCCCTGATCGCACGGAGGCCGCGTAGTGAAGAAGATCCTCTTGGTGGACGATGACGCCGACCTGCTCGATGCCCTTGAGCGGAATTTCCGACCTCATCGACACACCTGGCACCTCACGACCGCTCTGAACGGCGCAGAAGCCTTGTCGCTCCTGCAAGAGAGACCCTTCGAGCTCGTCATCACCGACATCCTGATGCCCGAAAGGGAGGGTCTTGAGGTCATTATGGAAGTGCGTCGGGACCATCCTGAAATCAAGGTCATCGCCATCTCCGGAGGCAGTCGGAAGATGAGCTTGGACGTGCTTGACGTTGCGCGCTCCTTTGGTGCCCACAAGGTGCTGGCGAAGCCATTCACGGCGGATGACCTGTTTCAGGCAATTCGAACCTTGTTGAACGAGGACGTCCAAGCTTCCTCTCCGGAGCAGTCACTCTCATGAAGCGCATTCTCTTCGTGGACGATCAGCCCGACATCCTTGGAGGACTCCAGCGAATGTTGCGTCGACAACGCCGCGAGTGGGACATGACTGCCACCTGACGATTGAGGAACACAGTGCCCACTGCGGCCGGAAAGCCATGACGACACCTACCGAACGTATCTTGCTCGTGGACGACGATCCGGATCTTCTCGAGGCTCTATCCAGGCAGCATCGCAAACACTTCGAGCTCGTCGAAGCCTGTGGCCCCGGGGAAGGACTGAAGAAGCTCGCCGAGGACGGCTCCTTCGCTGTGGTTGTGTCCGACTACCATATGCCGAGGATGGACGGTGTCACTTTCCTCAAGGAGGCTCGTGCGCTCGCTCCGGAAATGGTGCGCGTCATGCTGACGGGTCAGGCAGAGCTGCACACCGCAATAGAGGCCGTCAACAAGGGCGCCATCTTCCGGTTTCTCACGAAGCCCTGTGACGCGGAGATCTTCCGCTCCTGTCTCGATGCTGCGCTCGAGCAGCATCGCCTACGGCATGCTGAGCGCGTTCTTCTGGAGCATACCGTCAAGGGAAGCATCGAGGTCCTTGCGGACGTCTTGGCGCTGGCCAATCCACCGGCGTTTGGCAGGGCGACTCGGATCCGCAACTACGTCCGCCACATCGTGACAGCGCTGAAGCTGCCCGATCGCTGGCAGTACGAAACCGCTGCTCTTCTTTCCCAGATCGGGTGTGTAGCCATCCCCAACGACCTCTTCGAAAGACTGGCGGATGGTGATTCGCTTACACCCGAGCAGGCGGCGATGATGGACCGTCACCCAGAGATTGCGAGGGACCTTCTCCGCAAGATCCCTCGCCTGCATACGGTGGCCCAGATCGTCTACCATCAGGGCCAACGGCAGGCAGGGCGTCCAAGGGATGCCAACGCCAGTGTGGAGCTTGGCGGGCGGATTCTCGCCGCTGCTCTCGACTTCGAGGAACTGCTATCTCTTGGTGCTACGCACAAGCAAGCGCTCGATGCGTTGCGCAAGGACGGTAGGAAGCACCACCCAAAGGTCCTCGACGCCCTCGCCAGCGCCCAAGTCGTCGCGACGGATTCGGCCGTTCGCTTGGTGCCGCTTCGACAGGCTCAGGCTGGAATGGTCCTCGAAGAGAACGTCCGATCCAAGGACGGCCAGCTCATCGTCGCCCGAGGTCATGAGCTGACGAATAGCTCCCTGGTACGGCTGAAGAACTACAAAGACCTGGATCTGCTCGCCAAGAAAGAGCTGCGCGTTCGCCTCGCTCCGTCCAACGGAGAGGGAAGCAGCACACGGGCCGCCTGACGCCCGAGCCTGCCGACGTGTCGGCCCTGGGAGACCGGGTCCTCAAGGAGCAATCGAAGGCCGGAGGACCCGGCGGAACGACGACCGGCGTCGGCGCCTGGCCGCCCCGCGAGCGAGAGAGCTAGCCAGCCTAGCGCAGCGCGTCCTCGAGCGCGGTCGCCCGGTCCGTGCCCTCGTCGCGGTACTTGACGATCAGCGCGCAGGCGACGCCGACCCCCATCGCGCTCGCGTAGTCGCCCTTCGCGGGCCGCGTTCCGGGGACGACCACGGCGTTCTCCGGAATCTCGAGCGGCGCGTCGCGGTCGCCGCGGAGCTCGCGCGCGTGCACGACGTCGTAGACCGGCGTCGTGGCGGCGAGCGTGACCCCCGCCGCGATCACGGCTCCGCGGCGGACGAGCACGCCCTCGTAGACGCCCGACTGCCCGCCGAGGAGCACGTCGTCCTCGACGATGACCGGGCGCAGGCCGATCGGCTCGAGCACGCCGCCGATCTGCACGCCCGCGGACACGTGGACGCGCTCGCCGATCTGCGCGCACGAGCCGACGAGAGCGTGGCTGTCCACCATCGTCCCGGCGCCGACGAAGGCGCCGACGTTGACGTAGCAGGGCGGCATCAGGACGCAGCCCGCGCCGACGTGCGCGCCGCGGCGGACGGAGGAGCCGCCGGGGACGAGCCGCACTCCGTCCTCCGGCGCGAAGCGGCGGGCGGGGAACACCTCCTTGTCGACGAAGCCGCCGCCGTGGTCGACGACCGGCGCGGAGCGGAAGAGGTCGAGGATCGCCTCCTTGACCCAGCCGTTGACGCGCCAGTCGCCGTCGTCAGCGCGCTCGGCCACGCGCGTCGCGCCGGACTCGAGGGCGTCGAGCAGGGCCTCGCCCGAGAGCATCAGTCCCCCCGCGCGAGGAGCTCGCGCGCGGTGCTCGCGTAGTCGGCGACCGCCTGCTCGAAGGACTCGGCTGTGAGCTTCTCGTCGGCGGTGTGCGCGTCGAGGATGCTCCCCGGGCCGTAGAGCAGCGGCTTCCCCCACCGCCCGAGGAACGGCGCGTCGGTGCCGAAGGCGACCGCGACGGACTCGCGGCCCTCGGGGACGACGAACTCGACCGGGCCGTAGTTCTTGCCGGGGAGGAGCTCGACGTTGTCGCCGAGGTGCGCCTTCAGCCGCTCCGTGACGGCCTCCGGGTCGTCGACGATGCGCAGGAGCAGGTCCGCCTCCGCCTCGGGGGCGACGACGTTGGCCGCCAGGCCGCCGGAGATGCCGCCCACGTTGATCGTGCCGCGGCCGAAGAGCTCGCTCTCGCCCCACGACTCAGCCAGCATGCGGTGCATCGCGCCGACCAGCTCGTGGATCGCCGACGGGCCGACGTCCTGGGAGCTGTGGCCGGCGACACCGTGCGCCTTCAGGCGGCACTTGTAGACGCCCTTGTGGCCGCGCACGAAGGTGTTGTCGGTCGGCTCGCCGACGATCGTGTAGCGCGGGCTCCAGGGGGCCGCGATCCGCTCGTTCGCGAGCGAGGCGCCGGCGCCGTCGGTCTCCTCGCCGACGGTGAAGAGGAAGCCGATGCGCTTCTCCCCCGACGACACGAGCTCGCGGGCCGCGTGGATCATCGCCAGGGCCGGCCCCTTCGCGTCGCACGCGCCGCGTCCGAAGACGACGTTTCCCCGGCGGCTCGGCCCGAACCACGGCGGGACGGTGTCGAGGTGCGTGCAGAACACGACCTCGGGCGTGCCCGCCCGGGCGAGCACGTTGAAGCGGCCCGGCGCAAGCTCCTGGCGCTCCGCCGCGAAGCCCTCCGCCTCGAGCGCGCGCACCAGGAGGTCGCCGTAGTCGGCCTCGCCCCCGGTCACCGAGTTGACGTCGATCCAGTCCTGAAGCGTGTCGAGCGCGTCGGGCATGGCTCGCAGTCTACCCGCGAGGGCCGGCGCGGCGGCGGGCCGCTCGCGCCGGTTTGGGTCCGGTCAGCTCCCGATCTTGAACTTGAACCCTTCGGAGGCGCCGAAGGTGTTCGCGAAGGTGGGATCGAAGATCAACCCCTGGGTGTGCAGGTCGAGGCCCAAGAGCGCCGGGTTCGGCGGGATCGGCAGAAGGAACTGCGTCGGCGTCCCGGTCCCGGCCCACGGCAGCGGACCGAGCGGCAGCACCGGATCGGGCGGGTTCAGGTTGATCAGAAGCTCGCCGGTCGGCTGGAGCGGATCCATGTTGAACCCGGGGAGCGGAAGCCCGCAGGGGAAGAAGGGCGCCGGCAGCACGGACACCGAAAGGAACGCGAGGCTACCTCCCGGCTGTCCGCCGGGCACCGGGTTGTCGACGCCGACGGTCCAGTTGTTCCCGAGGGTCGGAGCACCGGCGAGGTCGATCAGGCTTCCGGCCGGGTTCTGACAACCGTAAGACGTGACCGACGGCGGGATGTTCACCGTGACGCTCCCGAACATCAGGAACGACACGTGGATGGAGCAGTAGTAGTTGTAGACGTTCCCCGGGACCGGGTTGGCGTCGAGGAAGGCCTGGTCGAAGGTCACGCTGAACGTGGCCGGAGGCAGCTCGGGATCGCCCGAGTCGAAGATCCCGTCCGGGGCTCCGCCGTTGCCGCTCTCGACGTCGTGAAAGCCGGACACCCAGACCCAGTCCACGGTGTCACCGACGTTGATGACGATGTCAGCGGGCGAGTAGACGAAGCCGCCGACGGCGTCGCCGACGTCGACGGTGTGGGTGACCTGGGCCGAGGCGGTCGCGGCGAGGAGGGCGCCGACGAATACGGAGGGAGCGTATCTGTTCACGGTTGAGGTTCTCTTGGAGCTGAGGGTTGAGCCGGCGGCTTAACTGTAACCGCCTTTGGGGGAGGGGGAGCTGTCAGGGACCGACTTGGAAGCCGACGGTGTTCGTGACCGAGAGCGGGCCGACGTAGTCGACGGCAGCCCAGTCCACGCGCAGGCCGACGAGGGGGAGGAGCGGGTCCGCGGGCACGAGGAAGGAGGCCTCGGCGCGGCCCGAGGCGTCCAGTGTACCGATCGAGCCGGGCAGCACCGCGGTTCCGGCCAGGGCCAGCGTGCCGTGCAGGAACCCGTCCTCGTTCAGCGGCAGGATGAGGCCGCCGCCGAGGTCGATGCCGGGGCTCGTGCCGGAGACGCTCCCGAGGAGCAGGTAGGGGTCGCCCGCCGCCCCGGCGCCGAGGTTGAGCACGAACGGCACGTCGGCGCCCGCGCCGGCCGAAACCTGGCTCACGCCGACGTGGAGCGGCGCCAGCGGGTCGACCGCGAGCCGCAGGTACGGGTAGAGCGTCACCGCCACGGTCCCGTCGTCGACCTGGATGACGAAGGCGTCGTCCCCCGCGGCGAGCCCCGCGGTCAGCGGGAAGGTGTAGCTGCCGTCGCCGTGGTCCGTCACCGGACCCGGCGTCGCGAAGGGGGTCCCGCCGTCGACGGGCGCGACCGGGACGGTCGCGCCGCCGCTCGTGATCGGGTTGCGGTCGACGTCGACGAGACGCACCGTGACGTCGGTCGAGGTCACGCCGTCGGCGACGAGCGCCGTCGCGCCGGCGTGGACCGTCGACAGGAGGTGGTCGGGGTGCCCGACGATCCCGGCGCGCCAGGCGTCGTAGTCCATCTGGAGCTGCTTGACCGGATCGATGTCGTTCTCGTCCCCGATGACGTTGAGCGCGATGTAGTAGCTCCCGCTCGCGCACCCGGTCGCGTGGATGCAGTTGCCGTCGGTGTCGCCGATGCGCGAGTGCACGAGGAACGCCACGTGCGCCGACTTGACGAAACCGGGCGGCGGCACGCCGCACGAGATCGGCCCGCCGGTCGTGCAGGAGCAGCGCCCGTCCCCGCCGAGCGCGCGCGCGGCCTCCATCCCGGCCATGATCTTCTGCGAGAGGTCGCCGGGCGTGTAGATCAGCGCGTGCTCGGCCGCCTCGACGACCTCGCGGCCGGTGATCACGTTGCCCTGGATCGCGTAGCGCAGGTCGCCGACGGTGCCGGTGACGCCGTGGAAGGCGACGCCGAGCCCCGAGCCGCTCAGGGTCGCCGGCGCGCCCTTGAAGTTGACGACGCCGAACTGCCGGTTGACCACGCCGGAGCCCTGCGAGATCAGGGTGTCGACGATCTCCCCGGGCGAATCGCCCGCGATCAGGCCGTTCCAGATGATGATCCGGTGCGGCGCGCCGGTGTCGATCAGCCCCTGCGCGACGCCGCCGCCCACGCCGACGCGCATCACGGGCAGCCAGCGCTTCAGGTCGAAGTTCTCGAGGCACGTGGCGCCCGCGATGGACACCTCGCCGGTCTTCGTGTTGACGACGACGATGGACCAGGTCGCGTGGACCGGGAACGCAAGGACGAGCAAGGCCCCGAAGAGGGCCGCAAGGCGACGTAGGCACGCAAGCTTCATCCCAGGAGGGTAGCAGCCCCGCGCCGTTCGCGGGAGCCGCCCGGAGGCTAATCGCCCTTCAGCGCGACGAGCTTGGCGCCGCTCGCGACCGCATCGCCCTGGGAGACGAAGACCCGCTTCACGACGCCATCGGTCGGGGCTTCGATCTCGTTTTGCATCTTCATCGCCTCGAGGATCAGGAGCGGCTGGCCGGCGTTCACCGCGTCGCCCTCCTTCACCAATACCTGGACGACGACGCCGGGCATGACGCTCTTGACGTCGCCGCCCTTCTTCTGCCGCTCGCGCTCCGCGGCGTGCGCGGCGCGCTCGCGCTCGTCCTCGAGCCGCACCTGGTAGAGGTGTCCGGCGACCGTGACCGAGCACTCCTCGGCGCCGCCTTCGATGGAGATCGCGTAGGAGCGGTCGCCCAGGAACAGCGCGACCTGGCCTAGGCGGTCGACCTCCTCGCACACGACCGGCGTCGGGTCGCCGTCGTAGCGCACCTCGACGCGCCCGAGGCGCTCGGAGAGCTCGACGACGTGCTCCTCGCCGTTGACGCTGACGAAGTACTTCACGCGTCGCCCCCGGAGAAGTCGGACTTCGCGGCGCGCCCGCGGCGGACCCAGGGTGCGCGCCCCGCCGCCCCGCCGGAGACGGCCCGCCGCCGCGCGGCGGTCCAGCGGTGGATCGCCGCGGCGATCGCCGCCGCCTTGACCTCCTCGCCCGGGTGCGCGGCGAGGTCGAGGGATTCGAGCAGGCTCGTGTCGAAGTCGCCGCCCTGGAAGCGCCCGTCCTCGAGCACGGCCAGCGCCGCCGGCACGCCGGTGCGCACGCCGCCCACGTTGAGCTCCTTGAGCGTGCGCCGCATGCGCGCGATCGCGCCGGCGCGGTCGTGGGCCCACACGATCACCTTGGCGAGCATCGGGTCGTAGTTCAGGCCGACCTCCATCCCGCGGTAGAGGCACGAGTCCACCCGCACCCAGGGCCCGCCCGGGATGCGCAGGTTCTGGATCGTGCCGGTGGACGGGAGGAAGCCGCTCACCGGGTCCTCGGCGTTGACGCGCACCTCGATCGCGTGGCCGTGGAAGCCGACGTGGTCCTGGCCGTAGTGGAGCTTCTCGCCGGCGGCGACGCGGAGCTGCTCGCGCACGAGGTCGATGCCGGTGACCATCTCGGTCACCGGGTGCTCGACCTGGAGGCGCGTGTTCATCTCGAGGAAGAAGTACTCGCCGCCGGACCAGAGGAACTCGACGGTCCCCGCGCCCTCGTACTTCACCGCACGCCCGGCGGCCAGCGCCGTCTCGCCCATCGCTGCGCGCACGTCCGCGGTGATGATCGGCGAGGGGCACTCCTCGATCAGCTTCTGGTGGCGGCGCTGGATCGAGCACTCGCGCTCGCCCATGTGCACGCCGTTCCCGTGGGCGTCGAAGAGCACCTGGATCTCGATGTGCCGCGGCTTGTCGAGGTAGCGCTCGAGGTAGATCCGCCCGTCGCCGAAGGCCGTCTTCGCCTCGCCCGAGGCCGTGCGAAACGCCCCGTCCATCTCCGCCGGCTCGCGCACGATGCGGATGCCCTTCCCGCCGCCGCCGGCCGCCGCCTTGAGCGCGATCGGGTAGCCGACGCCCTCGGCCGCCTCGACCGCCGCGGCGCCGTCGTCGACAGGGTCGGTCAGCCCGGGGACGACCGGCACGCCGGCGTCGGTCATGATCCGGCGGCTCGTGATCTTGTCCCCCATCGCGGCGATCGCGTCCGCGGGCGGGCCGATCCACGCGAGCCCGGCCGCCTGCACCCGCTTTGCGAACTCGGCGTTCTCCGCGAGGAAGCCGTAGCCGGGGTGGATCGCCTCCGCGCCGGTGCGCTCGGCCGCGCCGAGGATCTTGTCCATGTCGAGGTAGGACTCCGCCGGCAGCGAGCCCCCGAGACCGACCGCCACGTCGGCGAAGCGCGTGTGCAGCGCGCGCTTGTCGAAGTCGGAGTAGACCGCGACGCACTCGACGCCCATCTCGCGCGCCGTGCGCATCACCCGCAGCGCGATCTCGCCGCGGTTCGCGATGAGGATGCGGCGGAACATCTATAGGGGGATGTTGCCGTGCTTGCGCGTCGGGCGCTGCTCGACCTTGCCCTTCAGAAGCTCGAGGCCGCGGATGAGCTGCGCGCGGGTCGTGCGCGCCTCGATCACGTCGTCGACGTAGCCGCGCGCGGCGGCCATGTAAGGGTTGTTGAACGTCTCCTCGTACTCGGCGGTCTTCTCGGCCTCGACCGCGGCCGGGTCGTCGGCGGCCTGGATCTCGCGGCGGTGGATGATGCGCGCCGCGCCGGCGGCGCCCATCACCGCGATCATCGCGCCGGGCCAGGCGAGGTTCAGGTCGCCGCGGACGTGCTTCGACGACATGACGTCGTACGCGCCGCCGTAGGCCTTGCGCGTGATCACCGTGAGCTTCGGCACCGTCGCCTCGGAGTAGGCGTAAAGGAGCTTCGCCCCGTGCAGGATGATGGCGCCGTACTCCTGCTCGGTACCGGGGAGGAAGCCGGGCACGTCCTCGAACGTGACGATCGGCACGTTGAAGGCGTCGCAGAAGCGGATGAAGCGCGCGCCCTTGATCGACGCGTCGATGTCGAGACAGCCGGCGAGCACCGCCGGCTGGTTGGCGATGATGCCGACGACGTTTCCTCCCAGGCGCGCGAAGCCGACGAGGATGTTCTTCGCGAAGCCCTCGTGGACCTCGAGGAACGAGCCCTGGTCGACGACGAGCTGGATCACCCGGTGCATGTCGTAGGGCTTCGTCGAGTCCTCGGGGACGAGCTCGTCCAGCTCGGGCTCCTCGCGGTCCGGCGGATCGTCGCTCGCCACGAAGGGCGGCGCCTCCGCGTTGTTCAGCGGCAGGTACGTCGTCAGCCGCCGGATCAGGGCGAGGCAGGCGCGGTCGTCCGGCGACGTGAAGCTCGCGACGCCCGACTTCGTGGCGTGCACCTCGGCGCCGCCGAGCTCCTCGGAGGTCACCTCCTCGTGCGTGACCGCCTTGACGACGTCGGGCCCGGTGATGTGCATGTACGAGGTGCCCTCGACCATGCAGATGAAGTCGGTGATCGCGGGGCTGTACACGGCGCCGCCCGCGCACGGGCCCATCACCGCCGAGATCTGCGGCACGACGCCCGAGGCCTGCGTGTTGCGCCAGAAGATCTCCGCGTAGCCGCCGAGGCTCTTGACGCCCTCCTGGATGCGCGCGCCGCCGGAGTCGTTCAGCCCGATCACCGGGACGCCGACCTTCAGCGCCATGTCCATGATCTTGCAGATCTTCTCCGCGTGCGTCTCCGAGAGCGATCCGCCGAAGACGGTGAAGTCCTGGCTGTAGAGGTAGACCGGCCGGCCCTCGATCAGCGCGTGCCCCGTTACCACGCCGTCGCCGAGGATCTGCTGCTCCTCCATCCCGAAGTCGCGGCAGCGGTGGACGACGAAGCGGTCGATCTCGACGAACGAGCCCTCGTCGACGAGCAGGTCGATCCGCTCGCGCGCGGTCAGCTTGCCCTTCCTGTGCTGGGCGGCGATCCGCTCCTCGCCCCCGCCCACGAGCGAGGCTTCGCGCATTTCGTGCAGGCGTTCGAGCGGCGTGGGTCGCGTCATGGGGTTTCTCTCGGATCCTCGACGAGCTCGGTCAGGACGCCGCCCGTCGCCTTGGGGTGAACGAACGCGATCCGCGTCCCGTGCGCGCCGGGTCGCGGCGCCTCGTCGATCAGGCGCAGGCCGGCGTCCTTGAGGCGCGCGAGCGCGTCCTCGAGGTCGTCCACCCGCCAGGCCAGATGGTGCAAACCTCCGCCTCGCTTCGCGAGGAACTTCGTCACGGGGGAATCCTCCGCCGCCGGCTCGACCAGCTCGATGCGCTGGTCCCCGGCGTGGCAGACCAGCACGTTCACCTTCTGGTCCGCGACGTGCTCGACCTCGCCCTCGGTCAGGCCGAGCGCCTCGACGTACGTCTTGCGCGCCTCGGCGATCGCCGGCACGACGATGGCGACGTGGTGGAGGTCGCGCACGACCGCGCGGATGGCGGGATCCACTAGAGCACCTCCGGGGCCTTGTACGTGCCGAACTCGGCCTCGAGCGTCGCGCAGATCTCGCCGGTCGTCGCGTAGGCCTCGACCGCCGCCAGGATCGGGCGCACCAGGTTGTCGGATCCGCGCGCGGCCTCGCCGACCGCGCGGAGCGCGCCTTCGACCGCGGCGGCGTCGCGCTCGGCCCTCACGATCGAAAGGTCCGCGAGGACCTCCTCGCGCGCGCCCTCGTCGGGCCGGAAGATCGACGGCGCGGACTCCTCGACGCGGTAGCGGTTCACGCCGACGACCGTTTCCTCGCCGCGCTCGACCTTGCGCTGCCACTCGACCGCGCTGCGGTGGATCTCGCGCTGCGGGAAGCCGGCCTCGATCGCCTTCACCGGCCCGCCGAGGGCGTCGATCTTCGCCATCAGCGCGAGCGCGTCGGCCTCGACGCGATCGGTGAGGGACTCGACGTACGGCGCGCCGCCGAGCGGGTCGATCACGTCGGCCACGCCGCTCTCCTCGGCGATCACCTGCTGCGTGCGCAGCGCCAGGCGCGCGGACTCCTCGCTCGGGAGCGACAGGGCCTCGTCGCGCGAGTTCGTGTGCAGCGACTGCGTCCCGCCGAGGACCGCCGCGAGCGCCTGGAGCGCGACGCGCACGACGTTGTTGTCCGGCTGCTGGCTCGTCAGCATCGAGCCGGCGGTCTGGGTGTGGAAGCGCATCATCCAGCTCTTCGGGTTCTCGGCCCCGAACTCCTCGCGCATGATGCGCGCCCACATCCGGCGGGCGGCGCGGAACTTGGCCACCTCCTCGAAGAGGTGGTTGTGCGCGTTGAAGAAGAAGGAAAGCCGCGGCGCGAAGTCGTCGACGGCGAGCCCCGCGTCGACCGCGGCGCGGGCGTACGCGCGCCCGTGGGAGAGCGTGAAGGCGAGCTCCTGGACCGCGGTCGAGCCGGCCTCCCGGACGTGGTAGCCCGAGATCGAGACGGTGTTCCAGGCGGGCACCTCCTCGCGGCAGAAGGCCATCACGTCGGTGGTCAGCCGCAGCGAGGGATCGGCCGGAAAGCGGTAGTTCCCGCGCGCGACGTACTCCTTCAGGATGTCGTTCTGGACGGTGCCGCGCACGCGGTCCGGCTCGACGCCCTGGCGCCGCGCCAGCGCCACGTACATCGCGAGGAGGATCGCCGCGGTGGCGTTGATCGTCATCGAGGTGGAGACCTCCCCGAGCGGGATGTCCTCGAAGAGCCGCTCCATGTCGGCGAGGCTGTTGACCGGAACGCCCACCCGGCCGACCTCGGCCTGCGCCAGCGGGTGGTCGGAGTCGTAGCCGATCTGCGTGGGCAGGTCGAAGGCGATCGAGAGCCCGGTCTGCCCGGATTCGAGCAGCACCTTGAACCGCCGGTTCGTCTCGCGCGCGCTCGCGAAGCCGGCGTACTGGCGCATGGTCCAGAGCCGGCCGCGGTACATCGTCGGCCGGATGCCGCGCGTATACGGGTAGCGCCCGGGAAGGCCGCCGTCGGGGGCGTCGCCGTAGAGCGGTTCGAGCTCGATGCCGGAGTTCGTGGAGAAAGCCGCCTTGCGCTCCGGACGCCGGTCGACCTCCGGACGCCAGGTGGTCTCGCGCCAGTCGCACTCTCTTCGCTCGCCGTCCACGGTCCAGCTCCCCGCAAAAGGGCGCGGGATTCTAGCGGACGCGGGGGGTCGAATAGTGCTCTCACGCCACCGTATTCCCACCTTTCCCCCCTCCCCGCCCCCATCCCCCATCCATGAAGAAGCTTGTTCTCGCCCTCTGCTTGCTGGGCGCCGTGATCTGCGCGTCCGTCGCGGTCATCACTCTCACGGGAGAGAAGGAAGAGGCGCCGGGCGAGGTCGCCCTGCCGCCGCCTCCGGTCGCCGAGGAGCCCGAGCCGGAGCCGGAGCCGGAGGTCCTCGTCGCCGTCGCCGCCGAGCCGCCGCCCGTCGAGGAAGTGGCGGCGCCCCCGCCCGAGCCCGCGGTCGAAACGCGCGCCCCGGTGGAGGCCGAGCCGGTGGAAGAGCGGATGGTCGGACACTGGGCTGAGCGTGGAAAGAAGCGCGTCGCCGGCCGCGTCGAGCTCCCGGCCGGCGCGCCGGACGATCCGACGCTCTTCGCCTTCGCGCTGTCGAAGGACCTGAGTCCCAAGCACACCTTCGGTCGCTGGGGCGTGCTCGACGATCTCCAGCGGCTCGACTCGGGCCGCACCGACGAGCTTCCCAGGGCCAACTCCGACAAGCTCGCCGTGACCATCGAGGTGCCGCCGGAGGAGGCCTTCGAGGAGCCCGGCGCGGACGCCGAAGCGCCCGGGGAGGAGGAAGAGGAGGAGGAGCCGTCGCCCGAGCCGCTCGCCGGCGACCTGCTCGCGGTCGCGCCGGTGGCCGCCGACGGGTCGTTCGAGCTGACCTTTCCCGGCGACCTCGCCTGCGGCTTCGTCGGTCTCAGCGGGCGCTACCTCTTCACCGACAAGGCGGTGAAGGTCGACCTCGCGGCGGACGCGCCGACGGCGGTCCTCCAGCCGACGGTCGGCGCCTGGGTCACGGGCACGGTCCGCATCCCCGACGACATGGACCGGCCGGAGGTGTGGCGCGGCATCCACGTCGAGCTCGAGTACGACCCGCGCCAGTTCTCCTGGTTCGACATCGGGGGCGAGTGGGTGTTCGACCGCATCGCCTTCGTCGACGAGGAGGGCCGCTTCGAGTTCCGCGCCGTCGACACGAGTCCTCCCTATCGGATGGAGATCGAGACCGACGACCTCGCGAACTCGATGGTCGGCAACCTCGCCCTCGACGGAGGCCGCGAGCGGCAGGTCGAGGTCGAGCTGGTCGTGGGAGGCACGATCCGCGGCGAGGTCGTGGGCGAGGACGGCGCCCCGGTCGCGGAAGCGCGGGTTCGCGCGGGCACGCAGACCTTCATGGGCTTCACGAGCGACCGCGCGGCGACCGCCGAGACCGACGAGAACGGCCGCTTCGAGCTCGCGCACGTGCCGCCCGGCGAGGTGCGCCTCTCCGCCCACAAGAAGGGCTTCCTCGACTCCACCACCGCGACGATCGAGCTCGCCGATCGCCAGGAAAAGGACGGCGTGTCGCTGGAGCTCCCGGCCGGAAGCAGCGTCGCCGGCGTCGTCCGCTACGCCGACGGCCGGCCCGCCGCCGGCGAGGAGGTCGATCTCGGCTTCGATCCGGCGGCCCTCGCCAGCATGCAGGCGTTCAACGCGGCGCGCGGCGCCGACGGCAGAGACGAGACCGACGACGAGGGTCGGTTCGAGATCACCGGCCTGGGCAAGGGGCCGTTCCAGGTGACCGTCGAGGTTCACGGCGAAGGCGACCGGGGCTGGTCCGTGCGCCGGTCGGGCGTCAAGCCGGACACGCTCGACCTGGAGCTCGTCCTTCAGCCGGACCCCGTGCTGCGCGGATTGGTGCTCGACCCGGCGGGGCAGCCGCTCCCCAGGTACCACGTGCAGGTCGAGGCCGACTCGCTCGCGTTCTGGGCGGGAGGCGACTCGCGCGAGCAGGACGTCGACGACGCCGAGGGCAGCTTCGAGGTCTTCGGCCTCTACGAGGGCAAGTGGAAGCTGCGCATCTCCGCCGAGGGGCTGGCCGACTCCGAGTGGGTCCCGGTCAAGCTGCCGGACGACGCCGAGGCGCCGCTCGAGATCGTCATGGCCTACGAGGCGACCGCGGCGGGCGTCGTGCTCGACCCCGACGGCACGCCGATCGCCGGGGCCACGGTCACGCGCGAGCTGGACATGATGGAGGCGATCGCCGCCCAGTCGGGCAAGATCGAAGTGGACGAGGCGCGCACCAACGAAGAGGGAGCCTTCGTCCTGGGCGGCCTGTCGGAGGGCACGATCTCGCTCATCGCGAAGCACGCGGACTTCGTCGAGAGCGCGCCCCTCGCCGTGGAGGTCGACAAGGGCGGCGAGGTCACCGGGCTGGAGCTGCGGCTCCGGCGCGGAGGCATCCTGCTCGGCGAGGTCTTCAACGCCGAGGGCGAACCCGCCGCCGGCGCGACGATCTTCCTCCAGAGCACGCCGAGCTTCATGCCGTCCTTCGGGACGACCGAGCCGGACGGCACGTTCCGCCGCGAGAACGTCAAGCCCGGCAAGTGGCAGATCACGTCGATGGGAGAGGACTTCAACGTCGACGAGATGATGGGCGGCGAGGAGCCGAACATGGGCGAGTTCCTCAAGAACATGCGCACCACCTTCGTCGAGGTGGAAGAGGGCAAGGAGACCACTTTCGTCCTCGGTGCGCCGCCGTCCGATCCCGTCAAGCTGGTCGGCACGGTGACCCACGCGGGCGAGCCGGCGGACGTCATGGTCGTCGTCTTCCCCGAGGGCGCCGAGGGCTTCAGCGCGCTGAAGTTCATCTCCACGGACAAGGAGGGACGCTACGAGGCGGAGCTCGACAAGCCGGGCAACTACCTGATGCAGGTGCAGGTGATCGGCGACTCGGCGATGGAGCAGGACACCATCGAGTTCCCGGCGACCATCCCCGAGGTCGAGGAGCACCGGATCGACGTCGAGCTCCCGGTGGGCCGCATCACCGGGCGCGTCATCGGCGTCGACGGGGACCCCGTCGCCAACGCCCGCATCACGCTCGGCACCGACGGCGGCGTGGCGTACGGCACGTTCATGGGCGGCCGCTACGTCGAGAGCACCACGGACGAGAACGGCGAGTTCGACCTCAACTACCTGCGGCCGGGCGTCTACTCGATCTCGGCCGGCGGGACGCTGGCCGGCGGGTTCTTCGGCGGCTCGGCCAACGAGGGCCGGACCGTCAAGGCGGGCATCGAGGTCGGCGAGGGCGAGTGGATCCGCAACGTCGACTTCCGGCTCAAGCGCCCGGGAGACCTCGAGGGTCAGGTCGTCGACATCACCGGGACACCGGTGCCGGAGGCGGCGATCTTCGTGCGCAACGAGGCGGGCAGCCTGCTCGAGCGCTTCTCCATGATCACGACCGATGGCGCCGGGAAGTTCCAGTACACCGGCCTCGCGCCCGGGAAGTACACCGTCAGCGCCCGCACCGCGGACCTGGCGAGCCTGGAGAGCGACCTCGTCGAGGTGCGCGAGAACCAGAAGACGACGACGACGATCACGCTCGACGCGGGCACCATCCTGCGCATCGCCGTGGTCGACAAGACCGGCGCCAACGTGCGCGCGCGCATCAGCGTCCGCGACCCGAACGGCAACGAGGTCACCGGCATGCTCGCCTTCCAGGAGATCGTCGAGGCGTCGGGCAACCTCTACAACACGAACGAGCAGAAGGTGGGCCCGCTCCCGCCGGGACGCTACGTCGTGACGGCCTACGCGGACGACGGGCGCACGGTGTCGAAGCCCGTCAACCTGTCGGGGCAGGCGGAGCGGAAGCTGAAGGTGCGGTTGAGGTAAGGTCGCCACCGCGGAGGGACGCGGAGACCGAAGTCGGGATCGCGGCGTTCGTCTCTCGACGCCGAGGGCGCGATCAACTCGCCGTGAGGCTCTCACGTCTTCAGCAGCGACGCCGCCGAGCGTGAGCGGCTGGGCGGATCTGCGGGGAAGCTTCGGCCCACCTGCGTAGAACGCGCGAGGCACGTCCGTACGGCCCCGGTTCGCGCTCCAGAGTCGTTTCTCGCTTGCTAGCCTCCGCTTGTTGATCTGACTTACGGCAATTGAGGAGGTTCGCATGAAAGAACGAGATGGCGTCCTCACGAGGGTTCTTGCCGTGCCGATTTCCCGTTGCCGTCCACGAATGGCACTCGAGCAGCGGAAGTCCTCGGTCGGGCTTCGACGCTCGACTGAGACCAGAGAGGATTACGATGAAGGCATTGCTCTTTCTGTGCTGCCCCGCGGCGCTCATGGGGTTCTTCGGCTTCCGGCTGCTCGGGGAACCGACGGCTTCTCCCCCCACCGACATACCGACCTCGGGGGACTTCTTCTTCAGCTTCGACGGCGTGGACGAGGGGACGAAGGTGATCGGCCCCATGACGGTGGGCGACAAGTGGGTCGTCAACTTCACCGTCGTCGAGACGTCGCCACCGGGCGGTCCCGACCAGATCGCACTTCAGGGTGCGTTCACGCATGCCATTGCGGACCTTGGTTCGGAACCGGCGGCGACGGTCGGCTCCTTCAGCACCACGTTCAACTCGGGCGCGCTTCCGCCCGGGCTCTTCAACGAGGTGCTCGTCATAGGCAAGTTCTGCCAACCCCATGTCAGCGAAGGGCCCCCCGATCCCGACCACAGCGACCTCGGGGGAATATTCCTGAACCCGATCGCGACGCCGGGCCAGATCCTCAGCTACACCCTCCGCTTCGTCGGCGAACACACGAAGGTCAAGCCGGATGGAACCAAGAAGGTGCCCCCCGCCGTTCCCGACGACGGGTTCTTCGAACCACCGGTGGCCGCCATCACCACGTGGAGCGATTCGGGGTTCCTGGCGCAGCTCGGGAAGCCGGTCGTCTTTCTCCTCGGCGGGTTGGATCAGTTCGGCGTGACCTTCGAAGAGGCTCAGGCGACTCTCCTGTTCGCGACCGCCAAGGCCGACGAGCCCATCGATCTGGGCTTCTTCGGCGCGCCGGGCTTCCAGTTCCTGGTCGACCCGCTGTCGGTTGTGCTCCTCCCCGGCTCGCCACACTCGGGCGGGAATGCCGACGCCGAGGTGCAGTTCACGGTCCCGAACGACCCGGACCTGGTCGGAAGGTCCTTCTTCGGACAATGGGCCTTCTGCGACGAGGACGCCAACCCGATCGGCCTCCGGTTCTCACAGATGGCGGAGGTGATCGTCGTCGAGCCGTTCTGACGGTCGCAGCGCCGATCGGCGCGGTCACACGCTCGCCGGACGATCCCTGAGCCACCGCACGAGCGCTTCCATGTCCTCGTGCAACGGCGCCTCGAACGCCACCGGCTCTCCGCGGTGCGGGTGGTGGAAGCCGAGGCGGAACGCGTGTAGCGCGTGCCGCCTCATCGGCGGCGCTCCCTCGGGGAGCGTGTGCTTTGCCCCGCGCTTCCCGCGGTAGAGCTTGTCCCCCACCACCGGGTGCTCGATCGACGCGAGGTGGACGCGGATCTGGTGCGTGCGCCCGGTGCGCGGGCGGCAGGCGACGAGCGCGGCTACCCCGAAACGCTCACGCACCTCGTAGAAGGTGCTCGCCTCGCGGCCTTCGCCCTCGGGGAGGACGCTCATGCGCTCGGGGTGGCGCTCGGACCGGCCGATGGGAGCCTCGATCCAGTCCGCGTCGAAGCGCGGGTCGCCGTGGACGAGGGCGAGGTAGAGCTTCTCGACCTCGCGGTCGTGGAACTGCCGCACGAGCTCCGCGCCGACCTCCTCGGTGCGCGCGAGGACCAGGAGGCCACTGGTCTCGCTGTCCAGGCGGTGGACGACGCCGGGGCGGTCCTCGCCCTGCGGCGCGGGCAGCGGGCCGAAGCGCTCCTCCGCGAGCTCCGACACGGTGCCCCCGCGGACCACGGTCGAGGGGTGGACCACCATGCCGGCCGGCTTGTCGACGACGATCAGCCACTCGTCCTCGTGCACGACGCGGAAGTCCGCGCCCTCCGGAGCGCCGGCGCGGACGCGGGAGCGGGCGACGTCCTCGAGCTCGACCTCGGCTCCGGCCGCCACGGGGTGCGCCGGCCGGCGGACGCGGGCGCCGTCCACGCGGACGCCGCCGTCCTTGATCCACTCCTGGGCGCGGGTGCGCGAGGTTTCCGGCAGAAGCCGGGCCAGCACGCGGTCCAGGCGCGCGCCGTCGAGCTCGGGCGGAACCGGCCCCAGCGGCTTTCGTCCGGAGGACTCCAAATCCAGCGGTGGCCCGGGGAGGTCCGCCGGCCACCCCCCACCTTTACCAGATTCGCGGGGATCCCCCGACCGCTCGCCGGCCTGGAAGCGTACGTCCCGGGCCCGCCGCCCGCGTCTTGCGGCCTCGAGCGGGGCCGGTAACATCTCCCGGCTCGCGGGGTAGACCACCCCGCCAGCGATCCCCCTCACCGACGAGAGGTTCCGTGTGACTCACCCGATCTTCACCCCGGCCCTGACGGTCGCTCTCGCCTCCCTCGCCCTGGCCGCGACGCCCTCCGCCCAGCTCGAGGAGCCGCCGCCGGGCACCGTCCTCGTCCGGGGGCAGCGGACCAAGGTCGGCAGCAAGGTCAACGACGTGAAGGCGCTGATCCTCCAGCACGAGGAGATGCGCAACTCGTTCGCCGCGGAGACGCCGATGCACTCCGTCCAGGTGGAGGACTTCTACCTGATGGTGACCGAGGTCACGAACGAGCAGTACCTCGCCTTCGTTCAGGCCACCGGCGTCCAGCCGCCGCTGACCTGGGGCAAGGAAGCGATCGACTCGGTGGGCCGGAAGGCCTTCTTCGAAGCGCAGGAGGAGGAGAAGAAGAAGGCCCAGGAGCGGGGCGAGCGGTTCGTCCGCGGCAACTTCGACGACGCGCGCTGGTGGAACGAGAACTGGCAGAACCACTCCTGGGAGGTGCCGAAGGACCGGCTCAACCATCCGGTCACCCACGTGAACTACCAGGACGCCCGCGCCTACGCGGCCTGGGCCGGACTCCGGCTCATGACCGAGTTCGAGTACCAGTGCGCCGGCCGGGGCAAGACCGAGAACCCGTACCCGTGGGGCGAGGAGTGGGACAACAAGAAGTACGCGGCCTCGATCCACGACGGCAAGGACTACGACTACGCGGTCGGCTCGTTCCCCGACGGAGCGATCCAGGGCATCCACGACCTCTCCGGGAACCTGTGGGAGTGGACCTCGTCGCCCTTCGTCCCCTACAAGGGCTACAAGACGATCAAGCTCGAGATCGGCAAGGGCAAGCAGAAGCGCGACGTCGAGTGCATGGGCGCCTTCGACGCGAACTTCCGCGTGGCGGTCGGCGGGTGCTACATCACCGACAAGCTCTCGCTGCGGCTCACCACGCGGCGCGGCACCGACCGCTTCCAGCGCACGGCCGCCCTCGGCTTCCGCTGCGCGGCGTCCACCAAGCCCGGGCGCGACCTGGCGATGCACGTCCTGCGCGAGAACCTCTCGGGCGAGGTGATCCCCGAAGGCGTCGCCTACGAGCCCGAGGGCCCCACGGTGCTGCAGCGCTGGCAGTGGACCGACGGCGCGAGCATCGGCGGCCCCGTCGAGCAGGGTGACGCCGAGCCGAACGGGGGCGCCGCGGTCGCCTCGTCGCGCCCGGCCGGCTACGCGGTGATCGATTCCTACGACGCGATGCTCTTCGTTCCATCGAAGGAGATCGACGGGGTCAACGTCAAGGGCCTGAAGGACGCCTCGCTCGAGAAGGGCCCGCACCACTTCGGCGTGTTCCACACGACGGTCCCGACCATGGAGCCGGCGCTCGAGCCCGGAACGTACATGCTCGCGTGGCGTTCGGCCGGAGAGGTGAAGGCCGCCAAGGACGACGACGAGAAGGAGGACGAGGACGCCGCCTCCGACGCCGGCGCGTTGTTCGACTTCACCAAGGCCCCGGGCTTCAGCCCCGAGGTCGACCAGTACGTCTTCTTCGACGCCACCGGGGCTCCGGTCGCCGCCGCGGCCTCGCCGCCGCTGCTCTACGACCGGATGAAGCCGGGCCGCGTCGTCCTGGAGACCTACGTGCCGCCGACGCCGGGGGAGCTCGAGCAGTTCGAGAAGGACGGCGTCACGCCGCCCACGCCCGCGGACACCGTCCGGTTCAGCGTGGCCGTGCAGGGACGCCAGCGGAACAAGGGCTTCTACTTCGTCCTGCCGGTCAAGATGAAGCCCGGCGCCGTCGACGGCACCTGGAAGTCGCGCTGATCAGAGCCCGCTCAGGTTGCGCCTGAGCAACTCCAGCTCGCCCTGCATCTCCTCCAGGCGGTCGCGCTCCGCCTGGACGACGTCGGGGTCGGCGCGCTCGACGAAGCCCTTGTTCGCGAGCTTGCCCTCGGCGCCGGCGGTGCCCTTCTCCAGCTTGGCGACGCGGCGTTCGAGGGTCTCCTTGAGCTTCTCGAGGTCCACGCCGTCGCCCAGGGAGACGAAGACCTCCATGCCGCTCGCCACGCCCACCGCCGAGGCGGGCGGGCGCTCGCCGGCTTCGGCCACCTCGAGCTGGCTCAGGAAGGCGAGGGCGCGCGCGCGCTCGTGGCACTCGTCGAGCACCCGGCGGGTCTCCGCGCTCGGCGCGATGACCAGCGCGGCGAGCGGCATCCGGTCGGCCACCATCGTGAGCGCGCGGATGCTGCGCACCGCGCCGACCAGCTCGCGCACGACGTCGAGGTCGGCCTCGGCGGCCTCGTCGACCGCGAGCCTCTCGCCCGCCGGCCAGGCGGCCCGCACCAGCATCTCGCCGTTCGAAGCGCCGAGCCGTTCGCGCAGGGCTCCGTAGAGCACCTCGCTCTGGAACGGCGTGAACGGGTGCAGGAGCTTGAGCGACGTCTCGAGCACGAGCGCGAGCGTCCCGCGCGCCGTCTTGGCCGAGTCCGAGTCGCCCTCGCCGAGGCGGGACTTGACCAGCTCGAGGTACCAGTCGCAGAAGTCGTTCCAGACGAACTTGTAGAGCGCGGTCGCGCCGTCGTTGAAGCGGAACCCCTCGAGCGCTTCGGTCACCTCCGCCGTCGTGCGCGCGAGGCGCGACAGGATCCAGCGGTCCTCGAGCAGTGTCGGGGTCCCGGCGCCGACCTCGGTCCGCTCGCCCTCGAGGTTCTGCATCACGAACCGCGCGGCGTTCCAGATCTTGTTCGTGAAGCGCCGCCCCATCTCCATGCGGTCGGGCGCGAGCTTGACGTCCTGGCCCTCGCGCGTGAGCAGCACGAGCGACAGCCGCACCGCGTCGGCGCCGTACTGCTCGATCAGGTCGAGCGGGTCGATGCCGTTGCCCGCGCTCTTCGACATGCGCTTTCCCTTGGCGTCGAGCACGGTCGCGTGGATGTAGCAGGTCGAGAACGGGCAGCGCTTCTCCTCCGGGAGGTGATCGAGCAGCGCGTAGCCGGCCATCACCATGCGCGCGACCCACAGGTAGATGATCTCGCGCGCGGTCGACAGGAACTGCGTCGGGTAGAAGCGCTCGAGGTCGGGCGTCTTGTCCGGCCAGCCGAGCGTCGCGAAGGGCCAGAGCCACGACGACGCCCACGTGTCGAGCACGTCCTCGTCCTGGCGCACGATCGGCTTCCCGGTCTTCGGGTGCGGCGAGCCGATCTCGACGTCCTCGCGCGACGCGAAGGGCACGCCGTCCTCGTCGTACCACACCGGCACGCGGTGCCCCCACCAGAGCTGGCGGCTGATGCACCAGTCCTGCACGTTCTCGAGCCAGTCGAGGTAGACCTTGGTCCAGCGCTCGGGCCGGATCGTCAGCGCGCCGGTCTTGACCGCCTGGATCGCCGGCTGCGCCAGCGGCTCCATCTTCACGAACCACTGCTCGCTGACGAGGGGCTCGATCGGGCTCTTCGAGCGGTCGGAGATCGGCACGTTGTGGACGTAGTCCTCGACCTTCTCCAGGAGCCCCAGCTCCTCCAGCCCCTCGCAGACCTCCTTGCGCGCCTGCTCGCGGGACTTGCCCGCGAAGGGCCCGGCCTCCTCGTTGAGCGTGCCGTCCCGGTTCAGGACGTTCAGCACGGGAAGCCCGTGGCGCGCGCCGCGCTCGTAGTCCGCCGGGTCGTGCCCCGGCGTGACCTTGACGGCGCCCGTTCCGAAGGAGGCGTCGACGCTGTCGTCGGCGACGATCGGGATCTCGCGGTCGAGGAACGGGAGCACGAGGGTCTTGCCGACGAGCGCGCCGTAGCGCTCGTCGCTCGGGTTCACCGCCACGCCGGTGTCGCCGAGCATCGTCTCGGGCCGCGTCGTCGCCACCGTGACTTGCTCGCCGGCGGCGTCCTTGACCGGGTACTTGAGGTAGTAGAGCTTGCTCTTGCGCTCCACCATCTCGACCTCGTCGTCGGAGACGGCGGTCTGGAGCACGCAGTCCCAGTGCACGATCCGCGCGCCGCGGTAGATCAGGTCGCGCTCCCACAGCGTCACGAACGCCTCGCGCACGGCGCGCGACATGTCCGGCTCCAGGGTGAAACGCGTCCGCGTCCAGTCGCACGAGCTCCCGAGGCGCCGGAACTGCTCGAGGATCTTGTTGCCGTGCTCCTCCTTCCAGTCCCAGACGCGCTCGACGAACGCCTCGCGCCCGAGCTCCTGGCGCGTCTTCCGCTCCTCGGCGAAGAGCTTCTTCTCGACCACCGCCTGCGTCGCGATGCCGGCGTGGTCCGTGCCGGGCACCCACAGGGCGTCGCGACCGCGCATGCGGTGGAAGCGCACCAGCACGTCCTGCAGCGTCCCGTTGAGCGCGTGCCCCATGTGCAGGACGCCCGTCACGTTCGGCGGCGGGATCATGATTACGAAGGGGTCGGCGCCCTCGGGCGCCTCCTTCGCGGGCGTGAACGCGCCGGCCTGCATCCACCGTTCGTAGACGTCGCCTTCGTGCGCGTGCGGGTCGTAGCGGGTTTCGAGCTCCATGGGAAGCCGGACACTTCAACCGGCCCGGCGGCCAGCGTCAAGCGGAGCGGGCGCGCAACGCGTCCGCCGGGGAGCGGAGCGGCGTGGAGAGCAGCGCGCGCGCCCGGCTCGCGTCGAGCGAGACGTCGGCGGGCCGGCTCGCTTCCAGACCGAGGTCGGCGCGCGTTCCGGCGTCCACGCCGTCGGCCGGAAGCCCGTTCGCGGCGAGTACGAGCCGCCCCAGCGCGTGCCGGTCGATCCGTTCCGGCCCGGCGACGTGGAGGCGGCCCGCGAAGGGAAGCTCGAGCAGCTCGAGCACCGCGCGCGCCGCGTCCCCTACGTCGAGCGGCGTCCGCCACTCGTCGGTGAAGAGCGTCGGACGGTCGCCGCGAGCGACGGCGGCCGCAACCTGGTCCGACGCTCCAAGCCCGCGCCCGCCCGAGTCGCCGAAGAGGAGCGGCAGCCGGCAGACGGTCGCGCCGCGCTCGAGCGCGAGCGCCTCGCCCGCGGCCTTGGTCTCGCCGTAGACGTGGACGGGCGACGGAGGATCGTCCTCGGAGTAGCGCTCGCCCGCCGGCGGAACGCCGCCGAAGACAAGGTCCGTGGAGACGTGCACCAACCGCCGCCCGCGCGCGGCGCACCAGCCCGCGACGCGCTCGGGCAGGCGGACGTTGAGCTCCCGCGCGAGGCCGGGGTAGCGCTCGCAGTCGCCGACGCGCGAGAGCGCGGTGGCCAGCACGATTCCGGCCGGCGCCAGGTCTTCGAGCGCCGCCTCGAGCTCCCCCGCGGCGAGCGCGTCGACCCGCCGGGCCTGGAACGCGTCCGCGGCGACCCCCGGCGCGGGCGCGGCGCCCGGGTCGCGGCTGGCGGAGACGACCGTCCGGCGGCCGGCGAACCGCGCCAGCGCCTCCGCCACGAGGTGCGCGCCGAGGAAGCCGCTGCCCCCCAGGATCAGGACCGGCCCCGCGCCCGCCATTCCGCCTGAGCTTTCCATCGGGGCGGTCACTCTACCCGCCGCGCTATCCTGTTCCGCCCGATGAAGGACGCCGATCCCCTCGCCCCCGCCGCGCCGCGGGCGGGCGCCGCGCCCTACCGGCGCGCGCTCGTGATCGCCAACCCCAAGTCCGGTCGCGGGCAGGGCGGGAAGGCGGCGCGGGAGCTCGAGGAGGGGCTGAACAGTCTCGGCGTTCCGACCGAGCTCTTCACGACCACGGCCAAGGGCGACGCGTTCACGCGGCTGCGCTCGCTGGGCGAGGGCACGGACCTCGTCTGCGCGGTCGGCGGCGACGGCACCGTCAGCGAGGTCTTCGAGGGCCTCGTCGACCCGGAGATCCCGGTGGCGATCCTGCCCTTCGGCACGGCCAACGTGCTGGCGACGGAGCTGGGGCTGCCGCGCGACGTCCACCACGCCCTCGAGATCTTCTCCAAGCGGAAGGTGAGCCCGATCGACGTCGCCACCGTGAACGGGCACATGTCGGTCCTGGTCACGTCCGTCGGCCTCGACGCGATGACCGTCAAGGAGGTCGAGAAGCGGCGCAAGGGCACGCTGACGAAGTGGTCCTACGTCGAGGCGATCGTGCGCACGCTCAAGCACTACGAGCCGCCGCGGCTCTCGGTGGAGATTGACGGCGAGCCGCTCGAGGGCGAGTACGGGCTCGTCCTCGTCAGCAACACGATCGGCTACGGCGGCGTTCTGAGCCTCGCGGAGGACACCCGCATCGACGACGGGCTGTTCGAGGTGTATCTCTTCCCCACCGGCCGGATCCCGGAGCTGGTCGGCGCCTTCGTGCGCGGCTTCGTCCGCCGCCTCCCCGGCGGCGCGGTCGAGATGCGGCGCGCCAAGTGCATCCGCGTCGACTCGGAGAAGCCCGTGCCCTACCAGGTCGACGGCGACCTCGGCGGCGAGACGCCGGTCGAGATCCGCGTGTCGCCGACGCAGTACCGGATCCTCGTGCCGTAGCGGCTACAATCCGCGCCCGATGCCGGAACGACCCACCTTCGACGTCCGCGGCCGCACGCTGGGCGGCGGCCAGCTCTTCGCGATCGCCGGACCGTGCGTGCTCGAGAGCCGCGAGCTCGTCCTCACCGTCGCGGAGCGCCTGCGCGACCTCGCGGCGGAGCGCGACCTTCCGCTCGTCTTCAAGGCGAGCTTCGACAAGGCGAACCGCACGAGCATCCGCTCCACGCGCGGACCCGGGATCGAGGAGGGGCTAGAGCTCCTGGCGGAGGTGGGCGAGACGTACGACCTGCCCGTCCTCACCGACGTGCACCTCCCCGAGCAGTGCGCGCGCGCTGCCGAGGCGGTCGACGTGCTGCAGATCCCCGCCTTTCTCTGCCGGCAGACCGACCTCCTGCTTGCGGCGAGCGAGACGGGCAAACCGCTCAACGTGAAGAAGGGCCAGTTCCTCGCGCCCTGGGACATGGCCAACGTCGTCGAGAAGTGCGCCGAGGCCGGCGCGCGCGACGTGCTCGTCACCGAGCGCGGGACGACCTTCGGCTACGGCCGCCTCGTCGTCGACATGAGCGGCTTCGCCGAGCTCGCGAAGATCGGACGGCCGGTCGTCTTCGACGCCACGCACTCGGTGCAACGCCCCGGCCAGGGCGGCGCGACCACGGGCGGCGACCGGACGCTGGTGCCCGACCTCGCCCGCGCCGCGGTCGCCACCGGCCACGTCGACGGGCTCTTCTTCGAGGTGCATCCCGATCCGGACCACGCGCCCTCGGACGGTCCGAACATGGTGCGGCTCGACGACTTCGGCGCGATCCTGGACGGCGTCTTGGCCGTCCACCGCGCGCTCCGCTAGATCGAGGCGTCGAGGATCGTCGTCGCGCTGGCTGAGCCGACGTGTCCCTGGCCACCGGTGTCGAGGAAGAGTCCTTGGACGTGGACGGTCGCCGCCTCGACGCCGGGCGGAAGCGCGCCGAGCGGCACGAAGGTGCTCCCCAGCCCGAACTCGTCCAGCGTGGTGAGCGCCACCACGCCAAAAGGCGGCTGGACCAGGAGCTCGCCCGGGAACGGGAAGAGCAGGAGCTTCTCGGGCGCGAGCGAGAAGATCGCCGCGGCGGCGTCGAACGGCTGGCCGCGGAGGCTGACGAAGACCGAGTTCTCCTCGTGGACGGGCGAGACGGCCCGCAGCGAGCGCGCGGCGCCCGGAATCGTCACCACCTGCCCGGCGTCGATCTGAAAGGCGCTGCCCGGGGTTCCCGGCACGCAGGGCGGACCGCTCGGCGCGTCGGCGGAGCCGCCGAACACGAAGCTGTCGTAGACGTACACCGTCGGGGCCGCGCCGAGGAGGTGGATGCCGTGTCCGCCGTCGCCGCCGTCGGCGCACGGAGCGAAGGGCGGCAGCCCCGGCGCGCCGTCGCCCCCCTCGACGACCGTGTCCGCGAGGAAGAGCGTGCCGCCGTCGAGCACGACGCCCGGTCCCGCGTCGTTCTGCAGGTCCTCGCCGAGCACGCCGTCGCTACCGCGTACCAGCGTCTCGTAGAACGACACGTCCGAGTCCTGCAGCCGGACCGCCGGGCTCACCGGGTCCGTCGTGAACACGACGCCGCGCGTGAAGGTGACGGCGTCCGAGTCGATG
>JANQEJ010000081.1 GCA_028278425.1 Planctomycetota bacterium | reverse complement strand
GGTGATCATCGGTCACACGAACGAGCCCGAGTACCGCAAGCTCCAGAACAACGAGCTGATGGAGGCCTTCCGGGACCGCACGATCAAGATCGACATCCCGTACAACCTCACCGTCGGCGACGAGGTGCGCATCTATCGCCGCCAGTTCAACCGCGAGGCGATCCCTTACAAGGCGATCGCGCCCCACACGATGGAGATCGCGGCGATGTGGTCGGTCCTGACCCGGCTCGACGAGCCGACCCATCCCAACCTCTCGCTGCTCCAGAAGGCGAAGCTCTACAACGGCGACGAGGTGCAGGGCTTCGGCACGGAGCACATCCGCGAGATGCGCGAGCACGCCGAGCGCGAGGGAATGCACGGCATCAGCCCGCGCTACGTCCAGGACCGCATCGCGGCCGCGCTGGTCTCCGAGAGCGAATCGATCGGTCCCCTCGACGTGCTCGCGGCTCTCGAGAACGGCCTGCACCACCACAGCCTGCTCTCCAACGAGGAGGTGCGGAAGCGCTACGTGCAGCTCCTGACCCACGCCAAGGAGGAGTACGAGGAGATCGTCAAGCACGAGGTCCAGGTGGCCGTCGCCGCCGACCGCGAGGCCTGCGATCGCCTCTGCGCGAAGTACATCGACAACGTCAAGGCCTACACGACGCGCGAGAAGGTCATCGACCAGCTCGGACGCGAGCACGATCCCGACGAGCGGATGATGCGCTCGATCGAGGAGAAGATCGACATCCCGGAGTCGCGCAAGGACGACTTCCGGCACGAGTTGATGAACTACATCGCCGCGCTGCACATCGAGGGGAAGACCTTCGACTACCGGCAGAACAAGCGGCTGACGCGCGCCCTGGAGCTGAAGCTCTTCGAGGACCGCCGCGATACGATCCAGCTCACCAGCCTGGTGTCCACCGTGATCGATCCGGAGACGCGCGAGAAGATCCGCGTGATCCGCGACCGGCTCATGGATCAGTTCGGTTACGACGAGAAGAGCGCCGAGGAGGTGCTCCAGTACGTCGCCGACCTGTTCGCGCGCGGCGACGCGAAGGAGGGCGCGGGCTCCAGCTCGAGCGCAGCGTAGATCGTGTTCCGCATCGAGTCCGACCGCGCTCGCTTCCGCGACATCGTCCGCGGGCGCATCCGTCAGGACCTGCGGCGTTATCTCTCGACCGGGGAGCTGATCGGGCGCGCGGGCGAGAAGGCGGTCTCCATTCCGCTGCCGCAGATCGAGCTCCCGCGCTTCGTCTTCGGCGAGAACCCGAAGGGCGCGGGCGAGAAGGGCGACGGCGACAAGGGCGACCCGTCGGACGGCGAGGCGAGCGAGGGCGAGGGCGGCAGCGGAGCCGGTGACCAGGAGGGGCGCCACATCCTCGAGGTCGAGGTCGACATCGAGGAGCTCGCGGAGATGCTCGGCGACGAGCTTTCGCTGCCCAACATCGAGCCGCGCGGCAAGAAGGAGCTGGCGAACGACGGCGGCCGCTACAACGGCGTGCGCCGCGCCGGACCGGACTCCCTGCGCTGGTTCCGCCGCTCCTACAAGAACGCGCTGCGGCGCACGATCGCGAGCGGCATGTGGGATCCGAACGCGCCGCGCGTCGTGCCGATCCGCGACGACTTCCGCTACCGCGTCAAGCGGAGCTGCCCGGAGCCCGATTCGTCCGCGGTCGTCTTCCACATGATGGACGTGTCCGGCTCGATGGGACGCGAGCAGAAGGAGATCGTGCGCATCAAGGCCTTCTGGATCGATACGTGGCTGCGCAGCCAGTACAAGAACCTCGACGTCGTCTACGTCGTGCACGACGCGGTGGCGAAGATCGTCGACCAGCACACCTTCTTCCACCTGCGCGAGTCGGGCGGGACGAAGATCTCCTCCGCCTACGAGCTCTGCCTGCGCCAGATCACCGAGCGCTACCGCCCCGAGGACTGGAACATCTACCCGTTCCACTACTCCGACGGCGACAACTGGTCGGCCCGCGACACCGAACTCTGCGTGTCGATGCTGCGCGACGAGATCCTCCCGCGCGTCAACCAGTTCTGCTACGGGCAGGTCAAGAGCGCCCACGGCTCGGGGCAGTTCAAGAAGGACCTGGACAACGCGTTGTCCGACGTCGAGACCTTGGTGACCGCGAGCGTCAACGACCGCGGCGACATCCCCGATTCGATCCGCGAGTTCCTGGGCAAGGGTCGGTAGCCGTGCGCCTCAAGTCCAACCTCCCGGCCGCGCTGAAGTACCAGGCCGTCATCATCGAGTCGGCCGCGCGCGAGGCCGGGCTCGACTTCTTCGAGGTCGTGTTCGA
Source organism: Planctomycetota bacterium (assembly GCA_028278425.1). Classification (GTDB taxonomy): domain Bacteria; phylum Planctomycetota; class UBA1135; order UBA1135; genus JANQEJ01. The sequence continues at coordinate 28,696 of JANQEJ010000081.1, read as the reverse complement.
GCTCCTCGACGCGCGCGACGTCAACGGCGTCGCCGCGTACGGCGGCTTCCCGGTGCGCTACCCCTCCTGGCGTTTCGGCATGGAGTACGAGCGCCTCGAGAAGGGCTACCGCTGGGGCCTCTCCAAGATCTACGAGCTGGTCATCAACAACGACCCGACCTACGCCTACCTGGTGCGGTCGAACTCGCTGCTCGAGCAGAAGCTGGTCATGGCCCACGTCTACGGCCACGCCGACTTCTTCAAGAACAACCTGTGGTTCTCGCCGACCGACCGGCACATGCTCGACACGATGGGCAACCACTCCACCCGGGTGCGGCGCTACGCCGACGCCCTGGGTCAGGAGGCGGTGGAGACCTTCCTCGACCGCGCGCTCTCGCTCGACACGCTGGTCGACCCCTATCTGCCGCTGCGCGCGCGCGCGACCGGACCCAAGCGCGGCGGCCGGGTGCACGCGCCGCTCTCGGAGCGCGCGCTGCGCTCGCTCGAGGCGGTCAGCGCGACGCCCTTCACCGAGGTGGAGGACGTGGACGACGCGGACGAGCCGCCCATGCCCAAGCTCCCGACGTACGACATCCTCGGCTTCGTCGAGGAGAACGGCCCGCTCGACCCTTGGGAGCGCGACATCCTCCGCATCGTCCGGCGCGAGGCGTACTACTTCTGCCCGCAGCGGATGACGAAGATCATGAATGAGGGGTGGGCCTCGTTCTGGCACTCGAAGCTCCTGACCGGCGGCATCCTCGAGGCCTCGGAGATCCTGGACTTCGCCGACTGCCACTCCGGGGCCACGTCGAGCCCGCAAGGCCAGCTCAACCCGTACAAGATCGGCATCGAGCTCTTCCGCCACGCCGAGGCGCGCGGCGAGGACATCTTCCGCCTGCGGCGCGTGCACAACGACGTCAGCCTCGTCCACAAGCTCGTCGACGAGGAGTTCGCCCAGAAGTGCCTGGCGCCGATCTTCGTGCCGGGCATGCGGCAGCGGGACGGCGAGACCTGCCGCGAGGTCGACTGGCAGCTCCTGAAGACGCGGCTGCTCCAGGAGCTTTCCTGGGGCGGTCTCCCGCAGATCGAGGTCGTCGACGTCGACGCCGAGGGGGAGGGCGAGATGCTGCTCGTCCATCACCACGACGGCCGCGACCTGCAGCTCGGGCGGGCCTCGGAGACCCTGAAGGCGCTGGAGCAGCTCTGGCAGCACCCGGTCCATCTGCTCACGATCGAGGAGAAGCAGGGCCGGCGGCTCGTCTGCCGCGGCGGCGAGGTCACGTCGCTCGACACGCGCGAGGCGGAGAAGGCCTGCGCGAAAGAACCCGCCTGACGCCCGATCGCGAAAGGTTGCGGCAACCGGGGCGAAGGGGGACACTCCCCGCATGCCGCGCCGCCTTCCGCTTCTCGCCGTCGTCCTCGTCTTCGGCGCCCTCGCCGCGGGCTGCCGCAAGAGCTCGTCCAGCGGCGCGACGTCCGGCACGACGCCCATCCCGCCGTCGGAGGCGGGCTCCAACGGCTGCAACGGAGCGAACCACGCGTTCCTCCCGCCCTTTCCGATCGTCCCCGTGCCGGTCTATTCCTCGCCGGCGATCAACGGCTTCAGCCGCGTGGCGGCGGCTCAGAACGCGGAACAGCTCTTCCTGACCGGCTTCGACGGCGCCGTGCTCGAGCTCGACTTCTCGTTCGGCGATCCGCCGGTCGAGCGGGTGCTGAAGGCGCCCGGGGACATCGCCGCCCAGGTCGCGGGAATCCCCGGACCGGCGGTCCTGTCCGGCATCGCGGTCACGTCGGACACCGGCCTGGTGGCGATGGAGCACAGCGCCAACGTCGTTCTCTCCATATCGAGGATCGACCCCGCGATCGACGTGGGCGTCTTCGGCGTGCCGGACCCGGTCGGGGGATTCGAGGACGGCCTGACCGATTCCGAGGCGAAGTTCGACTTCGGCGAGCCCGGCGACCTCTGTCCCACCGGGGACGGGCTGGTCTACATCGCCGACACGGGCAACCACGTGATCCGCGCCATCGACTTCGGCGAGCCGGTCAAGCAAGCGGTCACGGTCGCGGGGAACGGCATGACCGTGTCCGGCGACGGCGACATCTTCGCGACGTCGTTCGACACGCCCTCCGGTCTGACGGTGAGCTGCGGCGACCAGTTGGTCATCACCGAGCGTGGGTCCTTCGGCGGCGGCAACCGCCTGCGCTCGCTCATGTTCAGCGTCGACCCCCTCTTCGGCGCGCCGGACCTCCTCTCGATGACGCTCGCGGGCGACGGGACGGCGGCGACCACGGAGGGCGTCGGCGAGGACGCGCAGCTCGCCCGGCCGTCGCCCACGGTGCTGACGTCGGAGGGCGAGGTTTACTGGGTGGACGCGCTCACCGGGGTGCTCCGCCGCTTCGACATCGCCTCGGGACTGGTGGACTGCCCGCTGAACGTGGACTGCGCCGCCGCGGTAGCCGCCCCCGCGTTCACCCCCGGGGGGGAGTTCGGGATCACGATGTCCGCCGGGGGCGACCTGTACGTGCTCGACGCTTCGGCGGGGATTCTCTTTCGCATCCCCTGACGCGCGTCAGCTCGCCGGCCGGCGTGAGTTCGCGAGGAGCAGCCCCCCGAGCACGGCGATTCCGAGAAGCGCGAGGCCCGTGCTCACGAAGCCCGGGACGCCGCTCAGCGCCAGGGAGTCCGGCGTGAACCCCGGCCAGGCGAAGATCAGGATCCCGAGGACCAGCTCGAGCGCCGCCGCCCCGGTGATCAACCCGGCCGCCGCGAGGATCGACTCGTTGCGCTGCGAGTCGGAGCCGCGCTCGCCGAACCAGCGGAAGAGCGCACCGATGAGGATGCCGACGCCCAGATAGGCCGGCAGGTAGATCCCGACCGCGAGCGCCATCGACGGGAGCTGGTGCTTGCGCGCCGTGGCGACGATCTCCATGCCGACGGCGAAGAGGCCTAGGACGGCCCCGATCAGGATCGGCGTCCAGGGCAAGCTCTCCTGCAGCAGCAGGCCGTCGATCAGCGTGGCGAACATCTTGCCCTGCGGAGCGATGAGGTCTTCGCTGCCCAGGGTGGAGGTCTCGTGGGCGATGAAGACCGCAAAGGGCACGACGATCGCCCCGCCGAGAAGGCCCAGGATCTGGGCCAGGAAGCCGTCCTGCACGCGCACGCCGCAGAGCTGAAGCGTCTTGTAATCCTGACTGGAGTCGTTTGCGGTGCAGACCGCGACGCAAGCGCCGACGAGCAGCGGCGTGAGCAAGAGGACGTCGTCGATCTCTCGCCTCCCGACGGCGAGGGCGGCCAGGCAGAGCACCAGCGTGGTCACGAAGATCGTTCCCGACACGGGCGACGCCGAGCTGCCGATCTGCAGCGAGAGGAGCGCCCCGAGCGTCACCATCAGCATGCACATGACGAGGATCGTCCCGCCCATCGTCAGGGCGAAGGCGCCGAAGCCGTCCTGGACCACGATCCAGCCGAAGAGCACCAGCATCCCGAGCGCGATGGAAGCGACCTGCCGCAGCTTGCGGCTCGGATCGACCTCGACGAGCCGCGGGTCGCCCGTGCGCGCCACCGCGCCGGCGACGCGGGGTCGCGCGAACTTGATCAGCGAGTAGGCCACCGCGACCGTCATGGCCGCGCCCCCGACCCAGCGCATCGAGTTCGCCGGGAACCTGAGGGCGGCGGCGGAGTCGGGGTCGACGCCCGCGAGCCCCAGATCGCCGATCAGCCGCAAGAGACTCCCCCCGAACACGAGGAGCGCCGTCGCGAGCGTGAGCAGCCCGCCGATCCCGATGTAGATCGGCGTGAACGGAAGGTCGAACTTGAACTCGCGGTCGCCGCTCGTCTTCGAGTAGAGGACGACGTGCTCCTTCGCCAGGCCCAGGTTGGTCAGAAGGGGCGCGAGGAACGAGAGACCCAGCCCGGCGAAGAGCGAGCGCCCGAGCTTCGGCCGCTGCGCGCGCTCGGCGGCGGCGGTGACGATCATCGTCTCGCAGGCACGCGCCTCCGGGGCGGGCAGGGTCGGATCGGTGAGGAACTTCTTCGTCGCCAGACCGACGAAGCCGAAGCCGATCAGGGACCCCGCGATGCTCATCAGGATCAGCGTCTTCACGTCGACCGGCGGAACGAGCTCCCGGTAACGCTCGCGGGTGGTCGCGAGCTCCTCCTCGAGGGCCGCGGCCGTCCCGTCGTCCGAGGCCGCGCCGATCTCGCTTCGGATCTCCGCGATCCGCTCCACCAGCGGCTCCACCTCGGCGGCGTTGCGGTCGGCGTAGAGGATCTGCACGAGCGGCGCGGTGAAGATCACGCCCGCGGTCACCGCCATCCCCGCGGAGCCGGCGACCTGGGCGATGTTCAGGAAGCGGGTCGTGCCCCCTTTGGCAATCGCCGCCGAGAACGCGCCCCAGGCCACGAGGATCACGAGCGGGCTGACGCCGGGCGTGATCCCGGCCTTGAGCCCGGCGATCACGAGCACGCCCGCCAGCACGGTCGAGACGACGACGCCGAACGCGATGGCCTTGAGATCCTGCATGGCGGAGAGCCTAGTGCCCGCTCCGGGGCGAGCCCAGGACTCGCTTCCGCCGCCCCCGGGCCGCGGCTAGGCTGGCCGCGTGGCGGCCCCCCCCAGGCTCTCTGTCATCCTGCCGACGAGGAACGGTGAAGCCGAGCTGCGCCGCCTCCTGCCCGCGCTCGGCGCTCAAGCGCTCGACGGCGGGTTCGAGCTTCTCGCGATCGATTCCGAGTCGAGCGACGGAACGGTCGCCCTCCTGCAGGAGCACGGCGCCGACGTCGAGAGCATCCGCCGCGAGGAGTTCGAGCACGGCCGTTCGCGCAACCGCTGCGCGGAACGCGCCCGGGGCGAGCTCCTGGTGTTCCTGTCGCAGGACGTGGTGCCGGTCGACGATCGCTTCCTCTCCGCGCTCGCCGCCGCGTTCGACGACCCGCGCATGGCCGGTTCGTACGCGCGCGTCTTGCCGCACCCCGACGACGACCCGCTCACCGCGCGGACGGTGTTGGAGCTCCCGGAGGCGTCCGAGGAGCCCTCGGTGCGCGACCTCGACGCGGTGGAGGGGCTCTGGCGCTTCGAGCCCGAGGAGCGCGCGCGCTACCTGCGCTTCAACAACGTCGCGAGCGCCGTGCGGACCGACGTCTTCCGCGAGATCCCGCTCCCGCCGACGAGCTTCGGCGAGGACTTCGCCTGGGCGGCCCGCGCGCTGACCGCCGGCTGGCGCATCGCCTTCGTGCCGGAGGCGGCGGTCTACCACGCCCACGACTACGATCTCGGCGGCGCCTTTCGCCGCTACCGCGTCGACGCGGCCTTCCACGCGCAGATCCACGGCTGGCGCATGCGGCCCAACGCGCTCTCCGCCCTCCGCGGCTTCCTGTACGAGGTGGGGCGCGACGTGCGCTATCTCAAGCGCCACCGGGGCCGGGGGCGCGTCTCGTCGCTCCTGCGCTCGCCGGGGCTGCGGGCGGCCCAGGTCTGGGGCCAGTACCTGGGAAGCCGCGGCAACGGGCCGCGGATCTGGAGGGGCGATCCCTGAATCGCTCTACTTTGCGCATGCCCGCCCCTTCGTCCTCTGGGCGAGCGATCCGATCGATCTCCGTGCTCATGCCGACCTGGCAGGGGGCGGCGTTTCTCGACCGCGTCCTCGCGAGCCTGGCCGCGCAGCGCGTCGACCTGCCGTGGGACTTCCTGGCGATCGACTCCGGCTCGACGGACGGGACGTTGGAGATCCTCGCGCGCCGCGGAGAGAGCTTCCCCGTCCCGCTCTCGGTGCGCGGGATCGACCAGGTCGAGTTCGACCACGGGGACACGCGGAACCTCCTCGCCGCGCTCTCCGATGGCGACCTCCTCGTCTTCCTGACACAGGACGCGATTCCGATCGGCGACGACTGGCTCGCGGGGCTCGCCGCGAACTTCGACGATCCCTCGGTGGCGGCCGCCTATTGCCGCAACGTGCCGCGCGAGGACGCCCATCCGGTGACGCGGATCCTCTCGCGCGACGACCCGGGGTACGCGGACGAGCGGCGCGACACACGGCTGCCCGACGACTACGAGGCCCTCGGCCCCCAGGAGCGCCGCCTGCTCTACAACTTCAACGACGTGGCCTCGGCGGTCCGGCGCGAGCTGTGGGAGCTCCATCCCTTCCCGCGCGCGTCCTTTGGCGAGGACGTCCTGATGGCGCGCGCGCTGCTCGAGGCGGGTTGGACCGTGGTCTACGACGCGGACGCGAAGGTCGAGCACAGCCACGACTACGACGGGGACGAGACCTACGCCCGGGCCGCGATCGACGGCCGCTTCAACGCGGAGTGGCTGGACCGAGTCGCGGTGGCCTCGCGCTCCGACGCCGAGGCGCTGGTGCGCCGCTTCGCGCCGCGGGACGGCCACGCGATCCGCGCCGCCGGGTTCGGCGGCGCCGAGGCGCTGGAGCACGAGCGCCGCGCGCGCCGGCTGCGCGCGGCCGCCTTCCACGGGCTGCACGACGGCGGGCGGAGCGCCGTGCGCCGGCCCGCGACCGGGCTCCTGGACAAACGCACGCTCAAGGTGCTCTACGTCGTCCACGGCTTCCCGCCGGACACCTGGGCGGGGACCGAGGTCTACACGCTCAACCTCGCGCGCGAGATGGCGAAGCGCGGCCACGAGGTGGCGGTCTTCGCGCGGGTGCCGCCGCGGTCGGACGACGACGCCGACTTCGCGGTGCGCGAGGAGGACTTCGAGGGCCTGCGCGTCCTGCGCATGAGGCACGCGCTGCGCCACGCGAGCCTGCGCGAGAGCTACCTCCAGCCGCGGGCCGAGGAGGCCTTCCGCCGCGTGCTGCGAGCCGAGGAGCCCGACGTCGTGCACTTCCAGCACCTGATCCACACCTCGGTGGGGCTCGTCGACGTGGCGAGGGAACTCGGCCTGGCGACGGTCATCCACTGCCACGACTACTGGGCGCTCTGCGCGCGCGTGCAGCTCATCCGCCCGGACGGCGAGCGCTGTCCCGACAACATGGGCGCCGGCTGCTACGCCTGCGTGAAGGAGAAGCACCTCGGGCGGATTCCCGCGTTCAAGCGCCTCGGCGCGGCCGGCGGGACGGTCTTCGAGGAGATGATGGCGGCGCTCGGCTTCGCCGACTACGCGGAGATGGCCGAGCGCGGCGAGCGCGTGCTCTCCGCCTACGCCGCCTGCGACCTGCAGGTCAGCCCCAGCCGCTTCCTGCGCGACAAGCTGCTCGCGAGCGGCCGCTTCGACCCGCACGCGTTCCTCTACTCGGACAACGGCATGCGCACCGACCACGTGCGCGCCCTGGCGAAGACGCCCGACCCGGAGGGGCGGGTCCGCTTCGGCTTCGTGGGCTCGCTCGTCTGGTACAAGGGCGGCGAGGTGATGGTCCGCGCGATGGAGCGGCTCGCCGGCCTGCCGGCGGTGCTGAACGTCCACGGCGCCTTCGACCCGGAAGCGGACGAGCACCACAAAGAGCTCGCGGAGCTCGCCGGCGACAACGTGCGCTTCCTCGGCCGCTTCGACAACGCGCGCCTCTCGGAGGTGTACGCCGAGATCGACGTCTTGGTCGTACCGTCGCTCTGGTACGAGAACTCGCCGATCACGATCCACGAGGCGTTCCTGACGCGGACGCCGGTCGTCGCGAGCGGGATCGGCGGCATGGCCGAGTACGTGCGCGACGGCGTGGACGGGCTGCACTTCGCGGTGGGGGACGAGGCGAGCCTGGCGGCGGCGATGCGGCGCTTCGTCGACGAGCCCGGGCTCGCGGAGGAGCTCTCGCACGACTTCCTGCCGGTGAAGACGATCGCCGAGGACGCGCTGGCCACCGAGTTCCGCTACCGCGCGCTCGCCTGTCGCCGCCGCGTGCGCGGCGTGGCGACGCTGTTCGACGCCGCGGGCGTGTCCGCCGACCGGCGCGAGGGCCCGGTGGACGAGCAGGGGGCCGACATGCTGCTCCTGCGGCCCGGCGGCGCGGCGGTGGAGTACGACCTCGGCGACGTGGGGCCCGGCCCGCGCGAGGTTCGCGTCGACGTGCAGGCGCTCGCCGCCGAATCCGCGGTCGCGCTCGGCGGCCGCGTGCTGCTCGACGGCGAGGAGATCGGCGCGATCGACGCCTTCACCGCCGCCGGTCGCGACGAGGTCAAGAGCTTCCGCCTTCCGGCGCGCTTCGCGCCGGGGGGGCCGTGGCGCCTGCGCATCGAGAGCGCGCTCGCCGGCGGCGGGCCCGAGGCCCACCTGCGCATCCGCCGCGTCGTCGTGCGCGAGCCGGAGGACGCGGCTTGAGCGGCTTCTTCCGGCGCCTGCTCGGCATCCAGCGCCGACCCTCGGTCGCGCCGCCGGGCCTGACGGGCAAGCGGCTCAAGCACGAGCCCCTGCGCCCGGGACCGCCGCTCGCGGCCGACGAGCTGCCGCGCGTCGCGATCGTGATCCTGAACTACAACGGCGAGAAGCATCTCGACGGTTGCTTCGAGAGCCTGCGGGCCCTCGACTACCCGGAGGAGCGGCGCGCGGTGGTCCTGGTCGACAACGGCTCGAGCGACGGCAGTCTGACGAAGATGCGCGACAAGCACGGCTGGGTGCGCCTCGAGGCCAACGACCGCAACGTCGGCTTCAGCGCGGGCTGCAACCAGGGGGCGCGCGCCGCCGGGGACGTCGACGTGCTCGCCTTCTTGAACAACGACATGCGCGTCGAGCCGGCCTTCCTGCGCGAGCTCGTCGGCCCGATCGTGCGCGGCGAATGCGCCGCGACGACCGCCAAGATGCTCTCCTGGGACGGCAAGCGCATGAACTCCGCCGGCGGCGGCATGAACTTCCACGGCATCGGCATCCAGAAGGGCTACGAGGAGGCCCCGCGGCCCGAGCACGACGTGCCGTCGCGCTCGCTCTTCGCCTGCGGCGGCGCGATGGCGGTGGACCGTCGCGTCTACTTCGACGCGGGCGGCTTCGACGAGGACTTCTTCGCCTACTACGAGGACGTCGACCTGGGCTGGCGTCTCTGGGTGTTCGGCCACGAGGTCCACTACGTCCCCGGCGCGGTGGCCTACCACCACCACTCCAGCACCAGCCGCGCGTTCCCGGTCGAGACCGTCCGGCTCCTCCAGGTCCGGAATCCCCTCCTCGCCTGCTTCAAGAACTACGACGACCCGAACCTGGCCCGGGTCTTCCCCGCGGCCCTGGGGCTCGCCCTGCGGCGCACCCTGCTGGTCTCGGGGCTCGACGACGACTCCCCGTACCGGATCGAACGGCACAACCTGAAGGATTCGGGGGCCGTCGGCCGATGGTTGGACAAGGCCAAGCGCTCGTTGGTGGACGACACCGTCCCGATCCGGCGGGTGGCGGTGGCCGACCTGATCGGCTTGAACGACCTGCTCGGCAATTGGGGGCACTGGACCCGGCGCCGGGCGGACGTCCAGGCGCGGCGCCGGCGCCCCGACGAGGACATCTTCCAGCTCTTCCATAAGCCGCTTTGGTGTGTCGAAGAAGAGGACGCGTATCGCGAGCTGCACTACGGGATCGCGCGGCACTTCGGCATCGACACGCTCTTCGAGGGCCTGACCGCGGACGGCCCGGAACCCAACAAGTGACCCCATCCATGCGCCTCTCCGTCGCCATCCCCGTCTACAACGAGGAACGCACGCTCGCCCAGCTCGTCGAGAGCGTGCAGGCCACCCCCTTCGACAAGGAGATCCTGCTCGTCGACGACTGCTCGTCCGACGGCTCGGCGCAGATCATCGCGGAGCTGGAGAAGAAGCACGACAACGTCCGCGCCTTCCGGCACGAGAAGAACCAGGGCAAGGGAGCGGCGCTCTCGACCGCGTTGCGCGAGTTCAAGGGCGACGTCTTCCTCATCCAGGACGCCGACCTCGAGTACGACCCGGCGGACTACGAGGTGCTCCTGCGGCCGATCGTCGAGGGCAAGGCGGACGTCGTGTACGGCAGCCGCTTCCTCGGCGGCCCCTACGGCCGCGTCCACCTCTACTGGCACTACCTCGGCAACCGGCTCCTGACCACGGTCTCGAACCTGTTCACCAACCTCAACCTGACCGACATGGAGACCTGCTACAAGGTCTTCCGGCGCGAGGTGGCCGAGAAGCTCGACATCCAGTCGCGCACCTTCGCCGTCGAGCCCGAGATCACCGCCAAGGTCGCCAAGCTCAAGGTGCGGATCTACGAGGTGCCGATCTCCTACGCGGGCCGCGACTACTCCGAGGGCAAGAAGATCGGGTTGAAGGACGCGTTCATCGCCGTTTGGGCGATCGTGCGCTGGGGCTTGTTCGCCTGAGCGCAGGCCGGCCGCGACGCAACCGCGCGGCGCTTTGTTCGGTCGCTCTGCCCAAAGGAATGCGACCCGGTTGGAGGTCCTACGCGCGGCGCGGGTTGCCGGATCGATGGGTTTTTTCGTCGCGGAACCGGGGTTCGGAGGACGCCCCGACGCGGGCTTGGGGGCGAGCCGGCCCCTTGCCCAGTACGGAGAGAGACCCATGCAAGAAGCCATTCCGCTCGCGATCGTCCTTTCGTTCGGCCTCGCCGCCTCGCCGCTCGCGCAGAACCAGCTCTATGAGATCGGAGGAGCCGACGTTGGCGCCAAGGCGGGTTCCGCGGTCGCGGGAGTGGGCGACGTCGACGGGGACGGGCACGCCGACTTCGCGGTCGGCTCGCCGGGGGAGACCGGCGGGCAGGGCATCGCGCGCGTCTACTCCGGCGTGAACGCAAGCCTGCTCTATCAGCTCACGGGCGCCGCCGACCTGGCCTTCGACTTCGGACGGGAGGTCGCCGGCGTCGGGGACACCAACGCCGACGGGCTCGACGACGTGGCCGTGTTGAGCGACCGCAGCATCTACGTCTTCGCGGGCGGCGACGGCGCCCTGCGCTGGGAGGTGCAGCCGTCCGCGCTGTTCCTGGGCGAGGTCAGCCTCGCGGGCGTTCCGGACGCGAACGGCGACTCGTACGACGACGTGCTGGTCGGCGTTTCCGAGCTCGACGCGTCCATCGACGTCGACATCGTCACGGTCGAGGCCTACGGGCCGGGGACCGCGACGCTCTACTCCGGCTTCGACGGCAGCGTGTTGCAGACGTTCCGGGGCGAAGAGCTCGGCGACGGCTTCGGCGGCGCCGTTTCCTACGCCGGCGACGTCGACGGGGACGGCCGGGGCGACGTCGCCATCGCGTGCTACGACGAGGACTTTCCCGGAGGCTCGGCCGGCTACCTGCGGGTCTACTCGACCGGGTCCGGCGACGTCCTGCTGAGCATCGACGACGCCGGCGGGCCGGGCTACGTGCCGAGCGACCTCGGCGACGTCGACGGCGACGGGAGGGACGACCTCCTGGTCGGCATTCCGCTCTTCGGCACGGCGCAGATCCTGTCGGGCGCTGGCGGCGGCGTGCTCCAGGGATTCACCGCCCCCGACGCTCTCGACGACTTCGGCGTCGCGGTCAGCGGCGTGGACGACGTCGACGGCGACGGCCTGCCCGACGTGCTCGTCGGAGCGGCCCAGGCGACGAAGCCGTCGATGATCGGCCCTCCGGACCCGGTGGGGCCCGGCTACGTCCGCCTGTTCTCGAGCGCGACCGGCGCGGCGCTCGCGACCTTCGACGGCCTCGAGGTTGGCGCCGAGTTCGGCCGCAGCCTCGACGCGCTGGGCGACGCGAACGCGGACGGCGTTCCGGACTTCGTCGCGGGCGCGCCGCTGCGGGACCTCCACTCGAAGGGAGCCGCGCGCGTGCTCTCGACGGGCGCGCTGTCCCTTTACTCCGATCTGCAGCAGATCTCGCTGGCCACCGGCGGCGCCACCCAGTTCCTCACCCTGGACGCGGGCGAGGATTTCGCCGGGGGGCTCGTCGTCTTCGCCGGCTCCATCACCGGCATCGCGCCGGGCATCCCGGTCGGCGGGTTCATGCTGCCTCTGATTCCCGACGCCTACACCCTGGCGATCGCCGGTGGGGCGGCGACCACCATCGGCTCTCCCGCGCCCTTCGAATTGGACGGTCAAGGTCGTGGGAGCCAGGCCATCACCATTCCCGCGGTGGATCCGGCGATCGCGCCGCTGACGCTCTATCACGCCTACGCGGTGCTGACGCCCGATTCCGGGCTGGTCGTCTTCACGAGCAACGCGGCCCCGTTGCACCTCACCCCGTGATTCCAAGGGGAACGTAGCTCGCATTCCCCGCGGCCCGCGTCGACCTCTCGGTGGCGCGGGCCGCCCTCACTCGAGCCGCGCCCCCTTGCTCTCGTAGAGGCCTCTCAGGTGCTCCCGGTTGCGCCGGGCGAACTTGCGCGCGATCCCGCCGCTCCAGTCGTAGCCCGGCTTCCCGCGCTCGGCGTAGTAGTCCGCCATCACCGCGTCGTAGCGGTCGAGCTGTCGGAGGAGCTCGTCGTCGCTCGGGTAGCGCTCGTCGAAGAGGACGGCCTCGAGCGGCAGGCGCGGGCGGCGGCGCGGCTCCTCCGCGCCCGTGCCGACGCAGAGCCCGTAGAGCGGCAGCACGTGCTCGGGCAGCGCGAGCAGCCGGTCGGCCTCCGGCAGTCGATTGCGCAGCCCGCCGATGAAGCAGATGCCGTAGCCGAAGGACTCGAAGGCGAGGACGAGGTTCTGCGCGAAGAGCGACGCGTCCACGACCGCGAGGAGGAACGTCTCGAGGTTGGGCTCGTAGGGTCGCCCCGCCCGCCCGGCGACGAGCGCGTGGCGCCGCTGGTCGCCGCACACGACGAAGAACCCGCCCGCCTGCGCGACCTGCGGCTGGCCGCCGGTCAGCTCGACGAGCTCCTCGCGCTTCGCCTCGTCGCGCACGCGCAGGAGCGAGTACGCCTGGATGTTGCTCGACGTGGAGGCGTGCTGCGCGGCCGCGACCGCCCGCTCGACGTCGCCTTCGTCGAGGGGCACGTCGGCGAAGCGGCGGATCGTGCGGTGGGCGGACATCAGGGAGAGCGTCGGGTTCAACTCAGACCTCCAGGTTGGGTCCCACGTCGTCCTGGCCCGCCACGTGGACCTCGACGTGGCCGAGGCCCAGCTCGTCGAGCGCGGCGCGCGCGGCGGCCTCCGCCAGGGCGGGCGTGTTGTTCGTCTCGGAGAGGTGGGCCAGGACGAGCGTGTGCAGCTCCGGCCCGGCGACGAGCTTCAGCATCTCGGCCGCTTCCTCGTTCGAGAGATGGCCGCGGTTTCCGGCGACGCGACGTTTGAGCTTGTGCGTGTAGGGGCCGCTGGCGAGCAGATCGCGGTCGTGGTTGAACTCGAGCACGACGAGGTGCGCGCCGGCGAGGGCCCGCGCGGCGTCGGGGTCGGGACGGCCCATGTCGGTGACGACGATCGCGGTCCGCTCGCCGTGTTGGAGACGGAACGCCACCGTCGGCTTCGCGTCGTGGGGGATCTCGACCGGCAGCACGCTGATGTCGTCGTTCCCGCGCGGGCCGTCGGGACGGAAGGCGCGTCCGATGGTGAAGGCTCGCATCTCCGGCGCGCGGCGCACGCTCGCGTTCGACATCAGGCGCTCGCTGCAGTAGAGCCCGGCGCCCGTCTTGCGCGCGAAGGTGCCGCTCCCGCGCGCGTGGTCGAGATGACCGTGGGTCAGGAGCACGTGGTCGACGCGGCGCGGCGCGACGCGCGCGCGCTCGAGGCGCTCGAAGAGCTCCTCCGCGGGCAGCCCCGCGTCGACGAGCAGGTGGGTCTCGCCGGCGCGAACGAGGGTGCTGTTGCCCTTGCTGCCGGAGGAGAGGGTTTGGACGTGCACTGGGTCTCTAGCGGCGCCACGAGAGGAGGATCGCGCCGGCGAGGGAGATCAGCGTAAGCGCGAAACCGATGCGCAGCGACCAGGGCTCGTACCAGGTGCGCACGAGCACGTCCCCGGGTGGAATCAGGACCGCGCGGTAGACGTGATCGGCGCGGTAGATCCGCGCGTCCTCGCCGTTCACGGTCGCCTTCCAGCCGGGGTAGTACTGCTCGTGCATGACGAGCCATCCGCCGGTGCCGCCGGCGACCCTGACGTCGAAGCGGTTCTTTGCGGGCCGAGCGACGCTTTCGACCGCGCCGCCGCCCGCGCCGGGGGCGGGCTGCGGCAGCTTCCCGACCTCCGCGACGATCAGCGTCTGGCGCGCCGTGTCGATCGTGCTCGCCATCAGGAGGCCGATCGCCGCCTCCTCCGTCGTCGCGGGAACCGCTTCGGCGACGACGCGCGCCGGCGGGTGCGCGCCTTCGCGCCGGTAGACGTGGAAGCCGTCGCGCTCGAGGACCGGCGTGAGGCGTTCGTGCTCGAGCGGTTGCCGCGAGAGCACGGCGGTGACGCGCAGCAGGTCGAGCAGGGGGGCGTCGAGATAGGCGGGGCGCGAAAGCCGCGCGATCCCCGACCTCCAGGGCGCGTCCGCATCGAGCGCGCCGAAGAGCTCGACGAGCGCCCGCGGAGTGAACACGGTCCACGGCGTGACGTCGGCGATGCCATAGACCTGCAGGAGGTTGGGCCGGGCGAGGGACTCGACGTCGCCGAGGCCGCCCACCGTCGGGTCGAGCCGTACGACGCGTCCATCGCCCGCCGCCTCGCGCACGGCCTCGATGGCTTCGGAGGCGGGAAAGAGCCCACTCTCGCCGAGCGCGCGCCCGCGCAGGTGACCGCGCGAGGTGTGCGCGCCCTCGACGACGAGGACGAGCGCGAGGGGTAGCCACACCGCGAGCTCCGCCGCGCGCGCGCGGCGCCAGCTCAACGCGAGGACGGCGGCGACTCCGGCGAGGGCGAGCGCCGCCGCCGGAACGCCGTGCTCCGTCGAGAACCCGCGCGACGCGACGGGCGCCAGCGCGAGCACCAGGACGAGAAGGAGCCCGTTCCACGTCTTCCAGGCCGGCGGACCGGTGGGGAACGAGTCTCGCGCGCGCCCGAGAACGAGCGTCAGGATGGCCGCGGCGAGGATCGCGATCGCCGAGGCGAAGACCTGCGCCGCCGACGCCACCAATCGGTGTGCGGTGGCCTCCGCCGCCGGTGGCGGAACGACCGTGCGGACGTCCGCCAGGCTCGGCGCGTTCTCGTGGTCGGCATAGCGCTCGAGCAGCGTGGTCTCGAGGTCGCGCGCCCACCCCTCCGGCTCGATGCCCGTCCACGCGACGAACGCCGCCGCCGCCGCGACGAAGCTCGCCGCCGCGAGCGAACCGATCGCAAGGCGGCGCCGCTCGAGCAACGCCTTGACGCCGAGCGCCGCGAGCCAGGGCCAGAGAATCCACGCCACGGCGAGCGCCCGGTTCGGCGCTCCCGCGTTCAGTCCCGGCAGCGCGTACAGCCAGCGGATCCCCGGCCAGCCCTGCGCGAACCCGTAGACGCCGACGAGGAGCAGCGCGGGAAAGAGCGCGCGCCGCGTCGCGCCGAGGAGCGCGGGCACCGCGAGCAGGGCGAGCGCGACGCCGGCGAAGGTGTTCCACTCGAGCGCGTTGGCCTGCGCCGCCTTCTCCCAACCGCCCGCCGGGGTCAGCCACCAGGCCGCCGGCGGGCCGAAGGCGCCCGGAGGGTCGGTCGGCGCCGCGACGAGCTCCGGCGCGACGACGCCGAGGAGCGTCGTCGCCGGGAGGCTCTGCTCGTCCAGGTTTTCGACGCTGTTTTCCTGACGGACGGACTGACGGCTCGCCTCGACCGTCGGCAGCAACTGCCACGAGGCCGCGCCGAGGCCGAGGGCGACGAAGATCCCGGCGCGCGCGAGCCGCCCGATCGGCGCGACGTCCCCCGCTCCGGGACGGAGGCGGACGAGCGCGTAGAGGACGGTCGTCGCGAGCCCGAAGACCGCGATGGGGGGGAACCCGGCGAGGAACGAGAAGGCGATCGAGAGCGAGAGCCAGAGCCCGCTGCGGCGCTCGCCGCGGGCGAGGCCCTCGACCGCCCAGAGCGACCACGGGAGCCAGAGCGCCGCGTCCACCTTCATGAAGTAGAAGAGGTTCGCCACGCCGAATCCGCCGAGCTGGACCCCGAGCGCGCCGACGGCTCGGGCGCTGTCGGGCAGGCCGAGCCGCCCGAGGAAGAGCCACACGCCGAGCCCCGCGAGGACGAGCGTGAGGAACGCCAGCGGCCCGGCCGCCGCATCCGGCGGCAGCAGGAGGCCGAGCCAGTTCGGCGGATAGGCCACCCCGGCGATCGAGTTCGCGAAGAGCGGAGCCCCCAGGCCGAGGTCGGGCTCCCAGGTGGGAAGGTCGAACCGCGCGAGCTCCTCCCGCATGACCACCTGGTCGGAAAGCGTCGGGAAGATGCGGTCTCCCGGGCCGAAGTTGCAGCCCTCCATCGCCCGCGCGGCCTCCTCCGGGTTCTCGCTCGCCAGCGGCTCGATGCCGACCGGGAGGTGGGGGAGGAAGCGCTCGCCCCGCAAGAGGCCGGGCCCGAGCAGGAGACACGGCGCGACGAGCACGATGAGGAGCGCGCGCCAGCGCGGCTCCTCGCGTGCGGCGGCGGTCGGCATCGCATGAGCGTAACCCCCGCACTACGATGTTCCCATGAGCTCCCCGGCGTCGCGGCGTGTACTGGATCGTCACCATCCATCCCTAACCCCCACCCACCCTGGGATGCGTCCTCGGAGGCCCCGCTCCCGAGACATGCGCGCGGGTTGCGCGGTTTCCCTTTTTGTCGCGCTTCTTTCGAGCTGCGCGGGAACCGGGGCGAACGCGCCCGCGGTGGAAACGGCGCGCCTGCAGCGCGACGTCGCGTGGCTCGCCGACGACGCGCGCGAGGGGCGGCGCGCGGGAACGCCGGGCGAGCTTGCGGCAGCCGAGTACATCGCGGAGCGCATGGAGGCGCTCGGTTTGGAGCCCGCCGGCTCGGACGGCTACTTCCAGGAGTTCCCCGTTCCGCTCACGCCGCTCGACGGCGGCGAGTCCTCGGTGAGCTGGAGCTCGGGCGACGCCGGCGTCGGGCGTTCGACGGACCCGAGCGAGCTGCGGCCGCTCTTCTGCTCGTCCGGCGGCACCGCGTCGGGCGGGCTCGTGTTCTGCGGCTACGGCATCGCCGACGACGAGCTGGGCCGCGACGACTTCGGCGCCGACGGCGCCGGCCGCGTGGCGCTGATCGTCCGCGGCGTGCCGCCCTATCCGCCGACCGAGCAGACCGGTCCCGGCGCCAAGCCGCCGACCGGCGACGAGCCGCCCGAGGGCTGGGGCGGCGCGGGCTCGCTCTTCCTCAAGGTGATGAACGCCAAGCGCCGCGGCTTCGAGGGGGTGCTGATCGTGCCGCATCCGAAGGCCGAGGAGGACATCGCGCCCTTCGACGCCTCCCGCGCGGCCCGCGCGGGAATCCCGGCGGCCATGGTCAGCGTCGAGCTGGCCGAGCGCTTCTTCCCCGGTTCCTACGCGGAGTTCGTCCGCAACCTGGACGAGCGCAAGATGGTGACGGGCGCCGTCGCGCACGCCGGAGTCGAGCTCACCCTCACGACCGACGTGCGCCGCGGCGAGGGCGTCGCGCGCAACGTGCTCGGTCGCATTCCGGGCGAGCGCGTCGACCGCACGGTCGTCCTCGGCGCGCACTTCGACCACCTCGGCCGCGGCGGGCCCGGCTCGCTGGCGCCGAACGCTACGGGCGAGATCCACAACGGCGCCGACGACAACGCGAGCGGCACGGCCTGCGTGCTCGAGCTCGCGCGCATCCTGACCGAGGGGCCGCCCCCCGACGGCGACGTCCTGATCGCGCTCTGGTCCGGCGAGGAGCTCGGCCTGCTCGGCAGCGAGCACTGGGCGGACCACCCGACCGTGCCGCTCGAGCACATCCGCGCGAACGTCAACCTCGACATGGTGGGCCGCGCGGGCGACGGCGTCCTGCAGATCCTCGGCGCGGGCTCCGCCGCCCAGTTCGCGGAGTGGATGGAGCCCGCCGGCGCCGCCGCGGACCTGGAGCTCAGCGTCAACCTCTCCGGCCGCGGCCTCGGCGGGAGCGACCACCAGGTCTTCCTCAACCGCAACATCTCCGCGCTGCACCTCTTCAGCGGCGTGCACACCGACTACCACAAGCCGAGCGACGACACCGAGCGCTTCGAGGTCGACGGCGCGCGCCGCGTGGTCGCGCTCGGCCTCGACCTCGTCGCGCGCATCCAGGCGGAGAAGACGTTCGCCTACGTCGAGCCCGAGGTCGACCTCAGCATGCAGCCTGCGAGCCCGCGCGACCGCGGTTGGAGCGTCTGGTTCGGCACGGTCCCGGCCTACGACTACGACGGCGAGGGGCTGCTCCTCACCGGCACCTCACCGGGAAGCCCGGCCGAGGCCGCCGGGCTGCTCAAGGACGACCTGATCCTGCAGGTCGGCGACGTCGAGATCGAGACGATCCACGACTTCGTCTACGTGCTCAAGGTGCACAAGCCCGGCGATGTCGTCTCGACGCGCTTCCGCCGGGCCGGCGTGGAGCAGGAGGTGCTGATCACGCTCGGCACCCGCGAGGCGCTCTAGCGCTGACCATCTTCGGCCGGCCGCTTCCCGCCGCGTAGCAGCGTCTCCAACACCTTCCGATGGCCCTTGGGGTCGAGGAGCATCTTCTCGTGGTCCGCGGAGAGCTCCGCGAAGAACGTCGCCGGGAAGGCCTCCGGCAGCTTCCTTTCCACCTCGCCGTCCAGGGCGAGCACCTCCGCGTCCTCCTTCGCCCCGTTGCGCTCCCGCAGCATCCCGCGCAGGACCCCGCGCGCCCTTGAGCGCGCCGCCTGCACCGCCTGCTTCGTGTCGAAGGTGGCGAAGGCCTCGGCCAGGAGCTTCGCGACGTCCTTCTTGCGCTTCGTCTCGCCGGTGATGACGACCATGCGCTCGGCGTAGAGCTGCGCCATCTTCTGGAAGCCCTTCTCCAGATCGCCGTTCAGCTCTCCGTCGGCGACCCGCCCGAGCTTCGCGAGCAGCTCCCGGTCGTGGCGCAGGACGTCGCCGTGCTGCCTCTGGAAGCCGTACTTGTTCAGCAGGCGCCCCGAGTCGGCGATCGCGGCGTTGATCAGCCCGTCGGCGCGCCGGTGGTCGACCAGGTCGCGCCCGTGCGAGGTGCGGACGCCGAGGTCTTCCGCGAGCACCGCGACCACCGCCGCGCGGAAGTCCTTCTCGGCGCGGTGCGACACCTGGTTGTAGAGCGCCTTGCGGAGCGCGCGCTCGAGGTCGGCCTTTTCCGTCGACTCGAGGTGGACGGCGAGCCGATCGGTCCACGCCTGGACGAGAACGGCGAGGCTTCCCCGCTGCTTCTTCGTCGGCGGGACGTTGTCGGCGGGGGCGAGGAGGGGCAGGGCGAGCGCGAGGGCGGCGAGCTTCACGCGTCCAGCATACCTGCGTACGCTGGATCGATGGAATCACCGGATTCGCCGGGCGGGATCGTCCTGCCGGCCGCCGGTCCGTTTGCCGCACCGCGTGCGGCACGATCTTCCCGTCCCTTGCCCTGAAGGAGGCTCTCCGATGCAGTCGATCGGGAGACACGTCGTCGGTTGTTTGCTCGTGGCCCTGGTGGCCATCGTCGTTGGCCAGTCTCTCCTCTCGCGGGATGCGGAAGCTCAGTCCCTGGGCCCGCCCGAGCAGGAGGACGTCCATCCCCGCTTCGTCGCAGGTCAGGTCGGCAGTCCGATCACCTCCCTGCCCTTCACCATCGGGGGCAACGGGTGTGGCCGCTACTTCTTGGTCTCGTGCCTGGAAGGAGTGTCCGGATCGTCCGGCATCACCGTCCAAGCAAGCGACGTCACGATCGACCTCAACGGCTTCTCGATCACCGGAGTTCCCGGGTCGATGAGCGGGATTGCCACCGGCGCTGGCACGGAGAACATCAGGATCGTGAATGGAACGATCAAGAAGTGGGACGCATCAGGCGTTGATTGCAGTCAGTCCAGCATCGTCCAGCTCGAGGGTCTCCGCTTGATCGACAACGGCGACTCCGGCGTGGACAGCGGCCGGGCTACGTCCGTCAGGAACTGCGTTTCCGCGAGGAACGGCAACTACGGAATCAGAGTGCTGCAGGGCTCCCTCATCTCGGAGACCATCGTCTACCAGAACGACGCCAACAACGGCATCAACACCGACAGCGGCTGCGTGATAACGAGCTCCGTCTCTTACGAGAACCTCAACGGAATCAGCACAAACAGCTCGACGGTTGCGCATTGCACCGTCAATGCCAACGTCGGTATAGGCGTTTCCGGTGTTCGGCTCGCCATTGCCTCCTGTCGGGTGGGAGAGAATGGAGCGGGTGGCTGCACTTCGGACGGGCTCGTTCATGGGTCGACGGTGACCGGCAATGGCGGGTTCGGGGCGTACTCCGGTTTTGCCCCTTTCCTCTTTCACAACAACCCATGACACCGGAGAGAACGCCGGTCGGAAGCGATCGTCCGTCTCGGGCTTCCTAGCGACGGCGGGACGGAGCAGGGCTCTGCGTGCGCCGCCTACCGCTCCGGATCCGGCGAAGCCGAGAGCTTCGTCGTCGCCGGTGCGCTGCTCTCCCCCGAATCCGGCGCGCCCTCCAGGCCGATCGAGCGCTCGAGCGCCTGCTGGACGTTCTCGATCCAGACGAACTCGAGCGTTTCCCGCGCCTCTTCGGGCACTTCCTCGAAGTCCTTCTTGTTGCGCGCCGGCAGCATCACGGTGCGGATGCCCGCGTGCATCGCCGCGAGAACCTTCTCCTTCACCCCGCCGATCGGCAGCACGAGCCCGCGCAGGCTGATCTCGCCGGTCATCGCGAGGTCGCGTTCGACCGTGCGGCCGGTGAGGAGGGAGGCGAGGGCGACGAACATCGCCACGCCGGCGCTCGGGCCGTCCTTCGGGATGGCGCCGGCGGGGACGTGGATGTGGATGTCGGTGTCGCGGAGGACGACGTCGGTCAGGCCGAGCGCGTCGAGGTTCGAGCGGATCAGGCTGAGCGCGGCGCGGGCGCTCTCCTTCATCACGTCGCCGAGCTGGCCGGTCAGGATCAGCTCGCCCTTGCCGGGCATGCGCGTCGCCTCGACGAAGAGGATGTCGCCGCCGACCGGGGTCCAGGCGAGGCCGGTGGCGACGCCGGGGACGCTCGCGCGCAGCGCGACCTCGTTCTCGAAACGCGGCGGGCCGAGGATCGCGGCCAGGTCGTCCACGTCGACGGTGGTCGCCGTCTCTTCGCCGGCGGCGACCTTGGTCGCCACGTGACGGGCGGCGGCGCCGATCTCGCGCTCGAGGTTGCGCACGCCGGCCTCGCGCGTGTAAGAGCGCACGATCGCGCGCACGGCGTCGTCGGTGATGTCGAAGCCGGCCTCGTCGAGGCCGTTGGCCTCGCGGCGGCGGCCGACGAGATAGCGCTTCGCGATCTGGACCTTCTCGTCCTCGGTGTAGCCGGAGAGCTCGATCACCTCGCAGCGATCGCGCAGCGGGCCGGGGATCGCGTCGAGCACGTTGGCCGTGCCGATGAACATGACCCTGGAGAGGTCGAACGGCACGTTCAGATAGTGGTCGACGAAGTCCTTGTTCTGCTCGGGATCGAGCACCTCGAGCAGGGCGGACGACGGGTCGCCGTGCAGGCTGCGCCCGAGCTTGTCCATCTCGTCGAGCATGAAGACCGGGTTGTTCGTTCCGACCTTCTTGATGCTCTGGATGATGTTGCCGGGCATGGCGCCGACGTAGGTGCGACGGTGGCCGCGGATCTCGGCCTCGTCGTGGACGCCGCCGAGCGAGAGCCGCGCGAACTTGCGGTCCATCGCGCGCGCGATCGAGCGGCCGAGCGACGTCTTGCCGACGCCGGGCGGGCCGACGAAGCACAGGATCGGGCTCTTGCCGTCCGCCTTGAGCTTGCGCACCGCGAGGAACTCGAGGATGCGCTTCTTGACCTTCTCGAGGCCGTAGTGGTCCTCGTCGAGGATCTCCCGCGCGCGCTGGACGTCGATCGAGTCGCGGCTCGACTTCGTCCACGGCAGCTCGATCATCGTCTCGAGGTAGTTGCGGAGCATCCCGTACTCCGCGGCCGCCTCGGGCATGCGCTCGAGCCGCGCCAGCTCGCGCCGCGCCTCCTTCTTGACCGCCCGCGGCATGCGCGTCTTCTCGATCTTGCGCGCGAGCTCGTGCATCTCGACCGACTGTCCCTCGCCGAGCTCCTTCTGGATCGTGCGGAGCTGCTCGCGCAGGAAGTACTCGCGCTGCGTCTTCTCCATCTTGCCCTGCGTGCGCTGGCGGATCTCGTTGGAGAGCGTCAGCACCTCGGCCATGCGCCCGAGCTTCTCGGACACCATGCCCATGCGCGCGCGCAGGTCGAAGGTCTCGAGGATCTCCTGCTTGTCCTCCACGGGGACGTCCATGAAGGTGGCGATCAGGTCGGCGAGGTGCGCCGGCTCGTCGGCGTTCTCGATCGCCGTGTCGAGGTCCTCGGGCTTCTGCGGCAGGAGGTCGAGCACCTCGTGCGACTGCTGCTTCAGCGTGACGAAGTGGGCCTCGACGTCCTTGGGCATCTTCTCGAACTGCTTCTCCGCGATCCGCTCGATGCGCGCGATCAGGAAGGGCGCGGTCTGGACGAACTCGACGACGCGGAAGCGCTCCTCGCCCTGGGCGATCACGTGGTGGGTGCCGTCGGGGGCGCTGACGTAGCGCATCACCTGGGCGGTCGTGCCGACCGAGTAGAGGTCGCCCGGTTCGGGCAGCTCGTCCTCCGAGTTCCGCTGCAGGACGACGCCGACCGGACACTCGCGGCGGATCGCCTCCTTCACCGCGAGCACCGAGCGCTCGCGGCCGACGAGGATCGGCAGCACGACGCCGGGGAAGAGCAGCATCCCGCGCGCGGCGAGGACCGGGATGACGTCGGCCGGCGGCTCGTCCGCGGACGCCTTCCGCGCGGCCGCCGCCTTCTTCGCCCGGGTCTTCCTCCGCGGGGTTCTGGGTTTCTTCGCGGTCCGCTTCGCCGGCGCCTTCTTCGAGCCGGCCTTCATCGGGGCCTTGCGCTTCTTGGAGGCCATGGGGCCTTAATCGGCCTTTTCGGCCCAAAGGGCAAGCCTCCAAGGTCCGTAGGGTCGCCGGAGGGACGCGCGGGCCTCCGGAGGGGGGTCAGAGCCCCGTCAGGGTCGTCGCCTCGAGGTTGGAGAGCTCCGATCCCGGGCCGAAGGCCGCCTGCCAGTAGATGGTGAAGCCGATCAGGACGGGGCTCGCCACCACGGGGAAGGAGATCGAGCCGCGCCCGTTGCCGTCGAGGAGGCCGCTCCCCGCGATGAGGAAGCTCGACGGGTCGATCAGGAGCTCGCCCCCGGGGAGCGGAAGCGAGCCCGTTCCCAGGGAGAGGGCGAGCAGCCAGCCGTCGTTCGGATCGGCGTACAGATCGAAGGTCGTCAGCTTCCCGATGCGCGGGACGGCGCCCCAGGCGAGCTGCGGGCCGAGCTCGAACAGCACGCGGCTCTGCTCCTGGTTGCCGATGAGGATGTCGGGGTCGCCGTCGCCGTCGAGGTCGCCGACCGCGACGCACGTGGAGTCGTCGACCTCCGGCGTGAAGACCGACGAGGCGTCCGAGAAGACGCCGCCGCCCTCGTTGCGGTAGAGGATGTTCGTGAGCGTGAACTCGTCGACCGCCGCGACGACGTCGGGGTCGCCGTCGCCGTCCATGTCCTCGATGGCGAAGCCCTTGGTGAACGCGTTGATCTGGGGCAGCCCCGCGCCGGCCTCGAAGCCGACCGGCAGGTTGGAGCGGCGGAGCTCGTCGCCGTTCGACTTCCCGATCAGGACGTCCGCGTCGCCGTCCGGCTCGACGTCGAGCATCGCCATCGCGAAGGTGAAGTTCGTGTTCGTCGTCAGCGTCGGCGCCGCCGAGAAGATGGCGCTGCCGTCGTTCAGCAACGCGTCGTCGCTCGTGTTCGAGCGGAACCCGCGCGCGAGGTCGAGGTCGCCGTCGCCGTCCAGGTCGCCGAGCGCCAGCGACTGGGTCGCCAGCGAGTCCTGCGGCAACGAGAGGATCGAGTTCGAGAAGTCGCCGCTCCCGTCGTTCAGGTAGACCTGGTCCCAGAAGCCGTCGTTGGCCACGACCGCGTCGGTGTCGCCGTCGCCGTCCAGGTCCCCGGTCACCACGTCATAGGTGTCGAGCAGGTCGGACGGCGTGTCGCCGGGGGCGTAGGAGAAGACGCCCGTGCCGTCGTTGCGGTACGCGCGGTTCTTGCCCTCGTTCGCCACCAGGAGGTCCTGGTCGCCGTCGCCGTCCCAGTCGCCGAAGGCCACGCCGTGGCTGTCGGGTACCGGGTCGAGCACCGGGAGGTTCGCGGTGGCGTCGACGAAGACGCCCGAGCCGATGTTCTCCCAGAGCCGGTCCACGCTGTCGTTCAGGTAGTTGGCGAGGTAGGCGTCCAGGTCCCCGTCCCCGTCGACGTCCGCCAGCGCCACGTCCTCGGTCAGGTCGCGGTCCTCGGGCATCCCGGGGTTCGTGACGTCGGTGAAGACGCCGCTCCCGTCGTTCATCAGGAGCCGGTCCGACGGGCCGGTGACGCCGATGACGACGTCGACGTCGCCGTCCTGGTCGATGTCGTCCACGTCCATGTCCCAGGCGATGTCGAAGCCCGAGCCGAGCTGGGCGGACGCGTCGGTCCAGCTCGCGCTCCCGTCGTTCAGGAGCAGGACGTCCTCCTGGCCGGAGTTCTCCGCCATGACGATCACGTCGAGGTCGGTATCCCCGTCGACGTCGGCGAGCTCGATGTCCCGCGTGGCGCGGAAGACAGGGAGCGAGGCTCCGGAGAAGTTGCCGGTCCCGTCGCCGAGGAACAGCCGGTCGACGCCGCCGCCGCCGAAGCCGTTGTTGCCGAAGACGACGTCCACGTTGGTGTCGCCGTTCGCGTCGCCGACCGCGATCTCGTTGCTCCAGTCCATGGGGAAGTCATCGAAAACGCCCACCGACTCCGTGAAGGACGCCCCGCCCGCGTTGAGGTAGAGCCTGTTCGGCTCGGCGAAGAGGCTGCCGTTGGCCGTGATGATGTCGAGCGCTCCGTTCTTGTCGACGTCGGCCACTTCGACGTCGTTCGTGAGGTCCAGCAGGCCGAACGGCCCGGGGAACTGGAGGTTCCAGGTCGCCCCGTTGTTGATGACGATCTGGTTCACCGTGAAGGCGTGCTCGCCGACGATCGCGTCGAGGTCGCCGTCCTGGTCGAAGTCGCCCAGCTCGACCGACAGGGAGTTGTCGTCCAGCGTCGGCAGCGCGTCGGGCGCCAGCGTCATCATGCCGGTGCCGTCGTTCAAGTAGAGCTCGTTCTGGTTGCCGTCGACGACGTACACGTCGACGTCGGAGTCCCCGTCGACGTCGCCGAGGGCCACCTCGCCGACGCCGTCCGAAGCCGGCGCGGCGCCGACCAGCTCGGTGAAGCCGGTGTCGTCCGCCCAGAGCAGGATCTTGTCCGTGGTGTTGAACTGGTAGCCGGCGTAGAGGTCCAGGTCCCCGTCCCCGTCGAGGTCGCCGAGGCGCATCGACTGCGCCGCGAAGCGCTTGGCGGGGATCATCCGGTGGAGGTCCGAGTACTCCTGCGCGGTCGCGGGAACCGCCAGTGCGAAACCGAGGAGGGCGAACAGGTGCTTCGTCGCGCAACTCACGGGATCAGCTCCACGGCAACGGGATTGGTGGCGAGCGTGATCAGGCCGAAGGGCGAGATCAGGAGCGCCGCGTGGTGCACCGTCTGCCCCACGAGCGCGGCGGCGACGCCCGGTGGCAGCGTGACCTCGATCCCCGTCGCCGTCCCCGCGCCGTCGAGCGTGCCGAAGGAGTCCTTGAGCGGCGGCTGGTTGGGCCCGCTGACGGTCAGGTTGAAGTAGGCGTCGACGTTCAGCGGGAGGAGCACCGCGCCGATCGGGATGCCGGGGCTCGTGCCGCTCAGCGAGCCGAGCAGGAAGTAGAAGTTGCCGCCCTCGCCCGCGCCGGCGTCGATCTCGAAGGCCTGCGTTCCGCCGTCGCCGACCGAGATCACCTCGGGGTTGCCGCAGAGCGTCGTCCCGGGCGGGTGCTGGTTCAGGAGCACCATCACCGTGGAGTCCGTCTCGCCCCCGGTGACGATGTCCGGCGCGCCGTCGCCGTTCAGGTCGCCCACCCGCTCGCTGCGCGGCCGCGCTCCGCAGGCGAAGTCGACCGGCGCGGCGAAGGCGCCGGCGCCGAGACCGAAGTAGATCCAGACGGCGTCCCGGCCGCCGACCGAGACGATCAGGTCCAGGTTGCCGTCGACGTCGAGGTCCTCGACGGTGACGGTCTTCACGATCTCGTCCGTATCGAAGTCCACCGGCTGCGCGAAGGTGCCGCCGGGCTCGGAGGCGACGTAGCGGACCGATTCGTTGATCGTGTAGACGAGGTCGGTGCGCCCGTCGTCGGTCACGTCGGCGCCGACGACCCAGCGCTGGCCGCCGCCGGAGCCGGTGTAGACCGATTCGGACACGCTGAACTTGCCGCCGCCCTGGCCGCGGAAGAGGTCGAAGGTCGGGTCCGAGGACGCCACGACGATGTCGGCGATCCCGTCGTCGGTGAAGTCACCGATGGCCGAGCAGGCGGCGAAGGTGTCCTGAAGCGCGAGGAAGAAGGCTCCCTCGAACGTCCCGTCGCCGTTGCCGATGTGGACGGACACGACGTCGAGCCCGCTGCAGGTGACCACGAAGTCCTGGAGGCCGTCCTGGTCGACGTCTCCGACGACCACGTGGGTCGGTTGCGTCGCGCTCGGGAAGGACGCCGGCGCGCCGAAGCTTCCACCCGGCTGCCCCAGGAGCACCGTGGCGTCGTTCGAGTCGCGGTTGGCCGTGACGAGATCGAGGAGCCCGTCGCCGTTGAAGTCCTCCGCCGCGATCGCGCGCGGCCGCAGCCCCGTCGGGAAGGACCCCAGGGTCACGAACTGGCCGTTCCCGATGCCGAGGAGGATCGACACGTCATCCGCGAACTCGTTCGCCGCGGCGACGTCGAGGTGGCCGTCCAGGTCGAAGTCCTCGAGCACGCAGGAATAGACCTGCGAGTTGACGTCGTGCGAGAGCGCGCCGAACTGGAAACCGCCTAGGCCGAGGTGGACCGACAGCTCACCGTCGCCGAAGCCGGTGTCGTTGGAATCGGTGACGACGACGTCCGGGCGCCCGTCCTCGTCCACGTCGGCGATCACGGCCTGCTGGGGTTGCTCGGTGGTGGGGATCGTGCGCGCCGGAACGACCGTCCCGTCGCCCAACCCCTTCATGAGGTGGACGTCGTCGGACGAGCGGCACGGCACGACCAGGTCCGCCAGCCCGTCGAGGTCCGCGTCGCCGAAAGCGATCTTCTGCGGCCCGTTGGAGGCCGGCGTGTTCGCGAAGGCGCCGAGCGAACCGTCGCCGGCTCCCAGCAGGATGGACACGGTGTCGCCGATGTCGTTGGACGTCGCCACGTCGAGCGTGCCGTTCCCGTCGAGGTCGGCGAGCGCCAGCGCCTCCGGGCCGTTGCCCGTCGGATAGGGCCCCTTGAAGCCGAAGGTGCCGTCGCCGTTGCCGAGCCGGACGCTCACGTCGTCGTCGAGCGTGTCGGCCGTGAGTAGATCGGGGATGGAATCACCGTTCAGGTCGGCGAGCGAGACCCACCGCGGTGAGTTGCCGGCCTCGTAGATCACCGGGTCCGCGAAGGTCCCGTCGCCGTTGCCCAGGTACACCGAGACGTTGTCCGTGCGGCTGTTTCCGACGACCATGTCGACCGCTCCGCCGCCGTCGAGGTCGGCGAGCGCGACCGAGTAGGGCGTCGAGCCGGGGACGAGCATGTAGTCGACGGCCGGCGCGAAGTCGCCGTTGCCGTTCCCGAGCAGGACGCTGACGTCGTCGGTGGAGTTGTTCGCCGTCACGAGGTCGAGCGCCCCGTCCCCGTTCAGGTCCGCGGCGACGACGTGAACCGGCAGTCCCCCGACGGGGAAGCTCTGGGGCGGACCGAAGGTCCCGTCGCCGTTGCCGAGGACGACGACCACCGCGCCGCCGGAGCGGTCCGTGGCGGCCACGTCGAGGTGATCGTCCTGGTCGAGGTGCACCACGACGAGCGAGTACGGCGCCTGTCCCGCCAGGGACTGCGGCGTGGGAAAGAGAAGGTCCTCGTCAGCGTTGAGGGCCGCGGTGAGGAAAGGACAAAGGAGGGCGACGAGCGCCGTACGGAACGTGCACATGGGCTGCGGTGGGCTAAAAGGGTCCGTCAGGGGGCGCGGCGCCGGGGTGGTCCAGCGTAAACGGGGTTTCGCATTTGCGCCACACGGCCGCGAAGGCGTTGTCTGCCGCACCACCTTCCCGGTTCCGGGATTCCCTAGGTTTTGGCGCCGACGTCGCTTTTCGCGGCGGTCGGACATGCGGAGCGGCTCGTTTCCGTCTCGCCGAACCGCTGCGGTGCACTCGGTGACGCTCTCGCCTAGGTCGTGCAGGTGGAAGGGGCGGCGCTCGGCTCCGTTCGGGACGGAGGTGCGGGGGAGCTTGCCGGTTTCGATGCTTCCCTCAGCGCCGCCCCGCGAGCGCCACTGCGCGAGCCCGCGGAAAAGTGGTCCGTCCTCGGGCCGCTTTGACGCGTAAGGACGCGCGCGAAGCGAGCATGTCCGTCAGCCGCCGCAGGCGGCGGTCATCGGCTTTTCCGGGGTGACGTCCCGCGGAGGGAGCGAAGCGAGCGGAGTGGGACATCCTCGGTGTGGGAACCTCACGAGGTGGAGGCAGACCGTTCGCTCCCATCGGTCGGCGGGTGAGTCGATATTGGGTGACGGCGAGTCTCCGTTGCCTTCTTCGCCTGACGCACACCTCGGCGCCGAAGGCGCCGGGGTAGTCGTTTCGCGCTTCGGCCGTGCCGGTACCGCTCATTGCTTACAGCAGCTATTTTTCCTTTACTGATATATGAATTAACAGAAAAAGCAAAGCGAT
>JANQEJ010000354.1 GCA_028278425.1 Planctomycetota bacterium | reverse complement strand
CGATCGTCTCGCCCCCACGTTGATGCGGCGGTGCGCGCTGCTTCCCGACGAGGGGCTCGACGGCCGCGATCTCTTCGCGCTGGATGCCGACTCCGACCGGCGCCTCTGGTTCCAGCTCTCCGGCGGCTGGCAGGCGGGCTTCCGCGACGAGCGCCACCACTTCATCGAGACCCTCGAGGACGGCCACACGTGGATCGCCGGCGCCGAAACGAACGCCGAGGGCAGACGCGTTCCGCGCTACGCGAGCGAGCCGCGCGGGACGAAGCACCTCTTCGAGCACGCGAGCGACCCCGGGCTCGAGAAGAACCTCGCGCCCGAGCGCGGGGACGTGGTCGCGCGCTGCGCCGACGAGGTGGCCGAGTGGCTCGCCACGCGCGAGAGCGCGCGCCAGACGCGTCGCGACATGACGGCGGAGGAGGAGGCGGAGCTCGAGAAGCTCGGCTATGCGGGCGGTCAGTAGTCTCCTCCTACTCGCGCTCCTCTGCGCCTGCGGCGGGAGCGGCGGCGGAGCCGGAAAGCCGCGCTCCGGCGTGATCCACCTCGACCCGCGCCTGCGCGACGGCTCCTCCGCTGCGCACGCGCTCGCGGACGCCGTCACGGTGATCGAGGCGCTCCCGGATCCGGCGAAACCGGACGCGATCGGCGACTGGAAGCCGCTGCACGGGCGCGTCGAGGTCGGCGAGCGCAGCGCGCGCCTGATCGGCCAGGCGCAGAACCCGGAGTACGCGCGTGTCGTGTGCAGCAAGTCGTTCAGCTCCGGCTTCGTGCGCGGCGTCGAGGTCCTGATGCAGACGCGCAAGCGCTGCAACGCGCGCCTGCAGTGGACGGGTCCGGACGGACTGACCGGACTCGCGCTCGACGTGATCGGCGGCGAGAACACGCGCCGTCTCTTCTTCCAGCTCGACGCGCGCCCCGACTGGCGCGGGACGATCTCCGATCTGACGCTCGTGCCGAACGCAACCGAGGGCGCGCCGGTGACGATCCGCGCGATCCGCATCTACTCGACGGGTTTCGAGTGGGGACCGTCGCCGCTCGGCGCCGAGGTCACAAAGGGCGGCACGCACGGCGACTCCGGCTTGCGACGACGCGGCTGGGAGTCGCGCCGCGCCTGGCCGAGCGACGCGGGCGTCCCGCTCTATGACGAGGTCGAAGACGTGCCGCGCGGCGGCGTGCTGTCGATCGCGGTCGCGCTCGGGAACGCAGCCATGAGGAAGCCCGAGGGGCTCGTGTGCGTCGTCGACGCGCGCAAGCCCGGCGGGACCTGGGAGCGGCTCGACCGCCGCGAGCTGAAGCGCGCGCCGAACGTCGCGAGCGCGCCGTGGAACCGCTTCGCGGTCGACCTGGCGCGCCATGCCGGTAGCCCGCTCGAACTGCGCTTCCTCGCCACAGACGGCGAACCGCCCGCCGCCGCGGACTTCGACGACGAGGCGGCTCCCGCGCCGCAGAACGAGAAGGTCCTCTGGGGCGCCCCCACCGTCGTCGGCGAGATGCCGTCCGACCGCCGGCCGAACGTCGTCCTGATCACGCTCGACACGACGCGCGCCGACTCCTTCGGCGGCGAGTGGACGCGCTTCCTCGACGGGCTCGGCGAGGAGGGCATCGTGTTCGAGAGCGCGTGGTCGCCGTGCAACTCGACGACGGCGTCGCACGCGTCGATCCTGACCGGATTGCACGTCGAGGACCACGGCGCACTGACGAACCGGCACATCCTGTCGCCGGAGAACCGCACGCTGGCGGAGCTCTTCCGGCGCGCCGGCTACTACACGGCCGCGGTCGTGAGCGTCCCGCACATCCAGGCCGGCACCGGCCTCGGCCAGGGCTTCGACCTCTTCGGCCTCGCGCAGCCCGGGGCGGACAAGAACGGCGTGTTCGCGCTGCGGCGGTTCAAGCTCTTCATGGAGGAGTGGGACGCGTCGCCCGACCGGCCGCTCTTCCTTTGGCTGCACCTCTTCGACCCGCACACGCCGTACGGCCCGCCGCAGGAGTGGGTGGACGAGTTCGTCTCCGAGAGCGGGATCGAGCCGCCGCCGATGATGGCGAACCCTCCGACGGTGCCGGTGTATGCGCGCTCGAACCTGACGGAGCCGCCGGAGACGAAGCACTGGTTAAAGGGCGCGACGAGCGTGGAGTACGCGCGGTACCTGTACGACCTCGGCGTCGCGTACGCGGACTTCCTCTGCGGGGAGGCGTTCAAAGAGCTGGAGCAGCGCGACCTCGTCGATTCGACCTTCTTCGCCGTCACCGCCGACCACGGCGAGGCGCTGGGCGAGCACGGCGTGTTCTTCAACCACGCGGGGCTGTACCGGGCGACGTTGAACGTGCCGATGATCGTGAAGGGTCCCGGCGTGCCGCAGGGGCAGCGCGTGGCGGATCCGGTGAGCGGCCTGGACGTGGTGCCGACGCTGCTGCGGCTGTGCGCGATCCCGGAACCGCCCGGCTTGCGCGGGCGCGACCTGCTCGAGACCGCACGCAACGGCGGCGAGCCGGGCCGCCCGATCTGGTTCGCGCACAACGGGCTGCACCAGGTGGGCTTCCACGACGGCGAGCAGCACTTCGTCACGACGCTGACGAGCCAGCTCAGTTTGGGCGTCGATCTCGTCGACGTGGACGGCTACCGCATTCCGCGGGGCAGGCCGCCGATTCCGAAGGGGACGAGCTTCCTCTACGACGACTCCACCGACGCCTACCACGAGGTGGACCTGGCCGCGGAACGGAAAGCCGACGTGCAGGCGGCGCTGGCGAAGGTCGCCGATTGGCGCGCGGGGATGGCGAAGGCGCGGGTGATGCGGCGGACGCTGACGGCGGAGGAGGAAGCGGAGCTGGCTGACCTGGGCTACGCAGGGGATTAGCTCGCCTCCATCGTCGCCTGGATCAGGCTCCCTGCTCCTCCAGGCTCCGAAGGAGCTCGAGCGCGCGGTCGAGGTTTCTTGAGGTCTGGTCGTGGAAATACGGCAGGGCCTCCTTGGTGCGCACCTCGAGCGCCGCGCGGTAGGCCGCGACCGCCTCCTCCAGCCGCGCAGCCTCCCCCTCCCGTTCGCCTAGCCTTTGGAGCGCTTTCCCGAGGTTGTTCTGCGTCATCGCCCAATCGACCGGCAAGGCGCCCTTGGTGCGCACCTCGAGCGCCGCGCGGAAGGCCGCGACCGCTTCCTCCAGCCGCGCAGCCTCCCCCGCTCGCTCGCCCAGGCTTTGGAGCACGACCCCGAGGTTGTTCTGCGTCATCGCCCATTGGAGCGGTAAGGCCTCCTTGGTACGCACCTCGAGCGCCGCGCGGAAGGCCGCGACCGCCTCCTCCAGCCGCGCAGCCTCCCCCTCCCGTTCGCCCAGCCTTTGGAGCGCATTCCCGAGGTTGTTCTGCGTCATCGCCCATTGGAGCGGCAAAGCCTCCTTAGTGCGCACCTCGAGCGCCGCGCGGTAGGCCGCGACCGCCTCCTCCAGCCGCGCAGCCTCCCCCTCCCGCTCGCCCAGGCTTCGGAGCGCGACCCCGAGGTTATTCTGTGTCGCCGCCCAATCGACCGGCAAAGCCTCCTTGGTGTACACCTCAAGCGCCGCGCGGAAAGCCGCGACCGCCTCCTCCAACCGCGCAGCCTCCCCCTCCCGCTCGCCCAGCCTTTGGAGCGCGACCCCGAGGTTGTTCTGCGTCATTGACCTTCCCCCGGTTTCGTGAACACCCAAGTAGGCGCGGTGCGCCAGGATGTTCACATGCCGCAACGAAAACGACGTAAGTACACCCCTGAGGAAAA
>JANQEJ010000336.1 GCA_028278425.1 Planctomycetota bacterium | reverse complement strand
CTGGTCGGTGAAGCCCGCGACGAAGATAGCGCCGTCCGGGGCCACGGCACCCGTGAGCGCGTTCTCCAGGAACGGGCTTCCAAACGACCGAGCCCAGGTATCGCGCGGACCGGCGGGCTCGGACGGCGCCGCGGCGGACTGGGTTCCCTGGACGGTGTGGACGGAGGAAAGGAGCGAGGCGGACAGCAGTCCGGAGAGGACCACGGCACCGCGGACCATCGTCTGTCGCTTCATGGCGATTCTCCTGCGAGCGAGGGCGACCGAGGGTTCCGGCAAGGTAGGCGTCCTCCCGGCATCCGGATAGGGAGCGATCGGCGCAGACCGGGTGGGAACTCTGCGGAGGAACCCCGCTCAGTGGTCCTGGAAGAGCTCCCCGGCGGCCCAGTCGTAGACCCGGCGCGCCCCGCGCAGGTGCCCGCCGCTGACCGACGACGCCTCGCCGGCCGCGTGGTTCGCGGACCCGCCGCTCACGGACGACCGATCGCCGCTGGCGAGGTTTCCGACGCCGCCGCTGACCGCGGAGGCGAAACCGCTGGACGTGTTGCCGATGCCGCCGCTCACCGTGGCCGTGTCGCCGCTGGACGTGTTGCCGAAGCCCCCGCAAGCCGCGGAGCGGATGCCGGTCGCGTCGTTGCCCGTGCCGCCGGCGACCCACGAGCGCTGACCGCTGGCCGTGTTCTGGCGGCCCCCGCCGACCACGGACTCGAAGCCGTTGGCGAGGTTGTCGAAGCCGCCGCACACCGCGTCGGCTCCGCCGGTCGCTCGGTTCTTGAAGCCGCCGGAGATCGTGCAGAGCGGGCCGGAGATCTCGTTCGCGTCGCCGAAGACGAAGCCGCCCCAGCTCGAGTAGGAGTTTCGCGTGCCGCCGATCAGGTTGTGGGATCCCGTGCGCAGCCCTGAGCCACCGTCCATCTCGTTGTAGCCGATGATCAGGTTGCCGAGGCCGTTGACCGCGCTCGTGGCGCCGAGACCGTTCACGAGCCGGACGTTGACGCCCGAGATCTCGATCGTCGGTGTGCCGCCGGCGTCGACCATGCGCATGCGATCGAGGATCTCCCTCTGCTCGGGCGTGAGCTCCGATGAGCCGGCGGTCTGCATTCCGGCCAGGGTCGAGAGCAGGGCCAGGCCTCCGGCGCCGGCGAGGACGGACAACGGGTGAAGCTGGATGCGCTGCATGATCTCCCTCTCGTTCGGGACGTCGCGAATGGCGGTCTCTCAGCCTAGGGCGGCCCCCCTTCCTCGCGGGGGCGGATCGCCGACCTTCGCCCATGATCGACCGGGCCTGCGCCGCTCGTCCGCCGACCGTGCGAACGGCTTCGTAGAAGCGGCGACGACGCTGCTGCTCTCGCTTAGAATTGCGCCGAGCGATGAGACCCTTCCACCCGCTCGCGGCCGCATTGGCGTTGTCCGCGCCGGCCGTCGCCCTGCAGACGATCGAGCACCAGCAGGTCACGCGCGTTCGCACGCTGACGACCCTCTCGCCGGTCTACACGGTCGACCGCGAGTACAAGTCGATGAAGGGGCCGACCAGCACGCAGACGATCGCGTTTCCCGAGTTCGATCCGCCGGAGCTGCTCTGGATCACGGGCTTGAAGGCGGTGATGGTCGCCGAGGACGGCGAGACCCGGATGCCGCAGGAGTTCATGTGCCACACGAACCTGGACTTCGACCGGCACATGCACAGCCGTCTGCTCGATCTGCCCGTCTATCACACGGACCGCTTGTTCACGCTCTCGCAAGGCCAGCAGGAGGTCCGCTTCCCGTGGGGCTTCGGCCTGCCGTACTACTCCGACGAGACGTTCGAGCTCGCCACGCAGGTGCTCAACCTCAACTTCGACCGGGAGGCGCACAAGGTCCGGCACAGGATCGAGATGACGTACGTCCTGGACCGCGAGTCGGGGCAGGAGATGAAGCCGCTCTTCATGACGTCGGGATGGGGGCTCGTGCTCCTCGAGGGCGAGGAAGGCTTCTACGGCGTCGAGACCCCGGATCGGTCCGCGCACGGCGAGGGATGCCTGCCGGGACACGCGGCGGGCGCGGATCAGTACACCGACCGTTTCGGGCGCCGGTTCTCGGGACACTGGGTCGTCCCGCCGGGTCGCCAGGTGAACCGCACGCTCGTCACGAAGATCCTGAAGATCCCCTACGACACGACGGTCCACCACATCGCGATCCACCTCCACCCGTTCGCGGAGTCGCTCGAGCTCGTCGACCTGACCGCGGGAAAGACCGTGTTCAAGAGCGACACGGAGAACTTCGAGGACAAGATCGGGCTCAAGCGCGTGCAGGAGTTCTCCAGCGAGGACGGCATCCCGGTCTACGCCGATCACGAGTACGAGCTCGTCAGCACCTACGACAACACGACCGGCGTCGACCAGGACTCGATGGCGGTCATGCTGCTCTATCTCTTCGACAAGGAGTTCGAGCACAAGCCGCGGACCGTCAAGCACGTCAAGCTGCCACCCAAGCTCTCGGAGGAGCGAGTCGTCCTGCACACCGCGCTCGGCGATCTCACGCTCGCGCTCTACCCGGACGTCGCTCCGCGGCACGTCGACCAGTTCCTGCGCCTCGCGCGGCTCGGCGTCTACGACACGACGTCCTTCTTCCGCGTCGTGGCCGGCTCCAGCGTGCAGAGCAGCTTCCCGCGCTCGCGCAGCGGCCCGCCGCTGACCGAGGAACAGAAGGCGGCGATCCGCCGTCTGCCGGCGGAGCTCAGCAACATGCCGCACGTGCGCGGAACGCTGTCGATGACGCTGACGCACAACGACGACCCGAACAGCGCCAAGGCGGCGTTCTTCATCACCCTGGCCCGCGCCGCGCACCTCGACGCGCGGTACACGGTCTTCGGAACGGTCGTCGACGGCTGGGACACGCTCGAGCGCATCGAGAAGGCGCCGCGGAACGAGAAGAACGCGCCGACGCCGCGCATCGAGATCCGCTCCGCGGAGGTCGTTCGGGAGGAAGGACGCTAGCGGGACGCCGGCTCAGCGATGGGTCGCGGCACGGTCCGCATCCCAGACCCTCACCTCTGCGCCATAGCCGCGGTGATTGCCCGCGCCCGTCGCGATTCGCCTGCCGTCTCGACTGAACGCCACCGACCAGATCCAGGAAACGGGGCCGCGCAGCGTGAGCACCTCGCGCCAACCCGGAACGTGCCAGAGCCGGAGGGTGGCATCGTCCCCCACCGACGCCAGCCGCTTCCCATCCGGGCTGAAGGCCAACCCCAGCACCTCGCCGCCATGCCCCGAGAGCGTTGTGAGGAGCTCACCCGTGTCCCCCTCTCGGATCTCGACGAGCCGGTCCCTGCTCACGGCCAGGAGCTGGCCGTCCGGGGAGAGGGCGAGGGCTGCCCCGGCCGAACCGGGCGGGAACTCGACGCGCCAGGTTTCCTCGTCGCGCCGTGGATCCCGGCGAAACAGCACGGTCCCGTCGCACAGGACGACGAGCCCGCCATCGACCAGGAACTCCATCACGATCCAGTGCTCCGACCGGGGGATCGAAAAGCCGCTCCTCGGCACGAGCGACTCGGCATCGATCCATCGGATCTCGGCGTGCGTGGCGACGGCGACAAGGTCCGAAACGGGCGAGAAGCGGACGTTGCAGCCGTCCATCTCTTCCACGCGCTGTCCGGTCGAGAGCTCCCAGAACGTCACCCTGCCGTCGGCCGGCGAGCCGCAGGCGGCCGCGAGCAGACTGCCGTCCGGGGCGAAGTCGAGCCAGTTCACGTTCGCGCGGGGAACCTCGAGCACCTTCGGATCACCCAGGGCCGCTGCGTCGTAGACGCGCACCTTGCCGTCCAAGTCTCCGACGGCAAGCCAGGCATCGTCGGGGCCGAACGCCACGCACTTGGCCAGGGCGGCATAGTGGTCCAGCACGAGCGTGTCCTCGTGCGAGCGAGCGTCCCAGAGCTTGATCGAGCCCTTTCGGTTCTTCGAGCCGGAGAGAATCCAACGCCCGCTGGGATCCCACGTCACGCACTCCACCGGCTCCGCGTGCCCACGGAAGCGGGCGATCTCGACGCCCTCCGGCAGCTTCCAGATCCGCACGCTTCGGTCAGTGCAGCCGGAGGCCAAACGAATTCCGTCGGGCGCGAAGGCCACGCCGTTGACGCCGAGCTCATGGCGAAGCACGAGTGGACTCCCGCCGTCGAGGTCCCACACGCGGACCGTCGCGTCGGAGGATGCCGTTGCCAGTCTCGATCCGCCGGGAGCAAGAGCGATCGAGTTGACGCTCGAGTCGTGCCCCTCCAGGCGCCTCAGGAGCTCCCCCATGGTCGCTTCCCAGAGAGCGACTTCACCCGAGACGTCGCCCGTCACAACGACGTCCCCGGGCGGGAGGATCGCCAACGCGGTCAACGGGCGTTCGGCCGTCATCATCGATACCTCCGTCCCCTCCGGCACCCGCCAGAGACGCGCCGTCCCGTCGAGCGAAACGGAGGCCAACCCACCGTCGGGCATGAACGCCAGATCCCGCACGTGGTGGGTGTGACCGAGCAGCTCCACGTCGTTACCCGGCTCGCCCGGATTCCACAGCGTGATCACGCCCCGGCTGTCTCCCCAGGCGACCAGCCCGTGCTGGTCGACCGCAACGCTGGTCGCGAAGCCAGGGAAAGGACCGCGGCGGGTCTCCTCCACTCCGGTCTCGAGATCCCAGACCGCGATCATGCCCTGATCGTCGCCGGCTCCAGCCCGTCTCGCGTCGCCGTGCACGCTGACGATGATCTCCCGCGCTGGATCGATGGCGAGCCGAACCGAGTGACCGAAGGGAAGAGGCACGGTCCGACGACTCAGGTCGAGCCTTCGCTCCATGAACCGCCACTCCCAGTGCTGGAACTCCTCGTCCGCGCGCTCCAGGAAGCGGCGCGCATCCGAAACGTCCTGTGTGCGCAGAGCGGCATCGGCCGCGGCGATGTTCGCAAGGTAGGCCTCGAACCGGGTTTCCCGCTGGGCCGACTGAAGTCGTACTCGCTGCCGGTTCTCGCTCAGGGCGAAGGCGGTGCTGACCGCGATCGCAGCCACGAGCGTAAGGAAGACGGCCGCCAGGGCGCCGGCCGCCGCCCTGTGGCGTCGAGCTAGAACCCGCGCCTGGTAGACCCAACTAGCGGGCCGAGCCTCGACCGGCTCTCCGCGGAGGAAGCGGCGCAGGTCCGATGCGAGCTCCAGCGCCGATCCGTACCGGCGCCTGGGTTCCTTTTCCAACGCCTTCATCAGGATCGACTCGACGTCGTTCGGCACCCGCGCTGGCGGCCGGTTCGGGGGCGCGTCACGGATCACCGCGGCGGCGCTCGCAAGAGGGAGCCCCGTCACGTCGTAAGGCAGTCCGCCACAGAGGATCTCGTAGAGCAGGACGCCCAGCGAGTAGACGTCGCTCGTAGCGTCCAGCCCGGCGGGGTCCCCGTGGCACTGCTCGGGGCTCATGTAGGCGAGCGTCCCGACGACGTCGCCCTCTCCGGTGAGCGTCGCGCGGGTCAGGTCGGCGTCCGTCGCCCGCGCGACCCCGAAATCGATGACCCTCGCCACTCCGGACCCGTCGACCAGGACGTTCGACGGCTTCAGGTCGCGGTGCAGAACGCCGTGCTCGTGGCCGTGGTGCACGGCATCGCACACCGTGGTGAAGAGATCGACGCGCGTCTCGGTAGAGAGCTTCTCCTCGTCGCAGTAGCTCACAATCGTCCGCGCGTCTTCGACCAGCTCCATCGCGAAGTACGGGACGCCGGCGCCGGAGTGGTCGATGACGCCGACCTCGTAGACCCGCGCCACGCCCGGATGGTTGAGCCGCGCCAGGAATTCAGGCTCGTTCTGGAACCGCCTCACCGCCGTGGGCGAAGCCAGTCCCGGATGCATCATCTTGAGCGCTACGGCGCGTCGGGGCTTCTTCTGATGAGCGGCAAAGACGAGCCCCATGCCGCCACGTCCGAGCAACCGTTCGACGCGGAAGCCGGGTAGCTGAGCGGCGATCCACGCCTCCGCGCTCGCCGACGCCATGGGCAGGCGTGCGGCGCCCGGCGTCGCGAAGAGACTCTCCGCGTCCCGGTCGGCGGCGAGGAGCGTCTCGACCGCGGAACGCAGTGATGCATCGCTCCCACACTCCCTGTCGAGGTAGGTTGCCCGCTCCTCCTCGTCAACCTCGCAAGCTCCGTGGAAGATCCGCTCCACGCGCGCCTCGTCCGGACCGCCCGCTTCTCCGCGCACGTCAGGCTCCCGACCCCCGAACCTCCGCGTGAAGCCACGCCTTGGCGTAGCGCCACTCCCGCTGGACCGTGCGCGTCGAGATCTCGAGGCACCTCGCGACCTCGTGCGTGTCGAGGCCGGCGAAGTAGAAAAGCTCGACGATCCTCCCCTTCCGCGGATCGCGCGCGGAGAGGCGCTCGAGCGCCTCGTCGATCGCGAGCACGTCCTCGTCGCTTCCCGGCGCTTCAAGGGTGGGCGTGAGCTCGACGCGCTCCGCGCCGCCACCGCGCTTGGCCGCGCGGCGGCGCCGCGCGTGGTCGACGAGGATCCGCCGCATGGCGACCGCCGCGGCCCCGAAGAAATGGCCTCGGCCCTTCCAGCCCACCTCCTTCTCGTTCACCAAACGAAGAAAGGCCTCGTGAACGAGGGCGGTGGCCTGCAGCGTGTGATCGGACGGCTCCCTCTGCATGTGAGCCCGGGCGAGCTCGTGGAGCTCGTCGTAGACGAGAGGAAGGAGCGCGACGGCGGCCCCGTCCTCTCCCCGATCCGTTCGCTGGAGAATGCGGGTGACGTCGTTTTCGGACGGCATCTGACCCCTAGACGGTCCATTTCCATGCTCGCAGATGGCCCGGGCATCCGGAACCCCGCGTCAACGTTCTGAGGGCTCGACACGAAAAAATCGGGCCTTCTTGGCGAGCTGGAGAGCCGATTCGCGCCGCTCCCCTCGAACGGTCACCCAAGACTCCCAAGCCTCGTTCA
The DNA here is from genome assembly GCA_028278425.1 of Planctomycetota bacterium. GTDB lineage: Bacteria > Planctomycetota > UBA1135 > UBA1135 > JANQEJ01. Next base: position 13,274 of record JANQEJ010000336.1, on the reverse strand, counting down.
CTCGTGGAGAAAGACGGAATGCGTTACACGCAAAGCACCCTCGTACCCGCTCTGCTGGCCCTTCTGACCGGCTCGACGGCCGCCCAGTGCGACCTCGGGAAGCTCGAGATCACCGGCTCGACGTTGCTACAGAACTACGGCGCGGCCGTCGCGATGGACGGCGACTGGGCGGTCATCGGCGCGCCGCTCTACGCCTCCGACGGCAGCGGAGCGGCCGAGTTCCGCCAGCGCACTCCGGCGGGTTGGCTGCCGGCCGCCGTCGTCGCCAACCCCGACCCGAACAACTTCGGGAGGTTCGGCGACGCCGTCGACATCGAGGGAACGCTCGCGGTCGTCGGCGTTCCCGGCGACGGCCATGACGGTGCGTTCTCCAACGCCGGCGCAGCCCGCGTCTACGAGCTGCAATCCGGCGTCTGGGTCGAGATCGACGAGCTCGTAGCGGGCGACCCGGCCACCGACGACAGGTTCGGCGACGCCGTCGCGATCAGCGGAGACGTCATCGCCGTCGGGGCCACCTCCGCGGGCCCGGGCAACGACGGAGCCGTCTACGTGTTCCGTCGCAACGGCGGCGGTACCTACGACGAGGAGACGAAGATCGTCGGTCCGTCGATCGACTTCGGTTACCTCGTGGAGCTCTCCGGCAACACCCTCGCGGTCGCCGGAGGCACCGAGGTCCGGGTCTACACCAACCCGATCTCGACCCTCTGGCCGCTGCAGATCGAGCTCGTCACCGGAACGAAGGTCGACGACGTCGCTCTCGAGGGCGATCGCCTCGCCGTACAGGATCCGTCCGCGTTCGAGCGCGTCCACGTCTACGAACGCACCGCAGGCGTGTGGGGCGCTCCCGCGGAGGTCAGCCCGAGCGACGGCGTCGGCGGCGACGACTTCGGGGCGGGCATTGCCCTCTCCGGCGACTTCATCGCCGTCGGCTCGAGCGGAGCCGACCACTCCGGTGAGACGGACGCGGGTGCCGTCTACGTCTTCGAGAAGGTGGGAGGTGTCTGGACCGAGCAGGAGAAGCTCGTGCGCTGCGAGCCCGACTTCGAGGACCGGTTCGGCGCTCCGCTCGCCCTGGACGGGGATCACCTGCTGGCCGGCTGTCCGTTCGACAACCACGAGGTGGCGGCGATCACCGATAGCGGGCGCGTCATTCCCTTCGAGAGGTCCGGCGGTGCCTTCGCGCAAAGCGCGCGGCTCGCCCTGCACGTGCTCGTCGGGGAGGCGGCCGGCGGCTCGTTCACCTTCGCGCTCGACGCGGGCCCCGCTTCCGCCAACGGGATCTACTTCCTGATGGGCTCCGTCACGGGAACGAGTCCGGGACTCGTCCTGTTCGGCCTGCCTCTGCCGCTGAATCCGGACCCGTACTTCCTCTTCACGGTCAACCACGCCAACACCACTCCGCTGACCGACTCCTTCGCCGCGCTCGACGGCGACGCGCGCGCCACCGCGGGCTTCGACCTCCCGCCGGCCGCCGCGCCGGGACTCGCCGGGCTTGCCGTCTCCCACGCCTACATGGTGTTCAACGCCGTCACCGCGGCTCCCATCACCGCGAGCGAGGCCGAGACCTTCACGATCCAGCCCTGACGGGGTCGACGTCGAATCGGCCGGGGCGCCGAGGCTCAGGCGCCCCGGCGACTTCGCGGCGTGGGCCGCGGATTCCTCAGTACCCGAGCCTCTTCCAGGCCTCGCGCTTGCCGATGCCCCGCACGGCGAGCCACTTCGCGAGCTGCGCCTGCCGCGGCTCGCTCTTCCCCTTCTCCCAGTTGTAGATGGTCAACGCGGACACGCCGACCAACTGCCCGTAGTCGGCGGCGGAGAGCTCCAGTCGCTCGCGCTCCGCGTAAACGGCCTCGGAGGAGAAGCCGTCGCGGCTCGCGCCGTCGATGCCGAGCTTCTCCCAGGCGTCCTTCTTCTTGATGCCCTTGACCGCCAGCCACTGCTCCAACTGTTTCGCGCGCGGCGCACGACGCCCGTGCTCCCAGTTGTAGATCGTCAGGTGAGAGACGCCGATGAGCTCACCGTACTCGCGGGCGGACAGCCCCAGGCGTTCGCGCTCCGCCACGACATCCTCGGGGGAGAACTTGTCCCGTCCCTCGATCTTGGCCCGCAGCTCCGCGATCTGGGCCTCGAGGTCGGCGATCTGCTCGTCGGAAGTGCGGCGGTGGTACTTGCGTTTCTTCTTGCCCATGCCGCATGCATGGTAGCCAAAAAGCGGGCGGGACGAGCGAAGAGCCGCCGCCGGAGTGCCGTCCGCTAGGATCCGATCACGATGTCGAGAGCTTCGGTCAACACGAAGGCCGGCGGTGCGGTCACCGCCCAGATACCCTGCGTGAAGATCGGGAAACCGCAGAGCGCGATGTTCAGCGGGATCGGCAACGGGTGAACGGCGCCGGCGCCCGGACCGATCCACGGCGCGACGCTGATCAGGAACGGGTTCAGCCCGCCGGTGGCGATCAGGAACTCGCCCGGTGCTCCGACCGGGCAACCGAAGCCGGGCAGAACGGGGCCCGCGGCGGGAGCGGTCGACAGGGCGAGCGCCGTGAGCGTGCCGGGCGGGATGCCGCAGATGCCGATCGGGTCGTCGACGATCTGCGCGTAGCCGGCGTTGCCGACCGTCGGCAGGTTGCCCAGCGGGAACTCGGTGAGGCTGAACGGAGCGTTGAGGCCGAGGCCCGGACGCACCGCGACGCTCGGCGGATTGGCGCAGCAGCCGAGGGTGGTCATCTCCCACACCTCCTCGCCGCCGGTGACGAGGTTGTGAATCGTGAAGAAGAGGCTCTCGCCGGCGCCGAGGGTCGAGGGACCGACGACGAGATCCTGGATCCCTTCGGCGCCCGTGGCGAGCCCCGCGGTGAGCAGCAACGTCGACGTCGTCAGCGCCTCGTCGACGCGGAAGATCCCGTTGGCGCCTGGGAAGCAGGACCACGTGACGTAGGAGTCGCCCGTCGTGTCGCAGACCGTCGCCCGCGTCCCGCATAGGAACGGCAGCCCGGCGCCGCCGAACATCGCGGCCACGTCGAGGCCGCTGAAGACCCCGGGATGCGGCGGCATCGGAGAGTAGTTCCAGATCCCCGCACCGGAGTCGCCGAACCAGACCCAGTCGCCGTCGGGCTGGATCACCATGTCGTCGGCGGGGCCGGTCACGGAGGCGGGAACGTGCGTGAAGCTCCCCGCCCCGCCGAACGCGGCCGAGTGGATCCCCGCGGCGCTCAGGTCGCTCGTGAACACGACGTCGCCGAACGGGACGTCGGAGCCACCCGCGCCGAGCGAGATGTCCATGCCGAACGTGCTCGCGGTGAAGACGGGCGGCGTCAGGAAGCTGTAGGTGCCTATCGCGCCGGTGAGGGGCGAGACGGTGGCGATACGGCTCGGGAAGACGTTCTCATCCTGGGTGAGGAGCACCCCGTTGATGGGGTCGAAGTGCAGGTCGGTTCCGCGCTCGTTCGTGCCGAAGCCCGTGAAGAGCGAGATCGGCGTGACGACGCCGGCCGGCGTGATCTGGTAGATGTGCGTGGTGGCGCTAGGGGTGCCCAGGCCCGGCTCGATCAACTGCACGTAGAGATCGCCCGTACCCGGATCGAACGTGATGCCCTCGATGTTGGCCAAGGGCGTCAAGGTCTCGAACAGAGTCTGGCTCGGATCGAGGGGAAACACCGAATCGACGATCTTCACCAGGGTGTGCCCCGGTTCGACCATCACGACCTGAGCCGTGGCCGTGGACGCGCCCAAAGCGAGCGCGCAGAGGGTAAGCGTGGGGAGTGCGGGGAGGGACTTCATCGGTGGATCTCCTTGAGGGGTAAGGCGAACCATCCAGGCTATGCGGCGCTCGAGCCACGGCCATTCGCCGCACGACGTAGCGAAGCCGCGCAGTTCGCGCAGATCGCGCGCAGACACACCCTCCCTGAGAGCGATGACGGTCGAGACGATCGATGTGCCGACCACACCCACGACGCCGCTCCAGCTCAAGCTGAACACGCCGAAGACGAAGGTGAACGTCAGGGCGACCCAGACGGCGATCGTCGCGAAGACCCTGGCCGTGTTGCCCATGCCGCAGATCGTGCCGAAGAAGAGCGCGGGACCTGGCACCCCACGAGCCCGAGCTCGCGCTCAGCGACCAGGCCCCGCGCATAGGAGGCTTTGTCGATTCGCTGCGTCTCCTCCGGCGTGCCTTGGATCGTGGGCCCGTTGCGACCGCACATCGATTCGCAGCTCCTCCACCGCCGCGTCGCGAAGCGCCGAGGAAAGCGCGGGCGCAGTGCGTAGATGCAACCTCCTAGAACGCGCAGAACGCCACCCACCGGAGGCGAAGCCTCACGTTCAGGGTGGTTGCCCCGGAGGGAATCGAACCCTCGACTCAAGCCTTATAAGGACTCCGCTCTAACCGCTGAGCTACGGGGCCGCACGGTCCCGCCGAGTCTTTTCGCCCGGCGGGGCTACTTCTTCCGCGTCACGAAGTAGACGTTGATGAAGTCGTGCTCGAGCGAGTGCTTCGATATGTCGCCGAATCCCGCCTCACCGAGCATCTGCTCGGCGAGCTCCTCGCCCCACATCGTTCCGAGCCCCGCGCCCCCCTGCGCGAGGGACACCGTCATGCAGTGCATGGTGGAGATCGTGTATCCGAACGGCCCGATGGGATGGTCGAGGTTCTTTTCGAGGTGGCTCGAACCCGCGATGTCCTGCATGAGGAACGTGGCTCCGGGCTTCAGCACCGCGTGGATGTTCGCGAGCACGGTCGCCGGGTCCTTCTGGTCGTGGACGATGTCGAAGGCGGTGACCAGGTCGTAGGCCTCGGGCTCCTCTAGTCCCGTGATGTCCTTGACGTGGAAGGAGACGTTGGAAAGCCCCTCTTCCCGCGCCAGCGCGTTGGCGGCCCCGACGGCGTCCTCGCAGAGGTCGTAGCCGAGGAACGTGCTGGCCGGATACGCCTTGGCCAGCGCGCAGGCGGCGCGGCCGGAGCCGCAGCCCACGTCGAGCACCTTGATCCCGCGCTCGAGCTCCTCTTCGAGCCCGTTCGTGAGCGGCAGGATGTGCTCGTGCAGCGCGGCGACGACCGTCTGGGCGCTCTCCTCCGCCATGGTCTCGTGGAAGCGCTCGAAGCACTCGTAGGACACGCCGCCGCCCGATCGGAAGCGCTCGACGATCTGGGACTCCACGCCGCCCAGCACGCTGATCCACTGCGCCGTCACGGCGAGGTTCTCCGGCGAGACCTTCCGCGTCAACCAGCGCGCGTGCTCCGGCGGCAACCGGTAGGTCTTCGACGTCGCGTCGTAGTCCACCACGCGGCCCGTGACCATGGCCCCGAGCCATTCGCGGACGTAGCGCTCGTTCAGACCGGCCGCCTCGGCGATCCGGCTCGAGGTCGACCAGTCCATCCCGTCCATCGTGTCGAAGAGGCCGGTGCGATGGCCCACCGAATACATCATCATCAGCGACGAGGCGTTGAGGGCGGACACGAAACGCTCCGTGAAGGCCTCGGACTTGGCTTCGTCGAACGGGAGGGTCTCGGGCGCTGCTTTCGTCTTGCTCATCGGGCGTCTCTCGTCTGGTGGGCGTTCCGTCGGGCTCTGCGGCAACCAGGATGGTGCTGCCGCCCTCCTTGGCGCAACCCGGTGGTCGCACCTGCCATCCATCCGCAGCATTTATGGCCGCCGGTCAGCGCAGGACTTCGAGCTCGCGCGTCGTCTCGAAGCGAAGGAAGGCGTCCAGCGCCGGAAGGGCCTGCGCGACCCGCGCCGAGGACCGCAGGGTGAGCGTCAGCGGGCCGACGACCGGCTCGGGATCGACCAGCGGCGCGAGGTAGACGCGACACGACATCGGTATCCAGCGGCCGTCTTCGCGCGGCAGCCCGTCGAACTGCACCTGGCCCAGCACTTCGCCCCTCCGGCTGACGATCAGGTCGCCGCTCGCGACCAACCGACCGCCTGTGTCGCGCAGCTCGACCTCCAGCGCCAGCGGAGCGACCTGCTCCTCGAATTCAAGCCAGAGACTCCACAGGGCGTCGTCGCTGCGGGGCGTCGCGCCCGGCGCGAGCAGCCTCAGCTCGCGGGCGTTCACGCGCTTGTCGGTCTCCGCGGCGAGGGTCGCGTCGTCGATCTCCCGAATCTGGACCTCGATTCCTCGGGCCGCCGTGAAGGGAAGGGGCTCGAGCTCGATGGAACACTCGCCGAGGACCTCTCGATCGGCGCTCCACCCAATGTGTCGTCGCTTCATGTACGGCGCGTCCGCCGCCGCCGCGACCAGCGTGACGTCCACCGTGACCGTCAGGACGTTGTCACCCTCCGTCGGCGTTATGCCGAGGTACATGAAGTGCGTTCCACCGCCGCCGTCCTTGCCGTAGAGCTCCACCGCGCCCTCCAAACCGAACGGAGGGTCCGTGTTGACCCGCGCCCTGGTCCGATAGGCGAGCGAGATACCGGGCAGCCACACCGCATCGCGCGCACGCATGACGACCCGCGCGCGCGTCGGCTCCCCCGTGAAGGGAATCATGCTCCGCGCCTCGATCGTGAAGCGCGTGATGAGGCGGACGAGCATCTCCAGATCGGTCGCGCTCGCCTCGCCTGCGACGACGCGCCGCGACCAGCGTTCGAGCAACGCCTGAGTTTCCGCGCGCTCGTCGAGGTCGGGCTCGAGCCCGGCCAGTACGTCACTGACCAGCTCGGCGAGCTGCGCGCGGTCCGCGGCCTCGGCCTGCCCTCGCTGCAACGCCACGGCGGCGGTGACCACGACCGCGGCCAGCAGGAGCCCCGTCATCAAGAGCCCGTCGCGGTGTCGCCGCGCCAACTTCCTCGTCCGGTACCACCAGCCGGGCGGGCTCGCCGACACGGGCTCGTGCCGCAGGTGGCGCGCGACGTCCTCCGCGAGCTCCGCCGCGCGCTGGTACCGGCGCTCGGGCTCCTTCTCGAGGCAGCGCAGGGTGATCCAGTCGAGATCGCCGGACACCTCCGGCCGCGAGACGGGCGCGTTCGCCGTCTGCTTCGCCGCGCGAATCCGGTGGCTCGGCCGCACCGGCTCCTTCTGCCGGATCGCGAGCAGCATGTCGGGAACGGCGAGCCCGTCCATGTCGAGCGGCGCGACGCCCGCCAGAAGCTGGTAGAGCAGCGCGCCGAGCGCGTACACGTCGGTGCGGCCGTCGATGCCGACGCCGCCGGGATCGGTCTGCTCGGGCGCCATCGACGCCGGAGTCCCGAGGATGGCGTGAAGCTGCGTCAGCGTCGCGTCGCCGAGCTCTCCGCCGAGCGCCTTCGCGATGCCGAAGTCGATGACTTTCGGCGCGGGCTCGCCGTCGGTCTCGCTCACCAGGACGTTCCACGGCTTGATGTCGCGGTGCACGACGCCCCTCGCGTGGGCGTGCTCGATGGCGAGGCACACCTTGCGGAAGAGCTCCAGCCGTTCTTGGAGCGTGCGCCGCGTCGCGTCGCAGTATTCGGTGATCGGCCGGCCGTCCACGAGCTCCATGACGAAGTACGGCCGCCCCGACGGAGTCGACCCGGCGTCGAAGATCTTAGCGATGTGCGGGTGGTCCATCAGGGCGAGCGCCTGGCGCTCCGCCTCGAAGCGGGCGACGACCGCGCGCGTGTCCATCCCCGGCGTGAGGATCTTCAGCGCGACGCGCCGGCGCACGGGCTCCGTCTGCTCCGCGACGTAGACCGTGGCGAAGCCGCCGCGTCCGATCTCCTCGACGAGGCGGTACCTTCCGAAGACCGTCCCCGGGCCTTCGAAGGGGCCGGTCTTGATCTCCCCGAGCCGGGCGTGCTCGCTCAAAAGGCGCTCCACCTCGGCGCGAACCTCCGGCTCGTCGCCGACCGTCGCATCGAGGTACGCCGGCCACTCCTCTTCCGCGCGATCGATGGCTTCGAGGAAGACGGCCTTGGCGCGCCCCTGGCGACCGGCGTCCATGGCGTCAGGGTACCCACGGGAAAGACGGACTGCAGGCGAGTGCCGCGAATCGAAGAGCTGCACGGTCAACCGGCGATGCGGAACACGCTCGGGCGCGGGCGTACCCAGCCCGTGCGCGCGCCCGGCGAGCTCAGAACCTCGGCCGGATAGTGCCGCGCGACGAAGTCCCGCGCCGCGATGCAGTCGTCGAGCACGGCGCGATAGAGCTCGTCCTCGTCCAGACGCAGGTTGCGCGCCACGAACATGCGCAGCGCGTCGACGTAGAAGCGCGTGATCGTCTCGTGGTAGCCCGACCGGACGGTGTTCGGGACCCCGGTCGCCTCGTTGTAGCGCTTGATCCCGCGCCGCAACGCGGCGAGATCCTCGCCCGGCGGGCGATGGAGCACGTACCAAAGGCCGACCAGGAGGTGCGTCTCATGCGTCCACTCGGAGCGCTCCAGCGTGCAGCGCTCGAACCGGCGCACCACGTCCCGCACCCGCGCCGACCTGCGATGTTGCCGGTTGAAGTCGATGACGTCGCTCATGGCTCCTCTCCAACGGGATTCAAGGTCCGCTCGTTGCTCACGAGACCGCTCCGGCCTCACCTCGCTTGGCGCGGGATCCCTGCAGCAGGTGCCACGCGAACCGCCGTTCTCGCTACGGCTTGGCGCCGGCCCGAGCTCGGAGTACGTTGCCGTTCCTCCCCGGGCCGCCGCTGGCTCGGCCGACCGGGTTCCGAAGAGAAGGCGGATGGGCGCAAACAGGGCCAAGGAGATCTTCCTCGACCTGATCGAGCTCGAGCGCGACGCGCGCCCCGCGGCGCTGGCGGCGGCCTGCGACGGCGACGAGGAGCTGCGCGCCAGGGTCGAACGCCTGCTGGCGGACTACGAGCAGGCCGACCGAATCGTTCCGGGCGCGGTGCTCCCGACGGCGGAACCGATCGAGGACGCGCCGCGGCCTGGAGAGCGGCTGGGGAACTACCGCGTCCTCCGCGTGCTGGGCGAGGGCGGGTTCGGAACCGTCTTCCTCGTCGAGCAGGAGGCTCCCATCGTGCGGCGCGCCGCCCTCAAGCTGATTCGCTCGGGCAAGGACACCGAACAGGCCGTGGCGCGCTTCGAGGCCGAGCGCCAGGCGCTGGCGCTGATGAGCCACCCCGGGATCGCCCAGGTCTTCGACGCGGACCAGCTCGACGACGGACGGCCCTACTTCGTGATGGAGTACGTGGACGGCGCTTCGCTCATCGCGGGCTGCGACGAGCGGCGCCTCGATCTCCGTGCGCGCCTCGACCTCTTCGTCGACGTTTGCCGCACGGTGCAGCACGCGCACCAAAAGGGGATCATCCACCGCGACCTCAAACCGGAGAACGTCCTCGTGTTCGAAGAGGACGGCCGCCCGCGCGTGAAGATCATCGACTTCGGCATCGCCAAGGCCCTGGGCGAGAACCGCGCGCTCCCCTCGCTGACCGCGGACGACCAGATCGTCGGCACCCTCGCGTTCATGGCACCGGAACAGGCCCGGGGAGCCTCGGCGGGAGTCGACACGCGCACGGACGTCTACAGCCTGGGCGTGCTGCTCTACCACCTGCTCACGGGTGGGTCGCCGTACTCGGACAGCGATCTCGGGATCGCGCAATGGACCCACGCGATCTGCAACCGGGAGCCGATCCAACCCTCGCGCCGCGTCGTGCTCGACCCGGAGTCGGCCTGGCGCGCGGCGGAGGCGCGGGGCACGGATCCCGAGACCCTGCGCCGCGGGTTGGTGGGAGACCTCGATTGGATCCTGCTCAGGGCGCTCGAGAAGGATCCCGAACAGCGCTACCAGACCGCCGACGCACTGGCCGCGGACCTGGAGCGGCACCGACGGCACGAACCCGTCGAAGCGGGCCCGCCCGGAAGCGTCTATCGGTTGCGAAAGTTCGCGCGCCGGCATCGCGCGGTTTCGATCCTGGTCCTGGTGCTCGCAGTGGCTACGGTCGTGAGCGGCAGCGCGGCCTGGATCGCGAAGGAGTCGCGTGACGACGCCCACGAGGCCCTCGCCCATTCGCGCTACCAGACCTATCTGGCGAGCGTTTACTCCGCACAGGCGGCGCTCGACGACTACGACTCCGCGACGGCCCGCGACCTGCTCGACCAGGCGCCGGCCGAGTTCCGCGGGTGGGAGTGGGACCACATCCAAGGTCGTCTCGACGGCAGCGATCTGGTGCTCACCACCGGGAAACCGGGCAAAGCTGAATACGTCGCCATGCACCCGAGCGGCGACCGCGTGGCCCTCCAATGGGAGGACGGTACGCTCAACGTCTTCGACGGACACGATGGGAGCTTGCTCCACTCGTGGGCACCCTACGAGTCCAAGGTCAGCTTCCTCGTCGGGTCCGTTTCCGGTGACACGCTCCTAGCCTCGTCCATTGCCGGCGAGGTCGCCCGGTGGTCCTGGGACGGAGAGATCGTGACCCGGTACAGCGGTCCGAAAGACCGGCCGAGCGTGCTCGTCGAGTCGCCGGACGGCGTTCGAACGTATGCGTCGTGCCTGGACGGAGCCGTCCACGTGTGGGACTCGGCGAGCGGCGAGCCGATCGGTCGTCTCGAGCACGGCGTACCGGTGGAGCGCATCGTCGTGAGTCCGGACGGCCGACGCGTGGCGTCCTCGTCGTGGGACCAGCTCTTCCGCCTCTGGAACGCGGAGGACCACGCCCTGATCTCCACCAGCTACGCGGCGCGCGCGGTGACCGCCCGGGAGCCGGCCAGGCTCTACGCACCGGGCGAGGTCACGGCGATGGAGTTCTCGCCGGACTCGAAGGAACTGCTCGTCGGCACGCGTGACGGTCTCCTGACGCTGTGGGGCGCGGAGGACGGGACACGCCTCTGGAGTTACCGGGCGGCACACCGACTGATCCGCAGGGTGGCGTGGCGGCCCGACGGCGAACGCTTCGCGGCCGCCTCGTACGACTGGACGCTTTCGCTCTTCGATCCCCGGACTCGCGAGCTGATCGTGCGCCTGACCGATCACGACCACGACGTGCGCAACACGGTGTTCACCGACTCCAACCTGCTCCTGAGCTGCTCGTGGGACAAGAGCATCCGCGTCTGGCATGCCGACTACGGCCAGCCTCTCGCCACGCTCCTCGGTCACGGAGACCTCGTCTACGGGTTTGCTCTGTCGAAGGACGCGAGGCGTGTGGCCACGCACTCCGAGGACCGCACGGTGCGCGTCTGGTCCCTGGCCGACGTCGGCCGCGGAACGCTCGTCGGGACGCGCCACTTCGTCGTGGACGCCGTCTTCCTGGACCCGTACACGATCCTCGCCTCCCACTCGGAAGACCCGGTTCGCATCTGGGATCTGAGGGCGACGCCTCCGACGAGCGTCCAGCTCCCCGGAAGCAACGACGTACGGCGCTGCGTGTCGGTACAAGCGAGCAGCGACCGCTTCGCCTTCGCGGACCCCGAAGGGACGGCGCAGCTCTGGGAGATTGCCGAGCGACGGAGGCTGAGCGCGTTCCCGGTCGGGAGCCTGACCGCTCTCCATCTTGCGCCCGACGGGACGAGGATCTTCGGCGGCGACGAAGCCGGCGCGCTCTCCTGTTGGGACGCCGAGGACGGAGCGCTCCTCTGGCGCGTGGAGGGTCACGCGCGCAGGGTGACCGGAATGGAGCAGCTACGGGACGGGCGCCTGGTGTCCTGCGGACTCGACGCCTCCGTCCAACTCCGAAGCCCGGGGAGCGGCGAGCTCGTGCGCGCGATCGAGGTGCCGTTCCAGGCGAACGACGTCGCGCAGCACCCCGAGACCAACCTGATCGCGGTGGCTCTTGAGAACCGGGAGATCGTCCTCGTGGACGCGGACACGGGTGAGACGACGCACCGGCTGACCGGGCACGGCGACCGAGTCACCTCCGTGCGGTGGCTTCCCGACGGGTCGCGGCTCCTCTCCTCGTCGTTGGACCGGACCCTCCGCCTCTGGGACCCGACCACCGGCGAGCACATGCTGACGCTGCGCGGCCACTCCGGCAGCATCTACAACTGCGCCGTGTCTCCGGACGGGACCCGCATCCTCTCCTGCGGGAGCGACGGCTCCATCCGGACGTGGAAGGCGACACGCTAGTCGCTTCGACACGACACGGCCGGGCGGACACCAGGCCCGCCCGGCCGCCGACGGATCAGTTCTGCGCCTGAACGGTCGCCTTGAGCGTGTTCGACGCCGACACGCCGAACGATGCCGCGGGATCGGCGATCCAGAACTGCGCAAAGAGCTCGAGTCCCGGCGTCAGGTCCGGAGGTATCGGCACGACGGTGGCGGTGGAACCGCCGGTCAGGAAGCCGCCGACGAGCGCGCTCGGCTGCGGACCGAGGATGCCGCCCATCAGCGGAGCGTCGATCTGCTGCGCACCCACGACCAGCGTCGCGGCGAGGCCCGACTGCGCGTCCTTCAGCAGGAGGAAGCTCTGCGAGAACGGCGTCATCGGCCCCTGGCCGTAGAGCGTGGGCACGAGGCCCTGCCCGCCGGCCTTTCCCGGGCCGACGGACTCGAACGCTTGGGCCGGCACGACCGTCAGGACGGCGAGCGTGTGTGCGACCGAGTCGTCGACGCTCAAAGTCCGGAGCTCGATCTCGCCCGACTTGACCGCCGCGGGAATCACGTCGTCCGCGTGGTCGTAGCGGTTGCGTCCGGACGCGAGCGGTCCGAGCAGCCCGATCCACGCGTTCCCCGGCGCCCCCGTTCCCAGCAGCGTCCCGCTGACGTCGTCTCCGTTGAGGATCAACCGGTCGGATCCCGACTCCCCGTCGAGCGCGTTGAGCAGCAAGTGAACCGACGAGCCCACGCCGGCGTCCGTCACGTCGAGGCTCACGGTCGCCGCGGCGTCGTCGGGCCCGGTCGCGGTGAAGCCGCAGTGCACCTCCACGCGCTGCACGGGCTTCTGCGCGCTCGGATCGTAGGAGTACAGCGTGACGACGCTCAGCCCGGCGCCCAGCGCCATCGGGTCGTCGCCGAGCGGCTTGTCGGTCGCGTTCGCCACCTCGTTCGACACGCCGTGGAACACGGGCGCGGAGTTGGGATACAGGAAGGCCGCGTAGCTCGCGGTGCCGCCCTTCGCGTTGTCCATGGCGGCGGCTCCGTACGCGACGAGCTCGCCCTCGAGCGCGATCCCGTTGAGCCGGATCGTGTCCTCCGACGGCGCGTCGCCGTTCAGGAGGTAGTTCCAGGTGACGGCGATGCGCCGGATCACGGCGTCCGCGGGCGGCGGCTGGACCTCGAGGAAGAACGGCTCCGACTGCAGCACCCCGCCCACCGCGTCCTCGAGGTGCCAGGTCGTGGCGCCGGTGGCGCAGAAGTCCGCGCCGGGCTCCACCAGCACGAGCGCCGGGTCGTTCGCGAACCCGGAATTCACCGGCGTTTCCTGAGCCGCC
>JANQEJ010000333.1 GCA_028278425.1 Planctomycetota bacterium | reverse complement strand
CGGCACGATGCGCGAGGTGGCGATCACGGGTCACGCCGCGCCGGACCAGCGGCGCCTGCCGGTGATGCGGCGCACGAAGGGCGCGGAGCGGACGACGGGCCCGCCGGCTCCGGAGGACGAGAAGAAGGGCAACGACGGCCACTAGCCGCTCGCACGACGTTCGGATTTCGAGCAGCCAACACCTCGAGCCCACGCTCGAGGCGTTTTGCATTTCGCGTCGGTTGAATCACTCGGGTTGACCCGAGTCGGCCCGAGAGCGTAGGCGTCGTTCGCAGACCGCCGTATCGACGGCGGAGGCCTCTTTTCGTTTCGATGCTCTCGAACCGGCCCGCTCCGCGTCTTCCGTCAAGACCCGGAGCTTTTTTCACGCCTGAATCTCCCTAGTGGATGAGGAACGAATCTCATGAGAACCGCCTTACGCTTCTTGGGCGCCGTGAGCGCCGCTGCCATCACGGCCGGCTTTGCGGCCGCCCAGGTCAACTCCAACAACAGCACCCTCAACAACGGGGGTGACGTTGTCTTCATCTTCTCCAGCCCGAGCTCCGGCTTCACGGCTGGCGCCAACCCGCCGGACGCCGCCGGCGACTGGTACTACAAGGTCTGGGAGGGCGACGGCTTCCTCGCCAACCAGTCCGACATTCTCGGCGGTCCGGTCATGGAGGTCGACGGCTTCTACGAGTCCCTGTTCGACACGTTCTGGGGAACCACCGCCTCTCCGGCTTCGTCGTCCGCGGACTTCTACGAGCGGACCCTGGGGCCGGCGATACCGTCGGTCATCAACCCCGGCATCCTCGAGCCCGCCTTCGTCACGCTCGGTTTCACCACGGAGACGCTCGTGATCGTCGGCAACTCCGGCTTCGGGAACCCCTGCACGGTCGCTCCTTCGCTGTGCTCTCCCGTCGGCTCGACGTGCCCGCCCTCGGGCTTCGTCAACGGCTACCTGGTCGAGCTCAACTTCAGCAGCACCCCGGGTACCGGCGTCGTCCTTCCGTCCGACGGCACCCCGTTGTCCAGCACGGCCCTCACCTACTTCGTCAACGGCGGCATGACCGCCACGGGCGGCGTGTGCGGCCTGGGCGACTACGGTCTCCAGGACGTGCACTCCACCAGCGAGTCCCAGGCGGACGTTGCCGGCGGCGTGAACATCATCGGCGGCTTCCAGCTCGGTGGCGGCGCCCCGCTGGCCGAGTCGGTGGTCTCGATACTTGAAGCCAACCTGACCTTCCGCGACAACGTGCTGAACGTCCAGGCCGGCACCGGGAGCTTCCCGGGCCCGCCGGAAGTGGGCGACAACGGCGGCGGAGCCACGAACGGCCGCCGCCTCAACACGACCTCCGGTCTTTCCTCGATCGGTCTTGAGCTACGCGACTTCGCGGTCTCGCAGCGCCCGAACTTCGGGGTGGTCGGGTTCTCGCTTACCCCGATCCCGGTCCCGGGTGTCCCCGCGCTGGGGACCAACCTGCTGATCGTTCCGGACGGCGTCTTCAATGCGACGCTCGCCTCGGGAACCGTCGTTCGGACCGTGTTCGTCTTCACTTCGGAGGGAGCCTTCACCGGGCCGCAGTTCCAAACCGGCGTGATCGTTCCCCCGCTTCCGCTCTATGCCCAAGGCATCAGCTTCAACGACACCTCGGACACCTACGATTCCACGAACAGGACCACCACGATCCTGTTCTAGGGCTTCCCGAAGCCTTCGCTGCACGGGGCTCCTCCGCCGCGGAGGAGCCTCGTTCCCCGGCTCGCCGCCCTCTTCGTCCGCTGGTTTCTCCTTGGCTCGCGGCGCGCTTGCGCAAGGCACGTCCACACTCGCGGCGTCTTCCATTCGCGTCCGTGGAATCACTCGTGTTGACCCGCGCCGATGCCACGACGAAGCTCCTCCCTTAGGAGGGCTCGCGGCCAACGCGAGACTCTGACAGGAGCCCCTCGAACGCGACGGGCCTCGCTTGCCGTCAACCCGGTACGTCAGGTCGGCTGTGCTACGCCGTCGAATGCCTCGAGCCGCCGCTCGAGTTGCTTCGCAGCCGCGGCGTCGAGCGGCGCCAGCGGCGGACGCACGCCGGCCGACATCCGTCCCTGTCGCGCGAGCGCGGCCTTGACCGGTACCGGGTTCACGTCGAGCGCGAGCACGTCGAGGTAGGGCGAGAGCTCCTCCCAGATCGCGTCGCAGCGCGCCGGATCCGTGTGCGCGATGCCGACGAGCTCCGCCGCCGCGGCGGGCGCCAGGTTCGGGAGGACTCCGATCCAGCCCGCGGCGCCGAGCCGAAGCGCCTTGACGGCGAGCGTGTCCTCGCCGCAGAGAACGTCGAGCGCGCGCGTGGCGACGAGCTCTCGCAACCGCTCGACCGAAGGCGACGCCTCCTTGATCGCCACGACGTTCGCGTGCCGCCGCGCGAGATCCGCGGCCGTCTCCGGCAGGAGGTCGACCCCGGTGCGCGCCGGAACGTTGTAGAGGACGACCGGTAGCGTCGCGGCGGCCGCGACGGCGTCGAAGTGAAGCCTCAGCCCGGCCTGGCTCGGCCGGTTGTAGTAGGGCGTGACGACGAGCAGCCCGTCGACGCCGAGCTCCTCCGCAGATTCGAGCTCGTCGACCGTGGACCGCGTCGCGTTCGTTCCCACGCCGGCGATCACCGGCACGCGGCCGCCGGCGGCCTCGACGCAGGCGGCGATCAGGCTCCGCCGTTCCTCGCGCGTGAGCGTGGGCGTCTCGCCCGTCGTGCCGCACACGACCAGGCCCTCGGTCCCCGACGCGACGTGATGATCCACCAGCGCCCCGAAGGCGGCCAGATCGAGCTCGCCCGAGCCTTCGCCGAACGGCGTCGGCAGCGCCGCGATGCTCCCGCGGAAGGGCGACGTCATCCGCGCGCCCCCGCCTCGATGCGCGCCAGCATCTCCTTCACCGCCCGCTCGACGCCGACGAAGACCGCGCGGCCGACCATCGCGTGCCCGATGTTGAGCTCGCGCAGGTGGGGGAGCCGCGCCACCGGCTCGACGTTGTCGTAGTCGAGACCGTGTCCGGCGTTGACCTTGAGGCCGAGCGCGTGCGCGCGCTCTGCGGCGGCGACGAGGCGCTCGAGCTCCGCGTCGCGTTCTTCGCCGGACGCGTTCGCGTAGCAGCCGGTGTGCAGCTCGACGTACTCCGCCTCGACCTCCGCCGCGGCGGCGAGTGGATCAGGCTCGGGGTCGACGAACAGGCTGACCGCGATGCCCTTGGCGCGAAGGCGCGGGATCACCTCGGCGAGGCGCGCCCGCTCTCGCACGACGTCCAGACCGCCCTCGGTGGTGATCTCCTGGCGGTTCTCCGGCACCAGGCAGACCTCGTCGGCGCCGCTTTCGAGTGCGATTGCGATCATCTCCGGGTGCAGGCTCGACTCGAGGTTCAGGAGCGTTCGGATTCGCTCACGGACCCGCCGCAGGTCGTCGTCCTGGAAGTGGCGCCGGTCGCGCCGGAGGTGGCAGGTGATGCCGTGCGCGCCCGCGTCCTCGGCCTGGAGCGCCCATTCGACGGGGTCGGGGCGCGCGCCGCGGCGGGCCTGGCGCAGCGTGGCGACGTGGTCCACGTTCACGTGCAGCCTGATCATGGTGTCGCAGCGGATCTTAGCGCTGCCTCTCGGGCGTCTGAAACTTTCCCCGACCATCCGAACATCCAAAAAGCCGCAGCCGTCGTAAGTGTGCGGCAGGGAACGTTCCCGCTAGCGGGATGGAACACAAGGCGTCTCGAACGGCCGCGCCGCAGCGTCACGTGCGGGCCTTCGCTTCTCCCCGGTTGCCTCAGCCTTCCATCACGCCCGGGTCCGGCCACGTCCCCGTCGCGACAAGGAGGCAACCCATGAATCGACGGATGATCGCGTCTCTCGCGTGCGCCACCCTCATGGCGACCGCGGCGAACGCGCAGCAGAACGACCTGCCGCTCAACAACGGAGCGGAGGTCACACTCCCGGGCTCCAACCCCAGCGTCGGCGGCTTGAACGGCGACCTCTTCTGGAAGGTGCTGCCCGGGGACCGCGTCCTGGCCTACTCCGGGCCGCTCGGCCAGGCCGTGCAGGTCAGCGGCTTTCACGAAGGCCTCTTCGACACCGATTGGAGCACGTCGCCCGATTTCTACGATCGGTTGATCGGGCCCGCGCTTCCGAGCACCACGGCGCCCGGCAACCTGGAGCCCGCGTTCCTCCAACTCGGCGGCGTTTCCAGCGAGACCCTCGTCGTGGTGGGCAACTCCGGCTTCGGGAACCCGTGTACGATCGTCCCGTCGCTCTGCAGTCCGCCCGGCGGTACGTGCCCGCCGACCGGGATCATCAACGGCTACGTCGTGGACCTGAGCTTCAGCTCGACGCCTGGTTCCGGAATCATCGTGCCCGCCGACGGAACACCGGCCTCAGACCTCGCGCTCACCTTCCTCTTCCCCGACGGGATGAGCCTGACCGGGGGGCCGTGCGGCCTCGGCGACTACTCGCTGCAGAACCGCCACTCGACGGATGAGACGCAGGCCGACGACCTCGGCGGCATCTCGGCCTACGACGGCTTCCAACTCGCCGGCGGCGGCCCGATCCCTGACGCGGTCGTGAGCACGCTGACGAACAGCCTCGCGTTCCGCGAGCCGATCCTCAACGTGAGGGCGGACTCGGGCACCGGCCTGGGCGTGGAGACGTCGGACTTCGTCGGCGGCGGCGCGACGAACGGGTTGAAGCTCTCGCTCGGCGGCGATCCCGGCGTGACGATCGGAATGGAGATCCACCACGAGACCGCGCCGGTTCCAAACCTCGCCGTCGCGGCCTCGGCGCTCTCGCCGTTGCCGCTGCCGGGGCTTCCGCTCGCGGGCGGGCGGCTCTACGTCGCGGTCGACGCGCTGTTCCTCACCACCGCCTCGCAGTGGCAGGGAGTGGTCGTCGGCGGCACGTTCGTGTCGTCGCAGCTCCCCGTCGGCGCGGGCTCGGTTGGATTGGAGCTCTTCTCCGAAGGGTTCGTCCTCGACCTCTCGACCTTGACCGGTGTCAACACGAACCGCGTGCGCACGTCGCTCCTGCCCTAGCTCCGCTACCGCTGCGCCCTCCTCCGGGATGCCTTACGCTCTGGGTGTGAGGATCATCGGTGGTGAGCACGGCGGGCGGCGGATCGCCGCGCCGGAGGGACGCGACACGCGACCGATGCTCGACCGCGTGCGCGAGGCGATGTTCGGGACGCTGGCGCCCTGGCTCGCCGACCGCGCGCTGGTGCTCGACCTCTTCGCGGGTTCGGGGAGCCTCGGTCTCGAGGCGTTGAGCCGCGGAGCGCGTTTCGTGCGCTTCGTGGAGAAGAACGCCAAGGCGGCCGCGGTGCTGCGCGCCAACGTCGAGGCGCTCGACCTCGGCGACCGCGCCGAGATCGTGCGCGGCGACGCGCTCGCACCGTCGAGCTGGGGGGACGAGGCGCCCGACGTGGTGATCTTCGATCCGCCCTACCCGCTGCTCAAATCCATGGAGTCGCGTCGCGCCGTTCTGACGGCGATCGAGCGGCTCGTTGCGGACGCCCTCGCCCCCGAGGGCGTCCTCGTCTTCCACGCGCCGCGCCGCGCCGTGGATCTGTCCGACGAAGGAGCCGATTGGACCTGCCGCGCGCGGGAGTACGGCTCCAACACGCTCTGGTACGTCCAGGCGAAGACCGACTGAAACCGGAGGACCCATCGATGTTCCGCCTCCACTCTCTCCTCCCCCTCTGCCTCCTCACGCTCCCCGCCTTCGGGCAGGCCAACTCGAACGACGTTCCGCTCAACAACGGCGGCGACGTCATGTTCATCTTCTCGAGCCCGAGCATCGGCGCGCCGAGCGGCACCGTGCCGCCCGATTCCACAGGCGACCTCTACTACAAGGTGCTGCCCGGAGATCGGCTGTTGCGCCACGCGACCCCCGCCTCCGTCGTGATCGACGGCTACTACGAGAGCATCTTCGACAGCAACTTCTCGACGTCGCCCGACTTCTACGACCGCACGCACGGACCCGCGGTGATCGGCGCTTCCAGCACCTTCGAGCCCGCCTTCTTTCAGCTCGGGTTCACGTCCGAAGTGACCGTCATCCTCGGCTCGAGCGGCTTCGGCAACCCCTGCACCGTCGCTCCGTCGCTCTGCTCGCCCCCCGGCGGGACCTGTCCACCGCCCGGTTTCGTCAACGGCTTCCTGGTCGACATCGACTTCGGCGCCGCGGGGATCGGCGTGCCGGCGGACGGGACGTCGGCGTCCGACCTGGCGACGACGTATTTCCTGCCGGGCGGGATGACCGCCACGGGCGGCGCCTGCGGGCTGGGCGACTACACGTTCCAGGACGTTCACTCCACGGACGAGTCCGCGGCGGACGTTCTCGGAACGGGGCTCAACCCGTTCGGCGGTTTCCAGTTCTCCGGCAGCGGCCCGCTGCCGGAGTCGATCGTCTCGAGCCTCGAGGCGAACCTCACCTTCCGGAACCCAATGCTGAACCCGATCGCCGACTCGGGCACCGGCTTCGGGCTGGAGGAAGGCGACAACGGCGGCGGCGCGGCGAACGGGTTGCTCCTCCCCGTCGGCTCGGGGAGCGCGACCCTCGGCGTCGAGATCCGGAGCCTCCAGAGCGCGGGAGTCCCCAACCTCGCCGTCGCGGGTGCCTCGCTCGCTCCGCTTCCCGCTCCGGGCATCGACGTCTTCGGAGCCTCCCTTCTCGTCACGCCCGACACCGCGTTCCGGATCACGTCCGGGGTCTGGCAGGGGGCGGTGTTGCCGATGACCTTCGTCTTCACCTCGGAGGGGGCCTTCCAGAGCGCGCAGCTCCCGCTGCCGTCGTCGGTCGCGGGATTCGATCTCTTCCTGCAGGGGTTCGTGCTCGACCTGACTTCGTTCGCGGGCGAGAACACGAACGTCGTGCGGACGAGCCTCCTGCCGTAGGACCGCGTCGATGACGGACCGCAAGCGCGTCGTCCCGTTTCTTCTGCTTCTCCTCGCCGGCCCCGCCGCGGGCCAGTCGAACGTCGTCCCGCTGAACAACGGAGGCGACGCGCTTCAGCTCTACTCCGACCCGAGCGCCGGCTTTCCTCCGGGAAGCGTGCCGCCGGACGCGGCGGGCGATCTCTTCTGGAAGGTGCTTCCCGGCGACCGGGTTCTGAACCACGTCACGGCGGGCGGCCAGACGATGGAGATCGACGGCTACATCGGCGCGCTCTTCGACACCGACTGGACGACGTCGCCGGACTTCTACGACCGGACCCACGGCTCCGCGCTGCCGGCGTTCAACGGAGCGCTCGAGCCCGCGTTCTTCCAGCTCGGTTTCACGGGCGAGACCGTCGTCACGCTCGGGAACAGCGGCTTCGGCAACCCCTGCACGGTCTCGCCGTCGTTGTGTACGCCGCCCGGCGGAAACTGTCCGCCGTCCGGCTTCATCAACGGCTACGTGACGCTCGTCACCATCGGAAGCCCCGGCGTGATCGTTCCGGCCGACGGGACGCCGGCCTCGGACCTGGCGACGACGTACTTCGTGCCCGGCGGGATGACGACGGTCGGTGGAACGTGCGGCCTGGGCGACTACGTCGTCCAGGACCTGCACTCGATCGACGAAACGCAGGTGGGCCTCCCCGGCGGCGAGAATCCGTACGGCGGCCTCCAGCTCGCCGGCAGCGGGCCGCTGCCCGAGCCCGCTTCGAGCACCGCCACGGCGAGCCTCACCTTCCGCGAGCGCGTCCTGAGCGCGGTGGCCGACTCCGGCACCGGGCTCGGCATCGAGGCCGGGGGTGCCATGAACGGCCTCTCGCTTCCCGCCGGCGGCGGGGCGTCGACCTTCGGCGCGCAGTTGCGGGCGAGCCGGGACACGGGCGTCCCCAACGTCGCGCTGGCCGCGTCCTCCCTCGGCGTCGTGCCGACGCCGGGGTTCGCCGTGTTCGGCGCGTCGCAGCTCCTGATCCCGGACGCCGTGTTCGCGCTGACGAGCAAGGTGTGGGTGGGCGCGATCGGCTCCGGCACCTTCCACGCCGTGCAGCTTCCCGTCCCCGCGGGCGCCGTCGGGCTCGACCTGCACACCCAGGGCTTCGTCCTGCACACCGGCACGCTCCAGGGCTTCAACACCAACGTGGTGTGCACCTCGCTCGCGCCGTAGCCTGGCGCGGATGCGGACCGGACGCCTGCTTCTCGACGGCGAGCTCCGCCCCGGGCGGATCGAGCTCGACGGCGGTCGGATCACGCGCGTCGAGGAGGACGCGAGCCTCGACGCGCGCGACCTGCCGATCGTCGCGCCGGGGTTGATCGATCTCCACGTGCACGGCTTCGGCGGAGCGGATCCGTACACCGACCTCGCCGGCGTGACGCGCGCGCTCGCGCGCGAGGGGACGACCGCGTGCTTGCCGACGCTCTTCCCGCGGCGGTCGGCGGAGACGCTCGGCGCGGAGGCGGAGGCGATCTGGAGCGCGGCGCGCGATCTCGCGGGCGGCGCGCGCGTGCTCGGCCTGCACCTCGAGGGTCCCTTCGTGAGCCCGGGCGCCGTCGGCGGCCTGCCGCCGGACGAGATCGCCGAGCCCTCGCCCGGCGCGCTCGCGAAGATCCTGGGCCCCTCGACGGGCGGTGGGCGCGGCGTGCGGGCGATGACGATCGCGCCCGAGCTCGAAGGCGCGCCCGAGCTCATCGCGGAGCTCGCGCGCTCCGGCGTGCGCGCCTCGCTCGGACACAGCCTCGCGACGGCGAGCGAAGCGTCCCGCGGCGTCCGCAGCGGCGCGACGGGCGCGACGCACCTCTTCAACGCGATGCGGCCGATCCATCACCGCGAGGCCGGCATCGCCGGCGTCGCGCTGATCGCGGAGGAGCTCGCGGTCGAGATCATCGGCGACCTGGTCCACGTCGGGCCCGAGGCCTTCCAGCTCGCGCTGCACGCGCGCGGTCCCGCCGGGCTCTGCCTGATCAGCGATGCCCTGAGCGGCCCCGTCGCGGGCGAGCACCGCTTCTGCTCCCACGGCCGCGACTGCTTCGTCGAGGACGGCGCCGTGTGGTTCGACGACGCGACCGCCGAAGGGGGGCGGCGGCTGACGGGCACGGTGACCGGCCAGCTCGCCGCGATCCGCCGCCTGGTCGCGCGCGGCGTCTGCGGCGTGGCGGACGCCCTGCGGATGGCCTCGGAGTCCCCGGCGCGCGCCCTCGGGCTCGAAGCCGAGCTCGGCACCCTGCGCGCGGGTGCGCGGGCCGACCTGATCGTCCTGTCGGGCGACGAGCTGGCGCTGGACGAGGTCCTGATCGCCGGCGAGCCCGCGTAGCCGCCCCCGGTCAAGCCCCGGCCGCCCCCCGTCGATACCAGGGGGATGCGGCGGCTCCTCCCGATCCTCGCGCTGGGCCTCTTCCTGGCCCCGGCGCCGGCCCACCCCGGCCCGGACCCCTTCGAGGACCCCGAGCTGGAGCCCACGCCGCTCTCCGCCCTGCGCGAGAAGCCCGCGGCGCTCCTCGGGCGGCCGGTGCGGTTCGTCTTCCAGCTCCGCGAGGAGGTTTCGGACTGGAACCCCTACGTCACCCGGTTCGGCCCCGGGGACTACGCGCGCTACGAGGGTTGGAGCGACGAGCGCTTCCTGTGGGAGAAGCCGGTCTTCGAGGACCCCGCGCCCTACCTCTTCGCGCGCCGCGGGTCGGTGCCGGAGCTCGTGCTGCGCAACGCGCAAACCTACGAGCGCTACGAGGTCGTCGCCCGGGTCCGGGAAACGTTCCTCGGCGCGCCCTGGATCGAGATCGAGCACGTGCGGCGCCTCGGCGAGCACGTGAGCGCCGGGACGATCCTGCACGCCGTGCGCGGGATCGAGATGCGGAGCGAGAAGCGCTGGGACATCGCGCTCGAGCAGTTCGAGCGCGCCGGCAACGGGATCCTCCCCGAGCACGTCCGCGCGGAGCTGGACCGGCTCGTCCGGGAGTGCCGGCGCGCCTCCAGAATGTAAGTCTCTGACGCAACAGCGTTACCGAGGACTCCCACGCCCAGTCCCCTGGTCCTGGCGGAGACCAGGCTGCCACAATCACGGGCCGACTTGGCAAGCGTACGAGAGCAACGGGGCCCGACTGAGGCTAGACTCCCCAGCACAAGGCACGCCCCGGCCCAGGGCCACTTTCTTCCCTAGCTCCCTGACACGACTAGACTATCATAATCGCCGCCGCCCGTTAGGATGCCGCTTTCTTGCTCGCAGGCTTCATTGGGCCGGCCCCACGCACTGTGCTGTACACCGAGATAGAGCGACTCGCGAGCCAGCGGGCTGTCGAGTTGGAGGATCAGTCCATCGATGCTTGGATGACCGCGTCGGGTTCCGCGATGTATCGCGGGGCTGCTCGCGAGGTCGCGGAAGAGGGAGCGGGCCTCCTGGCGGACGACGCGCTTGTTCCGCAGGCGCGACAGTTAGTGAATCTCAGAACGGCGCAGGCGCTGGCGCTGGCGGGCGAGTACGACCAAGCGCACGAAACCGTCCAGCAGACGGGCGTCGATTTTACTCCCGAGCTCGAAGCACTCAGACTGCTTGTTTGGGTGCTCGTTCACGCCGAATGCGGTGACACACCGAGTGCTTTGCAGCTACTCCAGGCATCAGGCCTCGACCTTCCGCTTGCTGCCGCCGTTGCTCCGCACATTCCCCACCCCTCGCACGAGGCATCGCTCAAGGCCCTAACAAGTCGCTACGAACTCGGGGCTGATGTCGCAGAGATCGGCTCAGCAAGCAGGCAACCTCAATGGGCCGCGGCGGAGGTTCACTACACGGGCGGCAAGATCGCCTACTATGCAGAGGCGCACGATACTGCCCATCAGAAGTTCGGCCGCGTCGCGCGGACTGGGGGCAACCCACTGCTTCAGACGAAGGCGCAGCACTTTTTGGCGAAGGTGAACATTGCCGTGGGAAGGTATCAGCAGGCGGAGCAGCTGATTCTCAGAACCAGGCAGACCTTTCTTGAACTTGCTTATCCTCGCGGAGAGCGGTTCTCCTTGAGACTCCTTGGGCACCTCTATTTGGCGACCTATCGCTACGAAGAGGCGGAGAAAGCGCTCAACGAATGCATCGAGAACACGCAGAGGATTCCAAGGCTCGAGCGTTCCTGGGAGTATGCTCAAGCCCTTCTTGAGGTTGCGCGACTGCATTGCTTCCGGCGTGAGTACGAGCAGTCGTTGAAGGTGCTTGAAGACATCGAAGCGAGCCATAAGGATTCCCGCCAGAGCATCTCTGGCGTCGATCGGCTTAAGGGCGTCGTGTTGTCACGTCTTGGCAGATCGCGAGAGGTTCAACCGCTTGTCGCAGGTGGGATTCTCCGAGCAGAACTGCCCCCCAATAATGCGCCGGACCTTGGCGAGGGCAAAGAACTAGGGGCTCTGGGCCTTGTCGTTCTTCTCTCCGGGAAGACGAAGAAGGCGACGACGCTTTTTGAGAAGGCCATGACCACTAACCCGGATCATCGGTCGCACTGCGCCAGTATGCTTAGTCGACAGGCGATCGCCGTCCTGCAAACCAACCATGTCGACCTTGTTCTAGCTAGGAGCTACGCAGCGGACGCGCTAGAGTTGTTCTGGCCGGAGCCGATCGATGAGCGGGAGTCTCGATCGATCAAGGGTTGGGGGCAAACCAACCTCGTAGTTGCAGCTGCCGCCGCTGCCGCTCAGGATTTTGTGCGAGCCGGAGAGAGTCTTCAACGGGCTGCCCGATTCGCGAGGTCCGTCTCTGGCAACGCCTTCCGAGGCTTCATCGACGAGTTTCTGGACCTCTTCGCACCTCGGGCATACAACCTAACGGTTTGCTTCAGCGTCCTGCGGAAACTCAAGGCCGCAGCATTGGCGTGCCCGTGGGATGAAGAGGATCTGCGTAGGAGAACCGTTGAGATTGTGGATGAGGCCTCCGGCCACAAATTGCTCGCAGCAGGAAGAAGTACGTGGGACTGCTACGTTGAGGTCTTTAGAGAGTTGCTCATCAGCGAGAGTGGAATCCCATCAGGGTCGATCTCAAGAGAGAGCGCAGAAGAGACGGTGAGCACGGCGCTTCAGTATGGCCGTGCTTGGAGAAACTTTGTGCACAGCGAGACGCGTGAACGCTGGTTTGCCGTCGCCAAGGCCGAGCAGATGATCGCCGATCAGGCGAATAGAACAGGCGTCTTTACGCTCGATGGGCTCGCGAAGAGCACCGGGCTACCGTTTGATGTGCTCGACCCTTGCGTGACGGGCTTTGTAGGGAGAGGCATAGCGATGCCGCGCGCGGATGGGAAGTCGTGGGAGTGGCGGCACGACCCGCCGGATGCCCGCACGGTGCCAATTGGTGAAACGGGTCACGGCGCTCTAGTGATAGGCAGCATGGACGCATCCGTTCTCCGTACAGTTCAGGGTTTTCTTGAGGAAGACGGAGGAACCTCGGAAGCGTAGCAACGCCCGTTTCGGGGAGGAGGACATTACCTTGTCGCCTTGGATTGACAACAGGTGTGACTACATTTCGGAACGCGAGATCCAGGCGGTCAGGGCTACGCTAGATGCACTCCCGCATCTTGCCGATGATCGAGACGCTCTCGAGGGTGTTCGGATCACGGATCAGATGCTCGACGAGAACCTCGGCATGTGGAAACCGGCGGCAGACGGGCCGGGCGTGCGTGGTCTAATATTGTTGAGGGGGACGGCCCTCATACAGGATGGTCTACCGGACTTCCTGTGCACGCTTGCTCACGAATATGCTCACCACTTTTTGAACTACTGGATGGGTTACTCGTGGGCCGTGAGGAAGGATAGTATGCCATCATGGTTTTATAAGATTCGCGGTCTGTCGAAGAGTCTGTATGGCCGGCCTGGCGAGAAACCGTGGCGGCGAACCGACCGCGAAGTGTTCGCTGAAGACTACGCGTTCTTCTTTTCACCTCACGACGGTGAGCACGCAATGTCGAACTCGGCGAGACTTCCAGGATTGGAAGTCCTTCAGTACATCGTGCAGTTGCCCTGGCGAACGGCAAAGTCCCGCCAGCTTGACCTGCGGAGGAGAAGGCCATGCGGCAAGCGAGACATGAGCTACCGAGAGGCGATTCAGGTGCATCATCAGGTCGGGATGCTCAATCTGAAGATTTGCGATGCAAACGCCTATGGCGGAATCCAAATCGAATCCGAGATTGACGCTCCAGCGCTGGAACTGATGCGCATCTACCCGATTGGCAATAAAGAGACTCCGGATCGTTTCGTTGTTCCGACGCGGCCAGCCGAAGGTCCCTCGAAGCATATCAGCGGTGGCGTAGTGGTGCGGATGGTCGGAGTCGACGGATATAAGCCGGCCCCGCTTGGTCCGACGATGGTCACGGACTGAACAACACTTGGGCCCTACCGAGGCTCATGCAAGAAGGTGGTGTCGTACGCCTCCGCGTGGTATCCACTCGGGGGAACTCATGCTTCTCGAGCTCTCCATCCGCGACCTCGCGCTGATCGAGGCCGCCGAGCTTCGCTTCGGACCCGGGCTCAACGTGATCACCGGCGAGACCGGGGCGGGAAAGAGCCTGCTCGTCGCCGCCCTCGAGCTCCTGCTCGGCGAGACCCCGCGCGGCGGCGCCGCCGGGTGGGTCCGCAAGGGCGCGGAGGAGGCGCGCGTGGAGGGGCGCGTCGCGATCGCCGGCGCCGCCGCCATCGCGCGCGTGCGCGACCATCTCGCGGTCGAGTTGCCCGAGATCGCCGCGGCGTTCGAAGCGGCGGTTGAGAACGACGAGGCCGAGCTCGTCGTCGGGCGGAGCCTCACCCGCGCCGGCCGCACGCGTGCCCACGTCGACCAGCGGCCGGTGCCGCGCCGCGCGTTGCGCGCGCTGGCGCCGCTCCTCTTCGAGATCCACGGGCAGAACGACCACCAGCGCGTCCTCGATCCCGCGGAGCAGTTGCGGCTGCTCGACGCCTACGGCGGGCTCGACGCGTTCCGCGACGACGTGGCGGCGGCGCGCGCCGCGTGGCTCGCGCTCAAGGAGCGTTCCGAGCGCCTGGAGGCGGAGCGCGCCGAACGCCGCGATCGGCTGGACCTCCTGCGCTTCCAGCGCGAGGAGCTGGAGCGCGCCGAGCTGTCCGCGGGCGAGCAGGCCGGCCTCGAGGGCGAGCGGCGCCTCCTGCGCAACGCCGGCGAGCTGCGCGGCGAGCTGGACGGGCTCGTCGAGGAGCTGTCCGAGGGCGACGCCGCGCTCCTCGACCGGCTTCGCGGCGCCGAGCGCGCGCTGGCCCGCTGGGAGGCGGAGTTCCGCGCCCTCGCTCCGGCCGCCGAGGACCTGCGCAGCGCCGCGCTGCACGTCGAGGAGGCGTCCGCCGCGCTGAGCTCCTTCAAGAGCGGCGTCGAGGACGACCCGCTGCGCCTCGAAGCGGTCGAGGAGCGCCTGTCGGAACTCGAACGACTCGAGCGCAAGTACGGCACGGACGAGGCGGGACTGACGGCGCGCCGCGACGAGCTCGCCGGCGAGATCCGCGCGCTCGAGGACGACGAGCTCAGCCTGGAGACGCTCGGCGCCGAGACCGCGCGCGCGGAGAAGGCGTTGGAGAAGGAGGCCGCCGCGCTGTCGAAACGACGGCGGACGCTCGCGCCGAAGCTGGCGCGGGCCGTCATGGAGACGCTGGCCGCGCTCGGCCTCGACAAGGCGAGCTTCGAGCCCGCCCTGCGCGCGCGCGGCGGGCCCGACGCGGAACCGGAGGCGCGCTACGGTCCCGCCGGGGCGGACGAGCTCGAGTTTCTCCTTTCCGCCAACCCCGGCGAGGAGCAGCGCCCGCTCCGCCACGTCGCCTCGGGCGGCGAGGCCGCGCGCATCATGCTCGCGCTGCGCACCGTGCTCCGCGGCGGCGGCTCCGAGCGCACGCTCGTCTTCGACGAGATCGACGCCGGCGTCGGCGGGCGCCTCGGTCCGGAGGTCGGCCGCCACCTGCGCGCGCTCGCCGCCGAGGCGCAGGTCCTCTGCGTGACGCACCTCCCCGCGATCGCCGCGCAGGCGCACGTTCACCTGCGCGCCGCGAAGGAGGTGCGCAAGAACCGGACGCGGACGACGGTGGTCGAGCTGGAGGGCGACGAGCGCGTGCGCGAGGTCGCCGCGATGATCGCCGGCGGTGCGGACGAGGCGACGGCCCGCGCGGAGGCGACGCGGCTGCTCGCGGAAGCGACCTAGGGTCGCAGGTCCTCCAGCTCCTTCGTCGGAGCCTCGACCAGGATGCTGGGCACGTCCACGACGACGGTCTGCGACACGTAGTATTCGACGGTGACGGCGAACTCCAGACCGTCCGCCATCCGGGCGTCGGCGCCCAACACCGCGGAGTCCTCGGCGGGGGCGGCGATCACGATGGCGCGCGAGCCGAGCGGATAGGACCCGGAGAACGCGTTGTAGTTCCCCGTGACCGGACCGATGCTCGAGTCCTTGAAGCTCACCGCGTAGATCCCGTTCGTGTCCCAGTTCTCGATCGTGTTGCCCTCCACCAGGACGTCCTGCGCGGACGGGAAGTCGGTGGGACCGGCGCTCGCCCCCTTCCACGCCGCGACGTAGATGCCGGACCCGCCCTGGTGCTTCCAGAAGCTCTGGAGGTCCGGGTCGGTCGCGTAGCCGCAGTCCCTCACGACGTTGCCGCGGATCGTGATGTCGTAGGGCACGGGGCCCTCGTTGCCGAAGTTGTGCGTGTAGATGTTCGCCGCGGTGATCCCGGCGGCGCTGGACCCGTCGACCACGTTGTCCTCGAAGGTCATTCCGGGGGCCATGACGATCGCGCCGTGGCCGCGGTGATCCAGGATGTCCGAGTCGCGGACGACCGCGTCCGGGTTCGAGGCGTCGAGGATCCAGATCAGCGTGTCGTTCTCCTCGAGACCGTAGAACGGCATGTTCAGCTTCACCCAGACCGGACCCTCGGGATCCGATCCCTGCACGAGGACCTGGCTGATCCAGAAGAGGTCGTTGATCGTCAAGCCCGTGTCGGGATCGAAGGCCTGGAGCCTGTCGTCGGGGAGCACGGGCACGCCCTCGTCGAGCTCGATGATGTCGAAGATCCCCGGCACTGGATAGCGCAGGAAGGTGCGCGGCTTCGTCGTGAAGTTGATTCCGTCGTCGGCCATGCGTTCCAGCGTGCAGTTCTCGACGAGGGGGCCCTTGCGCGAACTCGAGCTGCGGATCCCGTCGGAGTTCGTGGAGACCAGCCGGTCGTCGTGGTCCGTCGTGACGGTGCAGTCGCGGATCTCGGCCGCGATCGGGCTCCCGTTGACGCTCGGCGAGGCGATCAACTGCACGAACCCGCCGCCGCTCGCCAGCCCGGTGCAGTTCTCGACCGTGACCGGCGGGCGCGAGGTCGGATCGCACCGGTTGAACCGGAAGATCCCTCCCTCGGCGTCGGACCGCATCAGGTAGGCGAACTTGTCGCCGGGCTCCAGACCGCAGAGGTACTGGACGTCCGCGTCGATGGGCGTCAGGCGATACCGGCCGCCGCCGAGCTCCACCGGTTGCATCTTGATGTGGATCGCGTTCGCCCCCAGATCGGGCTCGTTCAGCGTCGTCAGCTCGTCGAACGGGACGCCGAAGTTGCGCTTGCCGTTCGGTTGGTTCTCCCCGTAGACGAAGCGCGTGTCTTCGAAGCCGAGGTAACCGGGATCGAGCGTGACCACGAAGTCGGTCGCGCCGACCTCATCGATGCGCGACTGGTTGTAGGGCAGCGGGTCGTACGTCACCGTCAGGCCCTGGATCTTGAAGCCGTGGCACTCGTGCAGCTCGAAGACGCGGAAGCGCGGATCGGTGACGACGAGCGTCACGCCGTCGGCCACGATCGTGAGATCGGTCCGCGGATGCCGCGGCCCCGGGGGAAGACCGCCGAAGTCCGCGGCGGTTCCGAGCGCGAAGCAGCGCCCCAGCTCGTTCCCGTCGATCCTGTCGGATCCGATCGTGTACGTCCCCGGCGGCCAGACGAGCGTGTCCCCGTCCTGCGACGTGTACAGGCCGTAGTCCGGGTGCCAGCGCAGAGGATTTGGCAGAGGGGGCACTTGCTGCTGTGCACCCAACGCCGCGCCACCCAGGCCGAGGGAGAGCACGGCCGCGAGGGCCGCGACGCGTTTGCCAACCGAAAGGTAGTCCGATCCGATCCGCTCGAGCTTCGTCCGCCGCATGGTGGGGCCTCCTGTGAATGAGCAGGCTTTCCAGCCTCGCTCGTTTCACGTCGCCCTCGACCGGCGCGGTTTGGCGTTTCCCGCCCTTTTGAAGCTCGATCTGCTTCGGAAGCGCTCAGCCGGCGGCGGCGAGCTCGTCCTGCTCCGAAGTCTCCTCGGAGGCGACCTTCGCCTCGCGACGGAGCGGAGCCGTCGCTTCGTTGATCAGCTCGCAGAGCGTGGTGAGCTGATCGCCTTCCCGGATCTTGCAGGGGCCCACCTGCTCGCCCCTGGCGACCGAGCGCAGGTACTGCTCGAAGCGGTACACCGGGCCGGCGATCCGGAAGGTGAGCTGGATGCCGATGGCGAAGATGATCGGGAGGAAGATCAGGAGCGAGATCGCGAAGGCCTCCAGCAGAATGCCGGGGACCTCGTCGAAGAGCTCGCCGCTCCCGCCGTCGATCTGCGCCGTCTTCGTGGAGAGCCGGTAGGAAAGGAAGAGGAACTGGAGGAGCAGGGCGAGCCCCGCCAGTCCGACGAAGGCTCCGACCAGCTTGACCTGGAAGCTGTTTCGGACGAGTCGCGCGCGTCGCTTGTGGGCCGTCATGCCTGGGGAGTCTCCTGGTTCCTTCTGGACAAGGTGGCATTGCGTCTTCGACAGCCCGGCGCTGCGCCCTTTAGCGCAATGGCCGGAGGACTGCGGAATACCCCCGAAGTCCCGGGAATGGCTTCAGAATCGCAATGTTCGCGCTCGATCACCTCCGCGGCGTCTTCCCGTCCCGCAAGTCATGAACACACTCCGGAGGAGGTCTATGCGAGCCCCGCGCGCGGGGCTCACGCTGACCGAGACGATGATCGCCTTCGTGGTGCTCATCGTGGCGGTGGGGACCACCATGGGGGTGATCACGAGCTTCACCGTGATGGAGCAGGCGAACCGCGAGCGGGCGCTGGCATGCCACGCCGCCCGCCGCACGCTCGAAGAGATGCACGCGCGGAACTTCTCCGACGTGTTCGCGCTCTACAACGAAACCACGGCCGACGACCCCGGCGGCACCGTGCCGGGGCCGGGCTTCGACGTGTTCGGCCTCGACCCGCAGGAGGGCGACGCGGACGGGCGCGTGGGGCGGGTCCTCTTCCCCACGCCCGCCGGCAGCCCGGGCGTGCTTCAGGAGAACATCCAGGACGAGGCGTTCGGAATGCCGCGCGACCTCGACGCCGACGGCGACGAGGACGGGCTCGACAAGTCGGGGACGTACAAGCTGCTCCCCGTCATCGTGCGGGTGGAGTGGAGAGGGCAGTCCGGCAACCGGAGATTGGAGTTCCAGACGCTCCTGCGTCCGCAGTGATGGGGAACCACAAGACCAGGGGCTTCACGGTGTTCGAGACTCTGCTCTCGCTCATCCTGCTCGTCGGCGTGCTGGCGGGGACGGCGATGATCGTCCGCCGCGGCTTCGCGCTCTTCCACACGAGCTCGGCGAGCGGGGACATCAACGCCCGCGGGACGCGCGCGCTCGACCGGGTCGCCCGCGAGCTCCGCGGCGCGGGCATCGGCACCATCCAGCAGGACCTCGTCACGCCGGCGGGGATGGACAAGTTCTGGAGCCCGCAGCTCGACTACCGCCTCGCGCTGGACTGGGCGGCGGGCGCGGTCGTCTGGAGCCCCGACAAGCGGCTCGTGCTCGAGCTCGAGACCGGGGAGGTCGCCAACGACATCGACGACAACGGCAACGGGCTCGTCGACGAGGGGAAGCTCGTCCTGCTCGAGAACCCGGGGCTCGCGACCGAGCGCCGGGTCGTTCTCGCGAACGGCGTCAGCGAGCTGCTCGAGGGGGAGCTCCCGAACGGCGTCGACGACAACGGAAACGAGATCGTAGACGAGGCGGGGCTCTGCTTCGATCGCGAAGGCAACGTGTTGACCGTGCGGCTCAGCCTCGAGCGCGTCGGCCCGAACGGCGACGTGCTCGTGAGGACGCAGCGCGACTCGATCATCATCCGCAACTGAGGGGGAGCGCCGAGTGAGAAGCAACCTGGGGAGAAGCACTGTCCGGCGCCGCGAGGGCAGCGCGCTCGTCGTGTCGCTCTTCATCGTGCTGGTCCTGTCGGGGATCACGGTGTCCATCTTCCTGGTCAACATGGCGCACAAACGCGAGGTGTCCACGGCCGTCAACGAGTCGCGCCTGCTCTATCTTGCCGACGCGGGCGTCACCGAGGCGCTGTCCCAGATGGCGGCGAGCGTCGAGAAGGATCTGCCGGTTCCGACGGAAGTGGGGACGAAGACCAATCCCATGTCGCTGAAGGAGGGCAACTACTACGTCGCCATCGCCGACCAGGGGGACGGAACGTACCTGGTGACCTCGACCGGCGTCGCCGGCATCGCGAGCAAGTCGGTCGCGGCCGTCGTGGAGAAGTCCGAGGGCGTGTTCGACCACGCGGTCTTCTCCGGGAACAGCTCGGGCGATCCGACCTACACGATGGAGTTCGGCGGCACGGGAGGCTCCGCGGACGTCATCACGGGCAACATCTACTCCGGCGGCGACGTCGAGATCACCGGCGATGCGACGGTGAGCGGCGACATCTACGCCAGCGGCACGATCACGGGCGGGGCCGGCAAGGAGGGCAAGACGTACCCGACCCCCGACATCGCGGGAATGAACTACGAGACGAACCACGACGTCGACGTGAAGAACGTCTTCGACACGATCGGAGTCCTGACATCCGACGACCTCGGGGGCACGGCGATGCAGGTCCACGAGCCCAGTCCCGCGCACATCTTTCGCCGCAACCCGGATGACCGCCAGGAGGAGATCGACGGCACCGTCAAGGACGACTACTTCCTCGAGGATCCCTTCATGTCGGTCGAGGACGCCGATCTCACCCACGGGCACACGATCAGCCTCTCGGGAACCGAGGGGTACCCCGGACCCTCGGGGACCAACAAGGTCTACTTCATCGACGGGAACCTCTGGATTCACAACAAGCAGGTGCTGACGCACAACCTGAAGAACGACGACCCCGACGGCGTCAAGGTGACTTTCGTCGTCAAGGGCAACGTGTATTTTTGCGACAACGTAGAGACCGCCAACCCGACGTCCGACGGGCTTGCGTTCATCGCCATCAAGGACGACGCGGTGGCGGACAGCGGGAACATCTACCTCGGCGACCCGCGCTACGGGACGCTCGAGTCACTGCACGCCTATCTCTACGCCGAAAACGACTTCATCGACAACAACCTCTCCGCGAGCGGATCGGCGACGGTGGAGCTCGTCGGCAACATGACCGCCGGCAACCACGTGGCCATCGAGCGCGACTACGTCGATCCGGACGACGGCTCGGTCACTCATTCCAAACTCACCGTCACCTTCGATGACCGCCTCTCGACCGGCGCGCTACAGCTCCCGGGCCTGCCCGATCCGGGCAAGGGCATCGTGGGCTTTCACGCCGTCCTCTGGCGCGAGCTGGGGGCGCAGTAGCATGCCGGCGAAACCGCAAACGAGAGTAGCGAGATCGTGAGAAGCAACTCGCGGAGCATGGACCACCGCCGGCGCGAAGGCAGCGCGCTGGTCATGTCGCTCTTCATCGTCCTGGTCCTGTCGGGCGTCACGGTCTCCATCTTTCTCGTCAACATGTCGCACAAGCGCGAGGTGTCGACGGCCGTGAACGAGTCGCGTCTGCTCTACCTCGCCGATGCCGGCATCACCGAGGCGCTGTCGGAAATGGCGGCGAGCATCGAGAAGAGCCAGCCCGTCCCGGCGGACGTGGGCACGAAGACGAAGCCCATGGAGCTCAAAGAAGGCAACTACTACGTCGACATCGCCGACCAAGGGGACGGGACGTACCTCGTGACCTCGACCGGCGTCGCCGGCGTCGCGAGCAAGTCGGTCGCCGCCGTCGTCGAGAAGTCCGAGGGAGTGTTCGATCACGCGGTCTTCTCCGGCAACAGCTCGGGGGATCCCACCTATACGATGGAGTTCGGCGGCACGGGAACCAGCGGCGACTCCATCACGGGCAACATCTACTCCGGCGGCGACGTCGAGATCACCGGCGATGCGACGGTGAGCGGCGACATCCACGCGTCCGGCACCATCACGGGCGGCACCGGGAAAGACGGCAAGACGTACCCGATCCCCGACATCGCGGGGATGGATTACGAGAACAACCACGACGTCGACGTGAAGAAGGTCTTCGACACGATCGGAAACTCGGTGACGAACAACGAACTCGGCGGCACGGCGGAACAGGTGCACGAGCCCAGCCCGGCCCACATCTTCCGTCGCAACCCGGACGACCGGCAGGAGGAGATCGACGGCACGGCGAAGGACGACTACTTCCTCGAGGACCCGTTCATGCCGGTCAAGGACTTCACGGTGCCGGAGACGGGCAAGGAGGGTCACACGATCTCGCTCTCGGGAACCGAGAGCTACCCCGGCCCCTCCGGAACGAACAAGGTCTACTTCATCGACGGCAACCTCTGGGTCCACAACAAGCCCTTCGGGCGCCTGCGGTTCAAGAACGACGACCCCGAGGGCGCGAAGGTGACCTTCGTCGTCAAGGGCAACGTCTACTTCAGCGACGACGTGTACATCGTCGACCCGGCGAAGGACGGCGTCGCCTTCATCGCGATCAAGGACGACCTGGAGCCGGACAGCGGCAACATCTACCTCGGCGACCCGCGCTACGGGACGCTCGACAAGATGGAAGCGTTCCTCTACGCCGAGAACGACTTCATCGACAACAACCTCTCCGCGGACGGATCGCAGGAGGTGGAGCTCATCGGCAACATGACGGCCGGCAACCACGTGGCGATCAACCGCGACTTCGTCGATCCGGACGACGGATCGGTCACTCACTCGAAGCTGACCGTCACGTTTGACGATCGCCTCTCGACCGGCGCGTTGTCGCTCCCCGGCCTCCCCGATCCGGGCAAAGGCATCGAGGGATTCCACGTCGTCCTCTGGCGCGAGCTGGGCGCCGAGTAGATGCTCGCCTTCCGTCGGAGCTTCCTCGCCGCCGCCGTCCTGGCCATGCTGCCCGCGCTCTCTCACGGCGCCTCGCCGGCGGAGGACGTGCGCGACATCCTGTCGAAGCACCAGGCCGAGCGCGTGAGCGCCGCGAAGGCGATCGACGAGATCGAGGAGCTCGGCCCGTCGGCCGTGCCGACGGTCTTCGCGATCCTCGCGCGCCGGCCGTCCAAGTACGACTTCGTGCCGGACCGCAGCTCCGACGAGCTCCTGCGCGAGGCGCTCCGCGCGTGGCCGGCGGACGACGTCGTAGCCGGCGTCGCCCGCGAGGCGCGCAAGGGGCGCGGGACGCTGAACGAGGACCTGCTCGCGATCGAGCTGATCGGCCTCGTCGGCGATCGCGCTTCGCTCGCGGTGCTCTTCGACCTCGTCGCCGAGATCGACCCGGTGCTGCGACAGCATCGCCTGGTGTCCGCGGCGCTCGGGGGCGCCTTGCCCGGGATCCTCGCGCGCGACGACACCGCCTTCGGCCAGCTCCGCACCGAGCTCGACCACGCTGACGGCGCCACGCGGCTCGCCGCCGCGAGCGCGCTCGGCGAGCTGGGCGACGGCCGCGGCGTGCCGGTCCTCAAGTTCCTCCTGGGGGAGGACGTGGGGCTGGACCGCGAGGTGCTCGCCGCCATGGGGCGCCTCCGCCCGTGGGACCCGCGCTACGCCGACGGCTCGTGCGCCCGCTCGGTTCGCTTCCACCTCGCCGCTCCCGACCCGCGCACCCGTCGCGAGGCGGCGATCGCGCTCGCGCGCCTGGGCGACATCGAGGCGTGCACCGAGCTGATCGAGATGCTGGGCGACGAGGACCCGCGCGTGCAGAAGGGCGCGCAGTGGGCGCTGGAGGAGGTGACCGGGGCCCGTTACGCGGGCGACGAAGCCGCCTGGTGGCGCTGGCACGAGCGCGAGCTCGACTGGTACGCCGAGGAGGCCGACCGCCTGCTCGCGGTCGCGGAAAGGGCTGATCGCGGCCCCGCCGTGGAGGCGCTGCGCGTCCTCGCCGGACACAGGCTCCACCGCCGTGAGCTGACGCCCAAGATCGCGGCTCTCCTGCGTCGCAACGACGCGCAGGTCGGCGCCGCCGCGGCAGCGGCCCTCGCCCGGCTCGGCGACGCGCGCGCCATCCCGGCGCTCGTCACCGCGCTGACCGGCGGCCGCGAGGGCGTCCCGGAGGCTGCGCGAGCCGCGCTCGCCGTCCTGGCGGGCGACGCCGTCGTCGCGAGCGACGACGCGTGGCGCGACCGCCTCTTCAAGTAGCGCGCTTTTGTCGGATTTCGTGCCACACTGACCGGCCGGGTGGCGTGGACGTTCTTCGACATGCCCAGGTCGGATCGGTCGACCGCGGACGAGCTCCTCGAGCACGCCGGATGGGTGCGGTCGCTCGCGCGGCGGCTGGCGCGCGATCAGGCGGAGGCGGAGGACCTTTCGCAGGACACGTGGGTGTCGGCGCTTTCGCACCCGCCTGTGAGCGGCGGGCCGTTGCGGCCGTGGCTCGGGCGGGTGCTCGGGAACCTCGCGCGCGACGCGCGCCGGCGTGACCGGCGCGCCTCCGATCGCGAGGCGCTCGCCGCCGAGCGACGCGAGACGGTGACGAACGACGACCTCCTGCTGCAGCTCGAGCGGCAGCAGGAGCTCGCGCGGCTCGTGGCCGAGCTCGCCGAGCCCTACCGCGCCGTCGTCATCGCGCGCTACTACCGCGGCGAGTCCGCCGCGCGGATCGCGCGGCGCACCGGCGTCCCGGCGGGAACGGTTCGCTCCCAGCTCGCGCGCGGCCTCGAGCTCCTGCGCCGGCGCTTGCAGGCCGAGCACGGGGACGACCCGCGCGCGGCGCTCGGCGCGCTCGCGACGGCGGCCGGTCCGCACGGAGCCTGGGCGGCTCTCCTTCCCTGGACCGGAGTCACCACGTTGAACACCTCAGCGAAGCTCATCGGCGCGGGCGCGGCATCGCTCGCCGTGGTCGGCGTTCTCGCCGGCCTTTCGTTTTTCTCGAACGACAACGTCGAGCCGCGCGGTGCCGCCGTTGCCGCCCAGGCCGATCTCGCCGATCCCGGCGAGATCGAAGAGACGGTGCGGACGGTGGACGGCGAGCCGGAGAGCGAGCGCGTCGGCGTCGAGCTCGCCGCTCCGCCGGAAGCCGCCGCGCCGGAGCCCGCGCCGCCCGGAGCGTTGATCCGCTTGCGCGCGGTCGACGAGGCGCACGCTCCGCTCGACGGAGCGGTTCTGCGCTACGTCGACGAGCGCCGCTCCGTCCGGCCGTTCTCGGAACCGAGCGGCGCGGACGGACGCGTCGAGCTCGAGCTCCCGAAGGGAGCGCTCTTGTACTACTCCGGCATCGACGCGCCGGCGGAGCTCGTTTTCTCGCTGGAGCGCGCCGACCGCGCCCTGCACTTCCTTCGCGCGACGCCGACGCCCGAGGGCGAGGTGGACCTCGGCGACGTCGTGCTGGAGCCCGGCGGAACCGTCGCCGGCCTCGTCGTCGACGCGGGCGGCCTTCCGGTCGCGGGAGCGACCGTGCTGGTCTCCGACGCCGGGCTTCCCGGAACGCCGGAGGCGTCGCGCTTCCAGGGTCCCGAGCGCGGGATGGGTTTGCCGTCGGCGGAGACCGACGCCGACGGGCGCTTCCGCGTGTCGTTCGTCCCCACCGGCACCGCGCGCGTCTGGGCGCGAGGCGCGGACACCGCGTGGTCCTTCAGCGAGCCCGTCGAAGTCCTCGCCTTTCGGGAGACGTGGGGGATCCAGGTCGAGCTCGACGAGCGGGAGGCCACGATCGCCGGCCGGGTCGTCGACCCGAACGGCGACGGCGTCGGCGGCATTCGCGTGAACTACACCGGCGGCCGGAGCTGGATCGGCAACAACGAGGTCGAGACGGACGCTTCCGGCGCCTTCCGCTTCCTCCCCGAGTCGCCCGAACCGCACACCGTGCAGGCGACCGATCCCGAAGGCCGCTGGCGTGCCACGCACGCGGTTCGCGTCGCCCCCGGGACGACGGATCTCGAGCTCCCGCTGGCCGAGCTCCGCTGGATCGACGTCGAGGTCGTCGACGACGCGGGAGACTCGGTGCTGGGCGCGCACCTGAGCACCGAGTCCGCGCTCTACAGCAACCTGCGCGGCGCGCGCGGTGAGGAGCTCGGCGAGGGCGCCTACCGCGTCGCGGTTCCGCAGGGGAGGTTCCGGCTCAACGTCTACGCCGACGGCCTGGAGGCCGCGCGCGAGGGACCGTTCGAGGAGGAGACCGCGCCGGCGTCGCTTCTCGTGGAGATGGAGCGCCAGCCGCGGA
Source organism: Planctomycetota bacterium (assembly GCA_028278425.1). Lineage (GTDB taxonomy): Bacteria > Planctomycetota > UBA1135 > UBA1135 > JANQEJ01. The sequence goes on along the minus strand of JANQEJ010000333.1, from coordinate 11,053 downwards.
TCTCCGGCCGCGTGCTGTTGGGAGGCAAGCCCGTCGCCGGCGCGAAGGTCCAGCTCGCCGGGATCTTCCGCGAGACGGTCCAGCAGGAGTACATGGGCTTCGTCCTCACGTACGAGGGGATCGGCAGGGACCCGGTCACCACCGACGACTCGGGGACCTTCGCCCTGCCGGCGCGCCGCGGCTTGTTCGGCTCCGTCGTCGTCGTCGCGACGATGGATGGCTACGCGCGCTCGGAGTCCGAGCGGCTAGCGATCCCGACCGGAGAAGGAATCGACGGCGTCGAGATCGAGCTCCTCCGCGGCGGCGCGATCGAGGGCGAGGTTCGCGTCGCCGAAGGCGTGGACCGCCGCGGGCATCTCGTCGCCATCTCCCGCGGCGACGGCGACGTCCGGACGGCGCGGACCGACGAGCGCGGCTTCTATCGCTTCGAACGCCTGACCCCGGGGCCGTGGCGCGTCGAGTATCGCAAGGAGGAGCTCGCCGCCGTCTGGACGATCCTCCAGCCGGACGAGGTCCGCGATCCCGACTGGAACTGCCAGGTGGCCGACGGCGAGACGACGCGCTTCGACCTCGACACGCGCTTCGAGGAGCCCGCCGTCCTCGCGGGACGGCTTCTCCTTGACGGGGTCGCCGCCGAGGGCTGGGTGGCGACGCTCGAATACGTCCGCCGCTATGACGACGACCGGCCCGCCCGCGCGGTCGTGCTCGACGCGAACGGTGCGTTCGAGCTCACCGTGGAACCGGACCGCTACGAGCTCACGCTGCGAAGCCCTCCGGAGCACGAGATCTCGTACTCGCTCGCCTCGAGCGTCGACCTGCCCGCGGGTCCGACGGAGTGGTCCCGCGATCTCGGCACGGGCGCGTTGGCGGGAACGTCAGCCACCGCGGACCGGCTGCGCTTCGTCTGGTCGGCGGACGGGATGGATTGCACGGCGATCTTCGACGTGCCGGAGGGCCCGTTCCGCGTCGAGGGCCTCGCCGCCGGGCGCGGCCACCTCGCGCGGCGGTCGGACGGCGCCGGCCGGCACTGGCGGTGGGGCCGCGGGGAGGAGCTGACGATTGCGGTTGGGGAGACGGCGACGATCGAGCTCGATTGATTCAGGGAGCTGGGACCTGGACCTGGATCAGCATCGTGTCCGTGAGCTCGCCCACGCCAAACGCCGGATCGATCGTTAAGCCCACCGCATAGATGCTGAGACCGGCGGGGAGGCTCGTGGTGAGCGGCGGACTCGTACCCATCCCATCGGGCGAGAGCGTGGCCTCGGTGATGCCCGAAAGGGCAAGCTCAAGCGACGCGAAAAGGAGAGAATCTCCGGCGAGTCCGAGGCATCGCCCGTCCGGGAGGAGATGACTTCCCGGCGACGCCGCAAAGAGGCCCCACGCGGTGTTGGAGGCCGTGACGTCGAACTGGTTGAAGACGAAGCTAATGGCCGTAGGCCCTGCTACAAAGCCGTCGCCCATGATGCTCTGGGGACGCAATCCGCCAGCGTATAGCCCAGGCGGGCCGTCGGCGTCTGACTCGTAAGCCCAAATCCAGTTCGAGTAGAGCTCGTTCCAAACCAGGTCGATTGGCCCCGATAGGCTTCCCGTGTCGCCAGCGATACCGGGGCGTGCGATCGCCCCTATGTCGTCGAAGTAGCTAAACCCGATGAGGCCGTTCAGATGCTCAGTGCCACGCGTAAGATAGGCAGCCACAGCCTTGTCATTCGATTGGCTGGGAGCGATGCGCGGTGAGTCTCCACCAGCCGAGCATACCGGGTTGTTAGACAATCGCTGGTCCACCGACCAAGTCGACCCGCCGTCCAAAGAGCTGGTGAAGTAGACCTCGTCAGCCCCGGTGCGATTGTCGACCCAAGTGACAAGGATGTTCTGAGAGAGCTGGACCGCAGTGGAGGGTTCGTCCACGTCATGGACTCCTGCGACGTAGCTTCCGACCACCGTAGGGAAACCGTAGCTGTTTCCTCCGTCGGTCGAAACGACGACAACCAACTGCTCCTCTTTTGTGCCGGGTACGGCCTCGGCCCACGAGATGACTACGGTGTTGCGCGTGAGGCCGACGTTCATATCGCCGGCTTCCCCTGCTTTCGCTCCGCTGACTTGGGTTTCCCCGCCGAAGGTAAGTCCACCATCGCCGCTAGATCGGACGAAGGCATGGAAGACTCCGTTTCGAGAATCCTCCCAGGCAACAACCAGCTTGTCACCTTCGGCAGCGAGATGGACGTTGCGAATGGCCACGTCCGTCGCCAGTACGGCGGAGGGGAGAGGAACGCCGTTGTAGACGCTCACGACGACAAGCTGATCTGACCCTCCAGGGGTTCTGACAACCTGTGCAACGTGGAACAACTCGATGGTCGCACTGCCGTCCTTGGTACCGGCGGCATGGTAGTCTTCCACTGTGCTGACGCCTGGTGTTGCTTTGGGAACGACGGTGTCTCCCACGAACTGCATAGTGGCCTCGTCGTAGATGTTGTAATGCAGCTCGGATGTGGCACCGCCGTCTTCCTTCCAGAGGCAATAGAACCTGCCCCCGAGGATCGGGTTGGTTCCCTGGACGACCAGCTTGGGAGCGCCCGTGGAATCGGAATCAGCTCGCTGCGGACCTGACCAGCCGATTCCCTTGCCATCGGACGTCATGAGCTGAACCTCTTGGTTGGCATCCACCGCGACGACCGCAGAAAGGTCGGCGTCCGTTGCCAGGCTGAACCCACCGGCCGTCTGGCCGGCCAGAGGAAGCCTGATCGGGAGCCGTGGCCAGGTCTCACACCCGAAGAACCCCACGCCGCCGTTGTTCTCGCAGTCCCGGCAACACTCCATCGAAGCCGTATCACAGTCCTGAGCCGTTCCACCTTTGTCCTCACCGTTCCTGCAATCGCAGTGGTAGCTCACTTGTTGGCTGGCGGCGAGCGACGCCAGGGCAATGGGCGCGAAAGCGAATAGCAGACTCTTGACTTGGGACACCGAGTTGAGGCGTCGATGGGACATAGGACTCACCTTTCGTTGCTAGTCGGTTTGGCGAAGAGCCGAACCTCGGGTTATTAGCCGCCGGTAGGACTGGGAGAACCGGCGCGCGGGGAACGTTGCAAGGAGATCAGGAGAATCGGCGCTCGGGCTTCCCAGTGCCAACGAGGCACCCCTTCCGCTCGCTGACGGGAAGCTCCAACGAAGTTGGGCCGTTGACTCTAACCCTCGTAGGATGTGGGTGTTACGAGGGGTTGGAGGAGACCTCCGTCGAATCCTGCAACGGGTACGATTGTGGCGTGCTCTGACTCTTACCAGCGTTGATGGAACGTTCCGAAGATGACGTTAGGGCTGAATTGGCGTCGATGCAGCGCATTGCTCGCCAAGCGGCTCCCAGTGATTGTGACGCCGACGATGCCGTTCAGGAGGCATTCCTGACGATCCTCACCAAGCCGGCGGCAAGAGGCCGCGACCCAAGGCGGTATCGAAGAGCGATCGTAAGGAACCAACTGCGCCGTTTCTGGAGTGCTCGAGCGAGGAGGAAAGAGATTGAATCGCAGGGGTTGCAGCCGGCCGCCGTGCTCGCGCCCGTTGATGAGAGCATCCAGATGGAGTGGTCGCGGATCGTACGAACCGAGATCGACCAGCTCGAAGAGCCGTATCGATCCGCGCTGAATCTGCACCTTCTCGAAGGACGAACGTACGCAGAGATCGCGCGCATCACTGGGGCCAAGGAGGTCACCGTACGCTCTTGGATAAGCCGCGGCAGGAGCATGCTCACAACTCGACTGAAGCGCTACGGCATCGAGAGCTCTACCATCGCAGTGCTCCTTGCCCACGCCGACGTCGGTGAGCTCGGCGACGGTGTCCGTTCCGCGTTTCAGCAATCAAGCACCCGGGGAACTCCGTTGAAGTCCGCGGTAGCCCTCTTGCCTTGGGCTGCCTTGGCACTCTTGCCGCTTGCCGTCGTCGTTACCGTTCACGCGCTCGTCGCTAACTCCTCGACTTCCGTGGTGGGCCCGGAATCACCACGCATCCAGAGACAAGACGGAAGCTCGCTGACGACGGAACCGGTTTCGCTGGGGGGGAGAGCACCGCTAGCACCGCGCCAGCTCCGATCCGGAGACATGCCAGCGGGAACCGTCGGTGGCGCGGATGCACAGTCGCTGCCGTCCTTCGAGATTCAGGCTGTCGACAAGGACTCAAGGGCGAGCTTGGAAGACGTTGAGATCATCGCCGTCGATTACCCGAGCCACGACCATCCGGGCGTCGACACCGTGACATACGCCGGCGTGTCTGGCTTGAAGTCTCCCGTCAACGTTCTACCTCAACTCGACGAAGACCTCTCCGGCGTACGCCGGTACGTCATATCCGACTCCGCGGGCCGGACCCTCGAACTGTCGCCCGGGGAAACGGACGCGGGAAGCCCACGGCATCAGACAGCGAAGGAAGCCGCGTTCTTCGTTCGCAGCAAGAACTACGGGTGGAAATCGTTAAGCGTAGACCTGCGAAGCGGTGGAGAGAGACCTGTCTATCTGGAACCGGGCGCCGACTTGACGGTCACCCTTGCGAACTACGATCCGAGCTTGTACGCGAAGTACGGATCGCGGTTTTGGTTGCGCCTCCATACAGCGGAGAAGGATGACCTTGTCCTAGAGAGCGCGTTGACGGGCGAGATCGCGGAGCCCATCCGCGTGACCGGCTTGAATCCGCGCCGGTACCGCGTGGTCGGCGCGCTGACATTCCCAGGGGGGCAAGAAGGTGGATTCGTTCTGGCAACGGACACAATTGAATTAGGGCCGGGAGAGTCGGCGGCGGTGCTCATGGCGCTAGCGCTTCCGCCGTTGCCGTACGGGAAGGGCATTGTCGGAGGTTCCCTGTTGCTTCCGCCTTCGGCACAGCACCGTGACGTCGTCCTAGGACTACATCCGCTCGAGGCTGCGCGAGGGAGTCCGCACGAGGTCAAGATCCCGATCAAGCAGATGAGCGCGAGTCCAGCCGGCGGATTCGAATGGCAGGCCGACCCGGTTCCTTCGGGACGCTATTTCGTCAGCGTGGCTCCCTTTGGCTTCCTCTCAGAGGTCTTCGAAGTTGCGGCGGGAACGAGCTCCTACCAGTCCATCGAGATCCCCGAATTGGCCGAGGTCCGAGTTCAACTGACCGATTCGCGAAGCGGCGCGTTGGCGCGGGACGGAACCGTACGCCTCTCGTGGTGGCCGGCTCCGCAAACCGCCGACCAATCGATCGAAGTCCTCCGGAAGAGCGGCGGCAGAGCTGAACCTTTTGCGAACGGGCTTCGGTTCTTCACGGTGCCAGGTCGGGTCCGCCTCGATACCGGTCCACGGCGCCCGATTGGAGAGGAAGACCGGATACAAGTCGTGGCGCAGGGCATCAACGAATGCGTGATAGAGCTAGGGCCTTCGTATGCATTTGAGCTCGTGTTCGAGGAAGAAGGAACGAGGATTCCTCCCTACGAAATAGTGACCGATGGGAAGATAAGAGAAAGGCTGAGGATCAAGAGGGGCGGAGAGCGCGTGCGATTTCGCTGGCAGGACAACAGAGGCTCCAAGATGGTCTTCGGCGTTGCCGATGCCGGCTACTATCGTATCTCTCTAGACCCTATTGAGACGGAGACATACCGGACTCCTGAAGAGTTCTCAGAGTGGGTCCAACTAGTTGCTGACTCCCAGGCGACGGTCGTTGTGCCGCTTGAGAGACGATAGGTCGTAACCACCCCTTGACGATCGGAATCGAGAGCCTGCGTAGCGGAACGAGCAAGGCCCGGCCCATCTGATTCGTTCCACACCTTCTGGCTAGACCGTCCCAATGGAACGTTGCCGGACGGAATCCTCGCGATTGCTGCAACGCTCTCCGGTTGCCGAGTCCCCAGGTCCGTGAACCGCACAGTTTACCCGGGTCCAGAAAGGGGCTAGCTGGCAGGAAAGCGCGTTGCGAGGCCGATGCCGGTCGTCCTGTGGGTGGCATCCCTGTCTTCCGACCCGAAAGACGGCGAAAGGACACACTAGAATGAACGATTCATCAGCCGCTGTTTTCCAACCGCACGGTGTTCGCACCGCGTTCCTCACGTTTTCGATGCTCGCCTTCGCTCACGCTGCGACCGCGCAGTCCGGTCCGGACGCCTGCGTCTACATGCACCAAGGGACGAGCATCGACTTCGTCACTACCGATGGGTTGCAGCCATCGAGCCCGGTTTCGCCGCCGGGCTCAGGCGGCTCAGCGCGTGCCAGCGTCGTCTTCAAGGGGGTTGAATTCCCCCCCTCCAACCTCGTCGCCCTGGGCCTCTCGGTGACCGGAACGGCGGTCACTTCCGTCGACGAGGTGTGGCTTGTGAACGAGGGAATGCAAAGCCCCACCGGATTCCCGCAGAACGCGACGTCCGAGCTCGCGTTCGAGCAGGTGTCGGGAGCGAACTTTTGGGCCTTTGCAGGCGACCTGACCACCGTGGCGGTCCTCGGGACCGGTCTCGAGCCGACCTTCGTGTGCTCCGTCGCCGCCGGGGCGACCGCCACGGAAGTCAAGAACGCGATCAACCTGGTGGGGGTGGCCCAGGTCCAGCCCGACGGGACTCCCATCGGATCGCCCGTCATCCTCGCCCCTCAGACGGTGTCGATCCAGATCGGGACGGGACGCTCCGGCAACGACATACCGCTCAACAACGGTCCGGAGACCGTTCGCTTCCTGAGCAAGCCCAGCGTGGGCGCGCCGGTCGGGACGTTTCCCCCAGACCTTGACGGTGACTTCTTCTGGGGGATTCTGGCCAGAGAGGTGCTGACGTGCGCGCGCGGCAAGATCCGGCTCGATGGGACGATGGAGTACTTGTTCAAGACGGATTGGACGACGACGGCGAGCTTCTACGACCGCGCGATCACGCGTGCGATCGAGTCCACAGCCCACGTGACCGACAAGGGCACGACGGCTTGCACGGATCCCTGCTTTGCCTGCACCTACTCGGGTTCGGGCAACGCGGGGAGTCGAGAGCCCCTCTTCCTCAACAACCCGGCCACGTTTGGCAATCCGGCCACGCCGAGCAACTCCGGAGGCGACCAGTACCTGTTCATTTCGCTGGGCGACTCCGGCCTCGGGAACCCGTGTACGATCGCCCCGACGCTTTGCTCGCCCACCGGCGGCGACTGCCCTCCCCCCGGATTCGTCAACGGCTACTTCGTCGAGGTCAGCCTCTACCCGGGGGGAGAGCCTGGCACGGGCGTGGACATCGTCTGCAACGGCGTCTGCGACGCGGCGCTCACGTACTTCGCCCCCGGCGGTATGAACCACTCAGGAGGAACCTGCGGCTTGGGCGTGTACACGCTTCAAGGTGCCGTCAGCACGAATGAGACTCCGGGGATCGATCCCGCGCTAGCGAGTCCCTTCGGCGGCTTCCATCTCGGCGGCGGTGTGGTGGTTCCCAACTCCTGGGCTCACACGCCCGCGGTCTGGGCGACGTTCGCGGAGCCCGTGCTCAACGTGGTGGCGGACACCGGCCTCGGCGCCGGGCTCGAACCATCTCCCAACGGCGGAGGGGCCCTCAACGGTCTTTACCTCTCCGTCGGATCGGGACAGGCAACGGTGGGCCTCGAGATCCGCAGTCTCCACGACGCGTCGGTTCTCAGCAACGTCGCCGTCTCAGGATTCGCTCTAACGCCGATACCGCCGCCCGGTATCCCGTACTACGGGAGCTATCTCCTCTTGGCCCTGGACAATGTCTTCAACGCGACGACCAGCGCTGGAACCGCCACGCCGATCGTCTTCTCCTTCCCGACCGAGGGAGCCTTCACCGGCACGCAGTTTCCCGTGGCCGCCGCCTTCGCCGGAGCGGTCCTTCATGGTCAAGGGACCGTTCTGGACCCAAGCTCGCTGTCGGCGAACAGCACCCAGATGGTCACGCTTCATCTGCAACCCTGAGGAGCTAGCTCCAACGATACGAGATCGTTCCCATGAAGACACGGAATGCACTGGTGCTCGCCGCGGCCGCGTTGGCTCCTATCACTACGTTCCTGGCTCTGGTCCTCCTGAACGTATCGACGGAGCCGGCGGCCGTGGAGACGCCCGCTGCCACGGTGCCGGTGGAGAGTGAACCGCCTGGCCTTCAGCTCGCGCACGTAGAGACAATCCCCGATGCGCCGCGACCGGATGTGGCAGAAATCTATCTCGACCCGTATGGCGCTCCGTTGAGCTACGAGAACCCGATCGTCGAGCATCACGCCGACGGAACCGCTACCGTGTGGAAGCTTGCCCGGGTGTATTCGCCCGGCGACGAGACGCCGCGCGAGATTCCGATCCGGGTTCGAGCCTATCCTGTCCAGCTCCCGATCGAGCAGCTTCCGGCATCCTCGCGCTGAATGACTCCATGGCAGCGCTACGCTCGGAGAGCTACTCGCGCATCTGCGCCGGTGGCCTCCGGGCGTCAGCCGCACCCGAGCGTGTCGGGAGGCTATTCGGCGAGCCAGCGCTCCCGGATCGCTTCGGCGACGACCCGGTTGCCATGCGGGCTGTAGTGCCAATTGAGTGCCCAGCAGCCCTCCTCTTCGAGCGCGCCGGCGGCGACCAGGGCGTCCGACAGATCGAAGCACTCGATTCCCTCGGCCGCGACGTCGTCGATCAAGGGCTGCCAGAAGGCGCGACCGGCGTCCGCGCGGGCGTGCAGGTCGCTGTAGGCGGGCAGGACGAGGACTTTGAACTCCGCGCCCAGATCGCGCGCCCCGCGGTCGAAGGCGAGCAGGAGCTCCCGCAGCGTGCGGTAGATCTCGCTGTCGGAATCCTCGAGCCAGGGCGCCAGGGCGCGGTCGCCCGACTCCATCGCCGTGACCAGGAGCCGCGAGGTGGTGAACCAGTGCGACGGATGGCTGCCGCGCGGCGCGAAGGCCGCCGGAGAGCGCGCGACCCACAGGTCGGTCTCCACCAGCGCGTCGAAGAAGGCGCGCTGGTCCGTCAGGAGGCGCGCGGCCTCGGCGTGGCTGGGCGCCGGGTTCGCCACGAGTCGAAGTCCGCCGCCGTCGAGCGGGAGGAAGCGCGGCTTGAAGTTCGCCGCCGTCACCCACTTCTGCGACGCCGGGCCGAAGTGGGTCGAGACCCGCGGCGACGCGGCGGGCAGGAGCCCGAACCAGACCTCGTCCGGATCGAGCTCGGCGCCGCGGCGCAGGAACCGCAGGTAGGCCTGGTCCATGCCGTAGGCGGAGACGCCGAGGTTCAGGATCTCCACCTGCGGGCACGCCTCTTCGATCCGCGAAGCCCAGGCCTCGTGCTCCTTGACCTCGGCGCCGAGGGTGAAGCTCCCGCCCATGGCGAGGATGCGCCGTTCCGCGCCCTTCTCGAGCGCGTGCTCGCGCACGCTGATCCGCGCGCCGAGCACGTCGAAGTGCGCGCCGAAGGCGGTTTCGTTCCGCGGCGGCGCCCAACCGAGCTCGGGGTCGATCGTCGAGAGCGCGCGCAGCTCCTCGTCGCCCGCGGCGATGCGGATGGCGGTGTCGCGCGATCGAAGCTGCGGCCACGTGAAGAGCGGCGGGTCGTACGGCGCCACGAAGAAGCCGAAGAGACGTCCGTCGCGGAGCACCGTGTAGTTCACCGCCTGGTCGGCGATCAGGAGCGCGAGCACGACCGCGAAGAAGAGGCGTTTCTTCGTCATGCGGGCCACAGCCTAGCGGCCGTCACCCGACCGCCGGCGGATCCGTTGCGTCGAGCTCCTCCCGCGTGATGGCGGCCACCTCGTGTTCCGCCGGGAAGCGGCCCCACTTCCGCTGGAAGCGCTCGGCGTTCTCGAAGAACCACTGGTTCTCCGAGAGCTGGTGGTCGTGCACGACGGTGACGTCGCCGGTCATCACGGTCGGGAAGCCGCGCTCGCGGAGCTGCCACACCCAGTCGGTGTCCTCCCACTGCGACCCGAGGTACGTCTGGTCGAAGTACGGATCGCCGACGCGCGAGCGGCAGTAGACGAAGCACGTGCCCGGGATCGGAATCTCCCAGAGCTCGCCCGGGCCGAGGTCCGGCCGGCGCGTTTGCGGCCGGCCGTCGGGGAACACGAGCTTGCCGGACACCGCGCCGACGTCGGGACGCGCGTCGAGCACCGCGACGAGCCGCGACGCCCAGCCCGGGGGGAGCACCACGTCGTCGTCGAGGAATGCGCAGAGGTCCTGGGTCGCGCGCGCCAGCCCCGCGTTGCGGTTGGCGGCCACCTGCTGGGGGGCGAGCGCGACGACGAGCTCGAAGGGCAGGTCCGTCGTCGTCTCGACCGACCGGACGGCGCGGTGCAGGCGCGGCCGGTCCGCGTAGGCGGGGATGATCACGCTGATCCCCTGGCCCGCAAAGGAGCCGACGTCGGCCGCGGGCGGCAGGGCGGGATCGCGCAGCTCCGTCATCGGGCCCGCAGCGGCACGAGCCGCTCCTCCAGCTCCTCGCGCGCGGAGCCCTCCTCGGCGTATTCGCGGTCGGTGTTCACCGCCCAGGCGTCGAAGGCCGCGCCCTCGAGCGCGTTTCGCACCGCCAGCGTCGCCGTCATCATCGCGTGGTCCTGGCTGTTGTAGTTGTGCAGGCCTTTGCGTCCCGCGGGCTGCACGTTGTCGAGCTCGGTGCCGATCCAGCGCTGGAGCAGCGCTCTGCGCTCGCGGTAGCGGCCGTCGTAGACCGGATAGGCGTCGCGGAAGCGGTGCACGCGGCCGGGTCCGTCTGCCGAGAAGCCAATCCGCTCGAGCTCCTCGCGCGCCAGCGCGACGAGCTCCCCGTCGGGACGGTTCCACAGCGCGTCGCCGCGCCCGCAGAAGTACTCGAGTCCCAGGGCCGTCGTGCTCGGACCCGGAGACATCGCCGCGGACCAGTTCGCGTAGCACGTCACGCGCGCCACGCGCACCTCCGGGTCGTGTACGTAGATCCACTGGTCGGGGAAGAGCCCCGCGCGCTCCGCGATCAGCGCGACGACGAGGAAGTCGCGGTGCGCGAGCCCGCGCCCCGCGGCGACGACCGCCGGCGGCGGCGGCGGGTCGAGTGCGGCGACGAAGTCGGAGAGCGTCATCGTCAGGTAGAAGCGCGTGCCCTCGTGCGCGCGCCCGTCGGCGGTCTCCGCGGCGACGACGCGGCGCCCCTC
>JANQEJ010000316.1 GCA_028278425.1 Planctomycetota bacterium | reverse complement strand
GAGCTCCAGCGGCGGTCCGTCGATCTGCCGCAGCTCCTCCGGCCAGCTCGAGGAGCGCGGATCGAGATGCAGGATCGTCACGCCCGGAGACCGGGCCGGGCGGCGAGCGGTTACGCCTTTTCGCCGGAGAGCTCGAGCAGTGGGCGCGCCTCCGCGTCGAAGGGAGGCTCCTCGCCGGGTCGGGCGCGCAGCATCGGCCCGAGGGCCCGCTGCATCGCCGCGAGGAAACCCTCGACGTCGACGCCGAGGTGGCGCGGCCGGTAACCGGCGAGGTAGCGGCGGTGTCCGCTGTACAGCTTGCGCGCCCCGGAGGGGTTGCCGTCCTGGAAGTGGTGCAGGCAGATCGCCGCCTGGATCAGGCCCTTGTAGAAGTCCGAGCTCTCGCCCTCCGTCGACTCCCAGAGGTCGTCGAGCACCTCGTGGGCCGCGAGGTACTTCGCATCGTTGAAGAGCGCGACGGCCGCCTGCAGCGCCGGGTCAGCGCTCAATCGTCCTCGGGGTCGTCGCCGCGGTCCTCGCGCTTCGTGTTGCGACCCTTCACGTGGTAGAGCCCCCAGAACCGGTCCCAACGATAGCGGTGTCCCTCGGGCAGGACCGGCAGCTTCTCCGGAACTTCGAAGGTCTTCTTGTTGTCGTTCCACCACTTCGTCCAGGCGTCGCGCGACTTCCCCTGGTTCGTGCCGGTCAGGACCATCAGGGAGAGCTGGAACTCCTCCATGTAGGCGTTGGTCTTCCCGACCTTCTTCATCATCCCCATGAGCTCTTCCACCGAGCGCTCGTCGCGGATGTTGCCGAGGCCGAAGATGCGCGCCGTCAGCGCGTGCCGCGTGGGGTTCTTGAACGGGTTGTCGGCGAGGATCTTGATCGAGTCCTTGCTGCCGTGCTGGCCGATCGCGCGCAGCAGGGCGCCGAAGAGCTCCTCGTCCTTCGCGAGGCTCTTGTCCTTCTTGTAGGTCTTGTGCAGGAGCTCGAGCGCGTCGGGGTGGTCCATGAACCGCAGCGCCTCGATCGTGGCCGCCCGGACGTCTCTGTGGTCGTCCTTGAAGCCGCGCGCGACGACCTTGATGACGTCGGCGTGGACGACCTCCGAGGCGTCGCGGAGCGCGGCCGCGCGCTCGTTCGGCTCCTTCGCCTTCAGCGCCTGCTCGAGCGTCTCGACCGCGGCCTCGACGCGCTTCGGATCCGGCGGCGTGTCCTTCTTCTTGTCCTGGGCGACGCCCGGGACGACGAGCGCGAGAGCGAGAGCGAAAGAGAGCATGGCGCGACCTCCTGGTGCTCCGGAGTCGATCGAGGGAGCATTGTGCCGCCGGGGAGGCGTTTCCAACAGTCCTGCCCCGAGCGTAGAAGCTTGGGACAGGATCCGGGCCGGTTCAGCCCTCTTCCGTGGCGGCCGCGGCCTCGACCGGCGGCGGCTCCTCCTTCGGGGCGGGCTGCTCGACGTGCTCGAAGGTCAACGCCTCGGCTTCCTCGGGGTCGCCGTCGACGAAGGCCCGGAACGTGGCCTGCGCGTCCTCGCCGATGCGGAGGATCTCCTCGGCGAGCGGGTCTTCGACGTACCGCTCGATGGCCCGGCGCAGCGGGCGTGCGCCGTAGTCCTCGCTGAAGCCCTTCTTGATCAGGAAGTCGGTCGCACCTGAGTCCAGCTCGACCTTCACGCCGCGCTTCTCGATCCGCTCGAGAACCTCGGCGAGCTGCAGCTTGAGGATGATCTCCAGGTTCTCGCGCGTCAGCGAGTTGAACACGATCAGCTCGTCGACGCGGTTCAGGAACTCGGGGCGGAAGTGGCGCTCGACCTCGGCCATGACGTCGGCGCGCATCTTCTTCTTCTTGTCCTCGAGGCTCGCCTCGGTGCCGCTGGTCTTGCCGAAGCCGAGCCCGCCGCCGGCGGTCATCATGTGCGAACCCAGGTTCGACGTCATGATGAGGATCGTGTTGCGGAAGTCGACGTGGCGGCCGAACGAGTCGGTCAGGCGTCCTTCCTCCATGATCTGGAGGAGCATGTTGAACACGTCCGGGTGCGCCTTCTCGATCTCGTCCATCAGGACGACGGAGTAGGGACGCCGGCGCACGCGCTCGGTGAGCTGGCCGCCCTCCTCGTAGCCGACGTAGCCGGGCGGCGCGCCGACCAGGCGCGACGCGTTGTGCTTCTCCATGTACTCGCTCATGTCGATCGTGATCACGGCGTCCGCGTCACCGAACATGAACTTCGCGAGCTGCTTGCACAGGTACGTCTTCCCGACGCCGGAGGGGCCGAGGAAGATGAACGAGCCCATCGGGCGGTGCGGGTCCTTCAGCCCCGAGCGCGAGCGGCGCACCGAGCGCGCGATCGCCTTGATCGCGTCCGCCTGGTTGATGACGACGGACTCGAGCTCGTTCTCCATCTTGAGGAGCCGCTCGGCCTCCGCCTGCTCGAGGCGCGTCAGCGGGATGCCGGTCATCTTGGAGACCGTCTCCTGCATGTCGTCCACCTCGACCGTGCCGGTCGACTCGAGCTCGGCCTGCTTCGAGCGCCAGTCCTTCTGCTCTTCCTCGCGCTTCTTGCGGAGCTGGTAGGCCTCGTCGCGCAGCTTCGCGGCCTTTTCGAACTCCTGGTTGTGGACCGCGTCCTCCTTGGCGCGGTCGAGCTCCTCGATCTTCGTCGTGAGATCGCGCAGGTCGGGCGGCGCGACCATGTTCTTCAGCCGCACGCGCGCGCCGGCCTCGTCCATGACGTCGATCGCCTTGTCCGGCAAGAAGCGGTTGTTGATGTAGCGCGTCGAGAGCTCGACCGCCTGCTCCAGCGCCTCGTCCGAGTAGCGGACGCGGTGGTGGACCTCGTACTTGTCCTTCAGGCCCTGGAGGATCTCGATCGTCTCGTCCGGCGTCGGCGGCTCGACGTTGACCGACTGGAAGCGGCGCTCGAGGGCGCCGTCCTTCTCGATGTGCTTCCGGTACTCGTCCAGCGTGGTCGCGCCGATGCACTGGATCTCGCCGCGCGAGAGCGCCGGCTTCAGCACGTTGGAGGCGTCGATCGCGCCCTCGGCGCCGCCGGCGCCGACCAGCGTGTGGAGCTCGTCGATGAAGAGCACGACGTCGCGCACGCGGCGCACCTCGGTCATCACCGCCTTGATGCGCTCCTCGAACTGGCCGCGGTACTTCGTGCCGGCGACCATCAGCGCGAGGTCGAGGACGACGATGCGCTTGTTGCGCAGCAGCTCGGGCACCTCGTTGGCGACGATCTTCTGCGCCAGCCCCTCGACGATCGCGGTCTTGCCCACGCCGGGCTCGCCGAGGAGCACCGGGTTGTTCTTCGTGCGCCGCGAGAGGATCTGGATCACGCGCTCGATCTCGTCGGCGCGGCCGATCACGGCGTCGAGCTTGCCCTCGCGGGCCAGCTCGGTGAGGTCGCGGCCGAACGAGTCGAGGGCGGGCGTCTTGCTCTTCCCGCCGCCGCCGCCGCCGACCGGGCCCTCGCCCGTGACCTCGTCGTCGTCGTCGTCGTCGCCCGGCTCGGCGCCGAGGAACTCGAGCACCTCCTCGCGGACGTCCTCGAGCTTCACGCCCAGGTTGGTCAGCACCTTCGCGGCGATGCCCTCGTTCTCCTTGATCAGGCCGAGCAGCAGGTGCTCCGTGCCGATGTAGTTGTGGCCGAGGTTGCCGGCCTCCTCCATGGAGAGCTCGAGGACCTTCTTCGCCCGCGGCGTGAAGGGAAGCTGGCCCATCGTGACCATCGACGGGCCCGTCTTGACGAGCTTCTCGACCTCGGTGCGGATCTTCGAGAGGTCGATGCCCATGTTCCGCAGCACGTTGGCGGCCACTCCGCTGCCCTCCTGGACGAGCCCGAGGAGGATGTGCTCCGTGCCGAGGTACTCGTGGTTGAACCGCTGCGCCTCCTGGCGGGCGAGGTTCATCACCTTCTTGGCGCGATCCGTGAACCGATCAAACATGGTGGGTCGATCTCCGTGCGTGCTGCGATCGTAGGGTCCCGGCAGGGCGAGGCACCCATAGGGGATGCTGCCTAGCCTTTCGACCCGAAAGGGGGGTCGGGTTTACCGCCCTTCGGGACGGGGGCCCCACATTAAGCCGCCTGGCGCCGTCCCCTTGCAACGCCTCCCGTGGGGGTGCGGGAAAAAAAGGCCCTAGGGGCCGCTTCGGGGCGGACTTGCGCTCGCTACCCGGCGTCGGTCTCGAGCGCCGCGAGCTGGTCCCGCAGGCGAGCTGCGTGCTCGTAGGCCTCCTCGCGGATCGCGCTCTCGAGCTTCTCGCGCAGCTCGCTGATCGCGCGCCGGCGCTCGATTTCGTCGTCGTCGAGTCCCGGGACGCGCCCCGAGTGCTCGGTGGCGTTGTGGATCCGCTGCAGGAGCGGGTCGAGGTGCTGGCGGAAGACCTCGTAGTCGTTCGGGCACCCGAGCCGTCCCTTGCTGCGGAACTCGGCCAGCGTCATCCCGCAGTCCGGGCACTTGAGCCCGCCCTCCTTCAGGGACTTCTGCGCGGACTGCTGGAGGAGCTTCCAGATGTTCACCGCCGTCTTCTTCATGACCGGCATGTGCGGAAGCTGCATCACGCGCGCGCAGTCGTCGCAGACGTGCTTCTGCTCGAGCTTGCTCGGCACGCCCTCCTGGGTCGAGAGCTCGAAGACTTCGGTGATGTGGACGGTGGCGGGGCGCTTGCTGCAGACCTGGCAATCCATGGCTTCGAGGCTCCTCTATAGTCTAGAGGAGCCCTTTCCTTCCACCATCTATATCGGTCCGGGGGGATCCGGATCTTGGAACACCCCCAGGCAGCGCCCGACGACGGCGGCGGTGACCTTCTGTCGGGTCAGGAGCTGACGGAGCTCCGACGCGCCGTGGTCCAGGATCGCGCCCAGGAGGCCCAGGGTGTCGGCGTCCGCGGCGGTGCGGGCGAGCAGGGCGGCGAGCTCGGCGCCGGCCGGCAGGCTCCCCCTGGGTGGCGGCGTGGGATCGGCGTCGCGGTCGCTCAGGAGCATCCGCGTCCGGGCGACGGTCAGGCCGGCCGCGTCGCGCAACGCTTCGTCGATCTCGAGGCAGCCGAGCAGCACGTGGGCGGGGGCGATCGCGTCGCGCTCGAAACGCGCCGCGGCGTTGCCGGCCGCGCCGAGCACGCGCTTCGACGCGGTGGAGAAGCTCCGGAAGAGCGGGCCTTCCTCCGCCACGGCTTCGCCCTCCGCGCCGGCGGCCGGCGCGGCCGCCGGCGGAGCCGCGCTGAAGCCGGCGTCCGTCAGCCGGGACCGCGCCTCGGTGTCCAGGTGCTCCGCCGCCGCGGCGAAGAGGTGGGCGGGCTCGACCGAGACGGAGCGGACGGCCGCCGCGCCGGCGCGTGCGGCGAAGAGGAGCTCCACGCCGCGGACCGAGAACGGGAGACAGCGCGCGGAGCCGACCACCGTGATGCCGGGGCAGAGCGCCAGCACCTCGGTCGCGATCGTCTCGGGGTCGGCGAAGGCGTGGATCACGACGCGCGACGCGGCGCAGTCCTCGTCGAACATGAGCGAGGAGAGCAGGTGCTCCGGCGCGACCTCTTCCGCGTGCAGTTTGCGCGCGAAGCGCGCCGCCTCGCCGACCGCGTGACGCGCGTAGGGGGCCAGCCGCGCGAGGAGCGCGGGATCGTCGAGCAGGAGATCGCTCACAGGCTTCCTCCGTCGCCTTCCGCCTCGTCGAGCGGCGGCAACGCCGCGCGGAACGCGAGCGCGCGCTCGCGGAAATTCCGGTAGGCATCGAAGCTCGCGCAGGCGGGGGAAAAGAGCACGTCGCCGCGGTCCGGGCCGGCGAAGGCCGCCTCGACCGCGGCCTCGACGGTGTCGACGGCGGTGGTACGCACGCCGGCGGCGTCGAGCTCGCGCGCGAACGCGGCGGCGGCGGCGCCGAAGGTGACCGCGTGGGCGACGCGCTCGGCGGCGACCTCGACGAGCTCGCCGCGGGGCAGGTCCTTGGGCTCGCCGCCGCAGATCAGGGTGCAGCCCGCGTCGAGCGAGCACAGCGCGGCCACCGTCGAATCGGGAGTCGTGGAGACCGCGTTGTCGATCACGCGCCGCCCGGCGCGCCGGCCGAGGTCCTCGAGCCGGTGCTCCAGGCCGCGCGCCTCGCCGACGGCGCGCGCGAGCTCGGCCGCGGGGGCGCCGAGCGCGCGCGCGAGGCCGAGGGCGAAGAGCGCGTTGCCGCGCTGGAAGTCGCCCGGGACGCGCAGGTCGGCGATCCGGCCGAGCTCGGCCTCGTCCCAGCGGAAGAGCCCTTCCTCGAGAAAGAGGCCGGGTCCGTTCGCGGCGCCGCGCCACACGTCGACGCGCCGCCCGCGCGCCGGCCGCCAAGCCGCGAGCCGCGCGTCGTCGCCCGGCAGGAACGCCGTCCCGCCCTCGCGCAGGAGCGCGAGCACGCGCCGCTTCGCGCGCGCGTAGTCGTCCCATCCGCCGTGACGCTCGAGGTGGTCCGCGAGGACGTTCGTGATCGCCACCGCTTCGACGCGCGCGGGCAGCTCCTCCGGCGCGGCCACGAGGTCGAGCTGGTAGGACGACAGCTCGAGCACGCAGACGTCGTCGGGGCGCATCTCCGCGAGCGCGCCGAGCAGCGAGCCGCCGATGTTCCCGCCGAGGTGCGTGCGAAAGCCCGCCGCCGCGAGGAAGTCCGCGGCCATCCGGCACGTCGAGCTCTTGCCCTGCGTCCCGGTCACGCACGCGACGCGCGCGGGCACCGCTTCGAGGAAGAGCTCGATCTCGGTCGTCACGCGCGCGCCGGCGCCGCGCGCGCTCGACAGGTACGGGCTCGCCGGCGGCACCGCCGGGTTGGCGACGACGAGGTCGGCGCGCTCGAAGTCCTCCATCCGGTGCTCGCCGAGGACCGCCCGCAGCGAAAGGTCCGCGAGGCTCGCCAGCGCCTCGTCGAGCTCCTCCGGCGCGCGCAGATCGGTGACGGTGACGTCGTAGCCCTCGCCGGCGAGGTAGCGCGCGGCCCCCGCGCCGCCGCCGAAGCTGCCGAGCCCCATGACGACGGCGCGACCGGTCACCGCGGCTTCTCGACGGGCTTGCCCTCTTCGGTGAGCGCCGGCGGCAGCTCCTGCGGTCCGTCCGGGCCCGCGGTGCGGAGCGCCTGCGCGCGGTCGAGCACCGACTGCAGCGTCGGGAGGGTCAGCTCGTCCTCGCCCTCGACGAGGGGAAAGTGGTAGGGGTGGTCGTCGCGCCAGCCCACCGGCAGGAGGATCTCGGTCACGAGGTCCATCGGGAACGCCGCGTACCAGGGCGGCTCGATGTCGACCTGCCGCGACTGCGTCCCGTATCCCTCCTTGCGCAGCGTCAGCCGCCGCGTGCCGTAGTGGAAGAACTCGTGCTCGAGCGGCGTGACCCCGATGGGCTCGTCGTCGAGCCAAACCCCCGCCCCCGAGGGTTCGGACGTCACCGTGATCGTGCGATGGGCGGCACAACCGCTGGCGGCGACGAGGACGAGGAGAGCTAGACCCTTGCGCATGGGATGGCGGAGAGGGCGGGATTCGAACCCGCGGACCCCGAATAGTGGAGTCACCAGATTAGCAATCTAGCGCATTCAGCCGCTCTGCCACCTCTCCGC
>JANQEJ010000311.1 GCA_028278425.1 Planctomycetota bacterium | reverse complement strand
TGACCGCCGCCTGCGGCGGCTGACGGACATGCTCGCTTCGCGCGCGTCCTCACGCGTCAAAGCGGCCCGAGGACGGGCCACTTTTCCGCGGGCTCGCGCCGTCGCGCTCGCGGGGCGGCGCTGAGGGAAGCATCGAAGCCGGCAAGCACCCCCGCACCTCCGTCCCGAACGGAGTCGAGCGCCGCCCCTTCCACCCGTACGACCTAGGCGAGAGCGTCACCGACCGCACCGCAGCGGTCCGGCGAGACCGTGGCCGTCGGCCCACGAGCGGTCCGGCGAGATTCCTGCGCCCCCGGCGGCCCGGCATAGACCCCCTACATCTAGGGCATCCCCTCCACCCGCCTACCACATATCGCCTCTCCACCCCCGGCCGCCGCCCCTCAAATCGCCCCTCACGGCCTGGAAAGGCCGATTTTCGGCCGTTTTGCTATGGCGGGGAACCGGGTGCCATTTATGATCGCGAAGTGTCAGAAGGTGACGCGAAGTGGTAGTCAACCAATGCGAGAACGGGTCCTGAAGTGCTCCTCGGCGAGTCGACCCATTCGCTGGACGCGAAATCGCGCGTCGTCGTCCCGCGCCGCTTCCTCGACGAGCTTCGCTCCGGGAAGGAGGAGAAGACCCCGGTGATGCTGACCCGCGGGTTCGAACGCTGCCTCTTCCTCTTCCCCGAGGCGTCCTTCGCCAGCGCGCTCGAGCGGATGAAGCTCCAGGCCTTCGGCGGGGAAGAGCTCCGCCGGATGCAGCGGCTCTTCTTCTCGAACGCGCAGCGCTGCTCGATCGACAAGGCCGGCCGCCTCCTGATTCCCGACAAGCTCCGCCGCGTCGCGGGCCTCGAGGACGAGGTCGTCCTCGTCGGTTGCGCCGACCGCGCGGAGATCTGGAGCAAGAAGGCCTGGGAGGCCTTCAACGAAGAGCACGACGCCGACTTCGACAAGCTCGACGGCGTCCTTCTGGGTGAGCCGACGTCAGGACCGCCGGGGGAAGGCTGAGCCACACGCGCAGGGGAGGAGATGAACGCATCGGGGGGGTGCATGGTGAGCGACGGGGAGAAACGACAGCACACGCCGGTGCTCGTCGACGCCGTCCTCCAGGCCCTCGGCCCCGACGATCCCGCGGCGGTCTTCACGGGCTGCATCGTAGACGCAACCCTCGGCGCCGGCGGCCACGCGCGCGCGATTCTCGCCGCCTTCCCCCTGGTCGAGCTCTTCGGCATCGACCGCGATCCCGAGGCGCTCGAGCTCGCGCGCGAGGAGCTGGCCGATTTCGCCGACCGCGTCACGATCGCGCAGGGCAGGGTGTCGGAGCTCGAGGAGCTGCTAGAGCGCGCCGGCATCCGGCGCGTCGTCGGGATGCTGATGGACCTCGGCTCCTCCTCGATGCAGCTCGACCGTCCCGAGCGCGGCTTCTCCTTCCAGGCCGACGGGCCGCTCGACATGCGCATGGACCCGCGCCTCAAGCGCACGGCCGCCGACATCGTCAACCGTTGGGACGAGCGCGACCTCGCCGACCTGATCTACCACGAGGGCGGGGAGCGGCGCTCGCGGCGCATCGCCAAGGCGATCGTCGCCGCGCGCCGGAACGTGCCCTTCACGCGCACGCTGCCGCTCGCCGACACGGTCGCGAACGCCGTCGGCGGCCGCACCGGCAAGACGCACCCGGCGACGAAGACCTTCCTCGCCCTGCGGCGCGCGGTGAACGAAGAGGCCGAGGAGCTCGCCCGCGGGCTGCTCCTCGCGCAGGCGGAGCTCGTCCCCGGCGGCAAGCTCGCCGTCATCACCTTCCAGTCCGGCGAGGACGGCCAGGTGAAGCGCTTCCTGCAGCAGGGGGCGAAGGAAGGCCGCTGGAAGCTCCTCACGAAAAAGCCGGTCGAGCCGGAGCGGAGCGAGGTGCGCGCGAACCCGCGCGCGCGCTCCGCGCGGCTGCGGGCGGCGACCCGTCTGAACGGCTTGAGAGCGCGGGGCGGACGCCCCCGCGGGGGGCGGGTGTGAACGTCCGCACCGCGCTCTCGGTCGTTCTCGGACTCCTGGTGCTCGGCGTCGGTCTCTGGACCTCCTGGGTCGCCGCGGAGAACCACGCGCGCGGCCGCGCGCTCGACCGCGGCCAGCGCGAGTGCGAAGCCCTCGAGGTCGCGATCGACCGGCTGTCCTGGAGCATCGCCGAGGAGGAGGAGCGCCTCCTCCGCGGCGAAACCATCGACTCTCCCGCGGAACCGCCCGCCGACACGGAGGCCGAGGAGTGATCGGCCGCCGGTTCCTCTCCGAGTCCGGCTACCGCCCGATGAGCGCCTTCGTCGTCATCGCCTGCGTGATGGTCTGGGTGGCCATCGCGGTGGCCGACGTCACGCTCGCCGGCGAACGGTCCGACGAGCGCTGGGTGGACGAGCCCGGGCTCGCGCCGGCCTACGACATCGTCGACGCGCGCGGCCGCACCGCCGCGCGCTTCGTCGAGCGGTTCGACCTCGTCGTCTCGCCGCGCAGCATGTGGCTCGCGCACACGCCGGACCACATGGCCTTCGTGATCGCGGCCGCGCTCGACGACGGGTACGACGTCCGCGACGCGGACGCGCTCCTGCGCCGCATGCTGCCCGACGCGACCGAGGGGGTGATCGAGGTGTCGGGCTTGAGCCTCACGCCCAAGCAAGCGACCGCCGTCCTCGCCTGGCGCGCGAGCGGCGCGGGCGAAGGCCCTCCGCTCAACGGCATCGACGTCGCGCTCGACGCGGAAGCCGGCGCGCCGCCGAGCTACAAGCTCGTGTGGCAGCCGGCGGTCCTGCTCTCGAAGGAGGAGCGCGAGCTTCACGGCGAGCGCCGCCCGTCGCGCTGGACGCGCCGGCTGCTCGACGGGCTCTCCGTCTGCCTGAACACGCCGGGGCGCGCGGTGGTCGCCGGAGCGACCGATCCGTTGAAGCCGGAGGCGAACGAGGCCTGCCGCAAGTTCCTGTGGGAGCGGCTGATGCCCACCGGCCACTGCGTCGCGGTCGAGGGCGTTCCGCCGCACAAGAAGCTCGCGCTCGAGGCGCTTCTCCGCAAGGAAGGCGTCTCGCCGCTGCAGATGCGCCTCGTGCACGGCCGCGATCGGCGCGCCCCCTTTGGAGAGGGCGCCGCGGCCGCGCCCGAGATCCTTGGGAGCTGGGGCCGCATCCGCGGCGACGAGACCGAGGACCAGCCGCGCTCGGGCCTGGAGCTCCTCTGCGAGCGCCTGCTCGCCGACGGCGTCTCGCTGCGCCCGCCGGCCGCCTCGGCCTACCGCTTCCTGGTGCACAGAAACCAGAGCCTCGGCCGCACGCGCTACTTCCTCGGGTGGTCCGAGGGCGAGGAGCCGCCGTGCGTCGAGACCACGCTCGACCTCGACCTCCAGCGCGAGCTGCGCCGCGAGCTCTCTCGCGTGATGGCGAAGCACGAGCCCGCGCTCGCGATGGCGATCGCGCTCGACCTCGAAAGCGGCGACGTGCTCGCCGCCGACTCGGTCGAGAAGTACGCGGTCCAGCCCTTCGCGCCGGTCTACTACGCCTTCACGCCGGGCTCGACCTTCAAGATGGTCACGATGGCGACCGCCCTCGAGGCGGGCGTCGTCCGCCCCGAAAGCACGTTCGACGTCGGCCACGGGCACTACCGTCTGGAGGGCTCCTCGCGCGTGATCCACGAGGCGGAGGGCAGCAAGACCGGCGTGATCACCGCCCGCGAGAGCTTCGCCTTCTCGGTGAACGCGGGCCTCGTCCAGATCGGCCAGCGCGTCGACGCCGAGCTCTTCCGCGCGCGCGTTCGCGCGCTGGGCTACGCCGCCTTCCCCGGCGCGGGGCTGGGGCGCGAGCACCCCGGCTACGTTCCGCCGCTCCCGTGGAAGAAGAACTGGACGCACGCCTCGATCTCGTTCGGGCACGAGCTCCTCACGACGCTGTGGCAGCACGCGGCCGGCCTCGCCGCGATCGCGCGCGGCGGCGTGTGGAAGCCGCTCAACCTCGTGCGCGCGGTCGAGCAGGACGGGAAGCGCGTCGAGCTGCCGCGCGCCGCGGGCGAGCGCGTCTTCTCCGCCGACGCGTGCGCGACCGTGCGCGACATGATGCGCACCGGCGCCGAGATCGGCACCGGCCGCCACATCGCGCGACGCGGCGTCGCGATGGGGACGAAGACCGGCACGGCGGAGAAGGTGGCGACCGAGGTCTGCGCGCACCTCGCCGGCGAGGCGCGCGCCGCGTTCAAGCGCGACGGGCGCGAGTTCACCGAGGCGGACTTCAAGGCGCTGCGCGGGCAGCCGAGGCCGCACCCGCGCTCCTGCTACACGAGCTCGATGTGCGTCGTCGGCAGCCTGGAGGAGGGCGGCCGCGAGATCATGGTCCTCGTCGTCGTCGACGAGCCCACCGGCAAGGAGAAGTACGGCTCCAAGGTCGCCGGCCCCGCCGCGAGCGCGATCCTCGCCGCGGCGCTGGGCCTGACGCGCGAGGGCCGGCCGCTCACGCCGGTGGACGCGAACGGCTTCGCGCCGTCGGCGTCGGAGGAGCGCAACGACGACCCCGAGCCCTGGAGGAGCCGCTGATGGTGCGGTTCTCCCAGCTCCTGGGCTCGCTCGGCGGCACCTGCGTGCCCGCCTTCGCGCCCGAGCACGACCGCGAGATCCGCGACGTTCACGTCGACAGCCGCCGCGTCGTGCCCGACGCGATGTTCGCGGCGCTGCCGGGTCTCGTCCACGACGGGGCGCGCTTCGTGCCCGACGCGCTCGAGCGCGGCGCGTCGGCGGTGCTGTCGCCCGAACGGGTTCGGCGCGCGCCCAGCGGCGCCGACTGGCTCAACTGGGTTCATCCGGAGGCCCGCCGCGTCGCCGGCGAGGCCGCCGCGTTCGTACACGATCACCCGACGCGCTCGATGGGCGTCGTCGGGATCACCGGCACGAACGGCAAGACGACGGTCGCGCACATGACCGGCGAGCTGCTCGCCGCGGCCGGACGGCGTCCGGCGGTGATCGGGACCGTCGGCTACCGCCTGTGGGGCGCGGAGACCGAGCCGGCGACGCACACGACGCCGGACGCGACCGAGCTCCAGCGCCTCTGCGCGCGGAACCGCGCGAACGGCGGGGACGCCTTCGTGCTCGAGGTGAGCTCGCACGCGCTCGACCAGGAGCGCACCGCGGGCCTCGAGCTCGACGTGGCCGTCTTCACGAACCTCACGCACGATCACATCGACTACCACGGGGACTTCGATTCCTACGCGAGCGCGAAGGCGAAGATCTTCCGCCACCTGAAGTCCGACGGCGCCGCGGCGATCCACGCCGACGACCCGCACGCGGCCTTCATGCGCGGCGCGGCCGAGGCGGCCGGCGCCCGGGTGGTCACCTTTGGAACCGGGTCACGCTGTGACCTGCAGGCGTCTCGAGTGTCGACCGATCAGGAGGGAATCGACCTGTTCCTTCAAGGGATGGGGATCTCTCGGATCGGGTTAACCCTCCCCCTGGTCGGGCGGCACAACCTCGAGAACGCGCTCGCGGCAACCGCCGCGAGTCTGGTGTTGGGGGCGAGCCCGTCCCGCGTGCTGGATGGGCTCGCCACCATCTCCACCCCCCGCGGCCGCCTCGAGCGCGTCGACACGGGCGCGCGGGGCTTCCACGTCTTCGTCGACTACGCGCACACGCCGGACGCCCTCGAGTGCGTCCTCGCGACGCTGCGCGACGTCGCCGCGGGTCGCCTCCTCGTCGCCTTCGGGTGCGGCGGCGAGCGCGACGCCGAGAAGCGCGCGCCGATGGGCGCCATCGCGGCGCGGATCGCGGACGCGGTCGTCGTGACCAGCGACAACCCGCGGGGCGAGGACCCCGACGCGATCGTGGCCGCGGTGCTCGCCGGCGCCGCCGACGGCGACGCGGAGGTCGAGGCGGAAACCGATCGACGCGCGGCGATCCGCCGCGCGCTGGAGCTCGCCCGTCCGGGCGACGTGGTGCTGATCGCAGGAAAGGGACACGAGTCATGGCAAGAACTGCGTGGGCGGAAGCTGCCCTTCGACGACCGGTCGGTGGTCGAAGAAGAGCTTCGGCCGTGAAGCGCGTCACGACGCGCGCGGTCCTCGACGCGACCGGGGCGATCCTCGTGCGCGGCGACGACGCGCGCGCGCTCGAGGGCTTCAGCACCGACACCCGCTCGCTGCGCGAGGGCGAGCTCTTCATCGCGCTCTCCGGCCCCAACTTCGACGGCAACCGCTTCGCGCGGGCGGCGCTCGAGGGCGGCGCCGGCGCGCTGCTCCTGCGCGGCACCGAGGCGGACGCGGCGGAGCTGGTCCACCTCCCCGGAAACGCGCCGATCGCGGTCCATCCGGACCCGCGGCGCGCGCTGGGCGACCTCGCGGCGTGGCACCGCTCGCTCTTCGACGTCCCCGTGATCGGGATCACCGGCTCCTGCGGCAAGACGACGGTCAAGAACGTCGTCGCGGACCTCCTGGCGACGCGCATGCCGGTGGTCTCGTCCCCGAGCTCGTTCAACAACGACGTGGGCGTGCCGCACACGCTGCTCCTCGGCGACGAGACGACGAAGCTCTTCGTCGTCGAGATGGGCACGAACCAGCGCGGCGAGATCGCGGCGCTCGCCCGCATCGCACGGCCGACCGCCGGCGTGATCACGAACATCGGCGCCTCGCACCTCGAGGGGCTCGGCTCGCTGGACGGCGTTGCGCAGGAGAAGGGCGACCTGGCGGCGGCGCTGCCGCGCGACGGGTTCCTGGTGCTGAACGCGGACTGCCGCTGGATGCCGGAGCTCTCCGCGCGCACGCCGGCGCAGATCATCACGTTCAGCACCGACGGCGAGGGCGACCTCGACGCGCGCGACATCGTCTTCCACGCCGGGGGCACGACGTTCCGGCTCAACGGGCACGAGGTGACGTCGCCGCTGCTCGGGACGCACAACGTCCAGAACCTCCTGGCTGCGCTTTGCGTCTGCCAGGGACTCGGCGTGCCGCTGGACGACGTCCTCCCGGCCGTCGGCGGGCTGCGCGGCGGGTCGCACCGCCTGGAGCGCGTCGAGCTCGAGGGCGTCACGCTCTTCGACGACGCGTACAACTCGAATCCCGACAGCTCGCGCGCCGCGGTGCGCTTTCTGTCGGGGATGCACGGCTTCGCGCGGCGGGTCCTCGTGCTCGGCGACATGCTCGAGCTCGGGGACCTCGCGGCCGAGCTGCACCACGCGCTCGGCGTCGAGGCGGCGCGCGGCAAGATCGACCTCCTGGTGCTCGTCGGCGAGCTCACGCGCGCGACGGCGGCCGGAGCGCTCGAGGCCGGCATGCCGGAGAGCGCGGTGGTGCACCTCGAATCCACCGACACCGCGGTCGCCGCGGTGCCGGACCTCGTCGCCGACGGCGACCTCGTCCTGGTCAAGGGCAGCCGGCGCATGGCGCTCGAGCGCATCGTGACCGCGTTGCGCGAATCGAGGGGGGGCGCGTAGCTCGATGCTCTACGGCGTCATGTTCGAGTGGTTGGAGATCCGGATCTTCGGATACATCTCCTTCCGCGTCGCCATGGCGGCCCTGACCGGCTTCGCGCTCGCCGTGTGGTGGGGGAGGCCGGCGATCGCGTGGCTGAACAGCCACCGCGTGCGCGAGGACGTCTCGAAGAGCGACTCCGCCGAGCTCGCGATCGCCGCGGCCGAGGCCGGCAAGCACACGACGCCCACGATGGGCGGGAGCTTCCTCGTCGTCGCGATGCTCGGCGCCTGCCTGCTCTGGGCGCGGCTCGACGTCGTGCACGTCGTGCTCGGCGTGATCCTCGTCGCCGGGCTCGCGGCGGTGGGCTTCGTCGACGACTTCAAGAAGCTCACGATCCCCGGCTGCAAGGGGCTCACGCCGCGCGCGAAGATGATCGGGCTCAGCGCGGTGACGCTCGGCGTGCTCGGAGCGGTCTCCTGGTATGCCCACACCAGCGGGCGGTGGACTCTGCTCGCGCTCTACCCGCCGTTCCTGAAGGACGCGTCGGTCCCGCTCGGCACGTGGGGGCTGATCGGGATCGCCGCGTTCATCGCCTTCGAGTGGCTCGTCGTCGTCGGCTCGGCGAACGCGGTCAACATCACCGACGGCATGGACGGGCTCGCCGCCGGGCTCCTGATCATCTCGGGCGGGGCGCTCGCGATCTTCTGCTACGTCACCGGCCGGATCGACTGGACCCAGTACCTGAACCTCCCGCACGTGCGCCACGCCTCGGAGATGGCGGTGATGGGCGGCGCGCTCGGCGGCGCCTGCATGGGGTTCCTCTGGTACAACGCGTACCCGGCGCAGGTCTTCATGGGCGACTCGGGCTCGCTCCCGCTCGGCGGGATGCTCGCCTGGATGGCGCTCGTGTCGAAGCAGGAGCTCGTCCTGCCGCTCATCGGCTGCGTCTTCGTCATGGACCTCGCCACCAGCGGGCTCCAGACCGTCTGGTACAAGCGGACGGGCGGCACGCGGCTCTTCACCCTCGCGCCGATCCACCACGGGTTGGAGCGCTACGGCGGCGTGTTCAAGCGCCGCGACGCCGGCTGGCACGAGGTCCAGGTCGTCATCCGCTTCTGGATCATCGCCGCCATGGGAGCTCTCGCGAGCCTGGCCCTCCTGAAGGTGCGTTGATGGCGCGCGCGAAGGCAGAACCGTTCGGGATCCCGCCGCAGCAGGTCACCATCTCCGGTTTCCTCGGCGAGATGGCGCGCCGCGCGACGCTGAACGACCCGACCGGGCCGGCGACGCGGCTCTTCCTCACCGTCCTCGCGCTGATGGGCGTCGGCCTGGTCGTGCAGGCGAGCGCCCTCGCCACGACGCGCGCGACCGAGGTGTTCCGCTCCGAGGTGCTCTGGCAGACCGGCTTCCGCGTCGCCGGGCTCGGCGTCCTGATCCTCGCCTACCGGATCGGCGCGCGCGGGGTGCGGCCGTACCTGGCGCACCTCGTCGTGCTGTGCATCGCGTGCCTGATGCTGGTCTACACGCCGGTGGGCGCGGTGAAGAACGGCGCGCACCGCTGGCTCGACCTCGGCTTCGTGAGCTTCCAACCGTCCGAGCTCGCGCGCATCGTGCTGATGCTCTGGATCGCGGACCGCTGCGTGCGGCTCGGGCCGCTCGTGATCGACATGCGGCGCGGCGTGATGCCGATGCTCTCGCTCGTCCTCGCGTTCTTCTTCCTGATCCTGTTCGAGACCGACCTCGGCGGCGCGCTCCTGCTCCTGATCTGCGCCTTTTCCGTCATGTGGGTCGGGGGAGCGCGCCTGCTCCCGATCGCGACGTTCTTCGCGAGCGTCGGCACCGCGGTGATCGCCGCCGCGACGTACCTCGTGCCCTACATCCGCAGCCGCATCGAGATGTTCTTCGGCGGCGTGCACAACGCGCAGCTCGCCGACACCGAGGCGGCGATGTCGGCCGGCGGGCCGTTCGGCAGCGGCCTGACCTTCGGCGCCGCGCGCAACGAGGGCGTGCCGTACCTCGAGTCCGACTGCGTCTTCGGGCTCGTCGGCGAGGAGTTCGGCCTCTTCGGCATGTGGCTCGTCCTCGGCCTCCTCTGCGCCTTCCTCTGGTTCAGCCTCCGGCTCGTGCTCTCGGTGCGCGACCGCTACGAGGCGCTGGTTTGCTTCGGTCTTCTCGTCTCCGTCGGGCTCCAGGCCATGCTCCACGTGCAGGTGGTCGCGGGGCTCGCACCCCCGAAGGGCATGACGTTGCCCTTCATCTCCGACGGCGGAACTTCCCTGATCGTTTCCTCCCTGGCGGTGGGCCTCGCCCTCGGGGCCGCGCGCCGCCCAACCCCACGCGAATCGACATGCAGCCCATCGAACGCTACGGCGTCATCGCCCTGATCTTCCTCGTGATCACCCTCGCGGCCGCCTGGTTGTGGACGCCGGACGAGGAGGAGCCCGACGCGTCGGCGGAGAACGCCGTCGCCGCCGCCGAGCCCAAGGCCGGCAAGGTCCAGCTCACCGCTCCCACCGTGCGCGAAGGGCGCGCGCTCGGGCGCAAGCAGCCGCGGCAGGAGCCCAAACCGCAACCCTGGAACCGCGGGGAGGGCCAGCGCAAGAAGCGCGGCGACTTCCCGGTGGTCAAGGGCGACGAAATCCTGTCGGTCGACGCGTCCGACCGGAAGCCGACCCCGAGGGTCGAGGCGAAGCCGATCGAGGCGCCCGCGCCGAAGGTGACGACGAAGAAGCGCGAGGAGCCGCCGAGCCGCCCGCTGCAACGCCGGTCGGAGAAGCGTCTCTACACGGTGAAGCCCGGCGACACGCTGAGCGAGATCAGCCTGCGCGAGCTCGGCACCTCGACCCGCTGGCGCGAGATCGTCGAGCTCAACCCCGGGCTCGATCCGATGAAGCTCCGCGAGAACACGCGCCTCGTCATGCCGGAGCGTGGAGAGCAGGCGCCCCGTACGCAGGAGCCGGAGCGCGAAGCGCCGCCCGCGGCGGCGCCGCCGCCGGACGCCAAGCCGTACGTCGTGCAGCAGGACGACAGCCTGTGGAAGATCGCCGCGCGTGCGCTCGGGGACGGCGCGCGCTGGCCGGAAATCGCCAAGCTGAATCCAACGATGAACCCCGACAAGCTCTCGCCGGGCGACAAGCTCTTCCTTCCGGGCGACGCCGCGGTCGCCGCGCGCCCCCGCGTCAACGGCGCGCCGTCCCCGGAGGCGACGTCCACCCGCAGGAAGGGAGTGGTCCGTTGACGGCGCGCGTGCGCATCACGCTCCTGGTCGGTTGCCTCGGACTCGGGCTGCTCGAGGCGCCGTCCGCGCTGTCGGTCGCCCGCGCCGGCTGGCGCGGGCCGTACCGCTCGGTGGAGCCGCGCGAGCCCGCGGCGCACCGCAGCGGGTTCGAACAGGCCGCCTTCGACGCCGCGGAGCGGCGCGGGGCGCCCCATCCCGTTACAACGGGTATGTGAGTCGTGTGGAGGGCAGGTGCCAGGATCCGGGGATCGCGATCGCGCTGGCCGGCGGTGGGACGGGCGGCCACGTCGTACCCGGCCTGCACCTGCTCTCGCACTTGAGACAGCGGGACGCCCTCGGCGGCGTCCTCTGGTTCCGCACGGGGCGCGCGGCCGAGGAGCGCGTGCTGGTCGGCGTGGACTACATGATCCGGCCGGCGACGATCCGCCACGACGTGCTGCGGCTCGAGCCGCCGGGCGGCGGCGCGCCCACCACGGCCGAGCTCCTGCGCCGCACGCCGCGCGCCACCTGGCGGTCGCGGCGCCTCCTGAAGGAGGCGGGAAGCCAGGTCGTCCTCGGCCTCGGCGGCTTCACGTGCCTTCCCGTGGTCCTGGGGGCGCGCCTCCTCGCCCTGCCGGTCGCGCTGCTCGAGATCAACGCCGTGGCGGGTCGGGCGACGAGCGCCCTCGCGCGCCTGGCGACGCGCGTCTTCCACGCCTGGCCGGACACCGTCCCGGACGAACCGGGGGAGCGCCACGTGCTCGTCGGCCCGCCGCTCGCGCCCGCCTTCGTCGGCGGCCCGACGACGGAGGACGCCTCCGCGGCGAAGCGCGGCGAGCTCGGGTTCGATCCCCACCGTCCCCTGCTCGTCGTCCTCGGCGGGAGCCAGGGGGCCGGCGCGCTCAACGACTTCGTGCGCGAGGCGGCGCCGGCGCTGATCGCCGCCGGCGTCCAGATCCAGCACCAGGTGGGGCCCAAGCGCCGGGACGAGGGCCTCGCGGAGAGCGCCGACTACCGTGTGCTCGAGTTCGACAAGCACGTGGACCGCTCGCTGACCGCGGCGACCGTCGTGCTCTGCCGCGGGGGAGCCTCCACGATCGCCGAGGTCGGCGCGCTCGGCCGGCCGGCGGTGGTCGTGCCGTATCCGCACTCCAAGGACGCGCACCAGGAGAAGAACGCCCGGCGGCTCGGCGACGGCGCGGTGATCGTCCCGGAGAGCGAGCTGGGTCCCGACGTCGCGGAACGCCTGGTCAAGCTGTGCGCGCCGGAGGCGGCCGAGGAGCGCCGGCACCGCGCGGCGGCGAGCGCCGCGGCGGTCCCGCGCGACGCGAGCGCGCGGATCTGCGACGCGCTGCTCGACCTGGCGCAAACGTAAGCAGCTCTCAGCATTGATTCGGGCGAGGCCGTTTCCTGTCATGCACGCATGACCCAGCTCACCCCCGACGCGCTTCCGCGGCGCGTTCACTTCCTCGGCGTCGGCGGCGCGGGCGTGTCCGGCGTCGCGCGGATCCTGCTCGCGCGCGGGCACCGTCTGAGCGGCCACGACCGCGCGAAGTCCGGCGTGTTCGACGCCCTGGAGAGCCTCGACTTCGCGCTCGAGCTCGGCCCGTCGACGCCGGAGGCGCTGCCGGCGGACGCCGAGCTCGTGATCCGCTCCGCGGCGGTCCCCGCGGACGACCCGCAGGTGCTCGAGGCCGAGGCGCGCCACGTCCCCGTGCGGAAGTACGCCGACGTCCTGCCGGCCCTCGCGCCGCCCGCGAAGACGCTCGCCGTCGCCGGCACGCACGGCAAGACGACGACCGGCTGGATGCTCTGGCACGCGCTGGAGGGCGTGGGTGGCCTGCTTCGCGCGCCCGTGCCAGGAGGTCTGGTCGGCGGGCTGGACCGCCGGCTCCAGACGAACGCGCTCGCGGGAAGCCGCGGCGGCTGGTTCGCCGTCGAGGCGTGCGAGTACGACCGGACCTTCCTCAAGATCGCGCCGTACGGCGCGATCGTCACGAACGTCGAGGGCGAGCACCTCGACTATTACCTCTCGCTCGACGCCGTCGAGACGGCCTTCGCGCGCTTCGTCGCGGGCGTGAACGACGGCGGGCTCGTCGTGCTAGGCCGCGACGTGCCGGCGCGCGTCGAAGAGGCCGCCGCGGCGACGGTCTGGCGGCTCGGGCGCGAGCTCGAGATCGACCTCGTGGGCGAGCGCGCCGGCTTCTTCCGCTTCCGGTTGCGAGGCCCCGGTTGGGCGACGCCGGAGATCGCGCTCGGCGTCCCGGGCAGCTTCAACGTCGAGAACGCGGCGCTCGCGTGCGCCCTCGCGATCGGGATCCACCGCGGTTCCGACCCCGCGCGGCTCGCCGCGGCGGCCGCGGAAGGGATCGAGCGCTTCCTCGGCGTCGCGCGCCGCTTCGAGAGCTGGGGCGGCGACGGCGCGGGCGTCGACGTCGTGCACGACTACGCGCACCACCCGACCGAGGTGCGCGTCACGATCGAGGCCGCGCGGCGCGCGTTCCCGCGGCGCGAGATCCACGTGCTGTTCCAGCCCCACCAGCACAGCCGCACCGCGCGCTTCCTGAACGAGTTCGTGGAGAGCCTGCGCGCGGCGGACCGCGTCGTGGTCGCCGACGTGTACGGAGCGCGCACGCACGTCGACGGCACCCGCTTCGCCGGCGCCGCGGAGCTCGTCGACGGGCTGAAATCGATCCACGTGGCCGCGGTCCAGGGTGGACCGCTCGGCTCCGCCGTGCAGCGCTTCGCCGAGGGCGTGAAGCGACCCGCCTGCGTGTTGGTCCTCGGAGCGGGAGACGTCGAGCATGTCCGTGATGAGCTCCTCCAGAAGCTGGCCCTGCGCAGCCCTGCACCGGGCGCAGCTCGCTCCTAGGACGACGATGCGCGTCGGCGGCCGCGCGGAGTGGCTGCTCGAGCCGTCCACGCCCGACGAGCTCCGCCGCGCGTGGGTCGCCGCGCTCGAGCTCGGCGCCCGCCCGCGCGTGCTCGGCGGCGGCGCGAACCTGCTCATCGCGGACGGCGACCTCCCCGGCGTCGTGATCACGACCGACCGCATGAAGCGCGTGTTCCGCCCCGGGCAGCCGCACACGCCCGAGGAGGACGCGGTGCTGCGCTCGCTGCCGGAAGACCCGCGCGAGCCGGTGTTCGTCGCGTGGGCCGGCGCCGGCCTTCCCGGGCTGACGCGCACCGCGCGGGACCTCGGCTTCACCGGCTTGGAGGGCCTGGTGGGCGTCCCGGGTCACCTCGGCGGCGGCGTCGCGATGAACGCGGGCGGCCGGTGGGGGAACCTGTGGGACGTCGTGGAGTCGGTGCACGTGATGACACCGGAGGGGGAGTCGCTCGAGCTGCCGCGCGCCGAGTGCGCGCCGGCCTACCGCGACGGCGGTCTGGGCGACAACGTCTGCCTCGGCGCGACCCTGCGCCTCGAGCACGGCGACAAAGCGGAGATCTCCGAGCGCATGCGCCAGTACCTCTCCGAGAAGAGCGCCGCGCAGCCGGTGCAGGAGAGCTCGTGCGGCTGCATCTTCAAGAACCCCGATCCGGAGCTCTCCGACGGCCGCTCCGCCGGCCAGCTCGTCGAGGCCAGCGGCGGCAAGGGGATGGAGCGCGGCGACGCGATCGTGAGCCCGAAGCACGGCAACTTCATCGTCAACCGCGGCGCGGCGCGCGCCGCGGACGTGTTCGGCCTGATCGAGGACGTGCGGCGGCTCGTGGCGGACAAGGCGGGCATCGAGCTCGCCATGGAAGTCCGCGTTTGGCGGTGACCAGGTCCGTCCATTGAGCCGGGTCTCCTAGGCTGCAGGATCCGGGGACCAACGCCAGGAAGACCACAAGAACTCCGTCGTCGTGGCAGAGTATCGCGGCGGATCCGGCCCTCGCTTGATCTCGCAATCGAAGACCGGTTGTTGGAGCACTTGACGATGAACGCCCGCACCCTCGCACTGGCGCTGCTCGCTTTCGCGCTTGGGGCCTTTGTTGGAAGGTTGCTCGGCTCCGAAGCGCCGAGCTCGGAGGCGGATCAGGAGGCCGCCAAACCCGAACGAGGATTCGGGGAGGATCTTGTCCTTTCTCACCTGAAGCGCGTTGAAGCCGCGGTCCAAGATCTGAGAAGCGAGGGGGCAGCCGATGCCGCAACTCGTTCGAGACAGCTCGCGGAGCCAGGCTCCAGTAGGGCCGAGCCCACTGCCAGAACTTCCATGGAGCCTGGCCCCGAGCTTGCGCAAATCCGGGAAGAGCTCGTGGCTCTCCGAAGCGCTCTAAACTCCCTTCGCGAGGCTATCGCCACGGGAAAGTTCCCGCAGAAGTTCCCGAGCCTTGAGATGATCAGGAGCGCCCCGAGCACACAGAACTGGCAAGCTCTGGATGAACTGACCGGTCTGGCACTCATCGGCGGGACGGTCAAACACGAAGCCATGCAGGAGCGCGTCCGCTGGATGAGCCAAGAGGAAATGCTGACCGAGCTCGGGAGGCCATCTCGAATCCACAGCAAGGGGATGTGGGAATACCGCCAGGAAGGGAGGCGCGAGAGGCTCTTCTTTGAGTTCGTGGAGGACTATGTAGCAAACGTGCTGGTTCAAGAGGAATAGGAGCCGGTGACCCGACGCGTCGCTGAGGGCGTGAAGGGACCCGCCTGCGTTTTCCTCGGAGCGGGAGACGTCGAGCATGTCCGTGATGAGCTCCTCCAGAAGCCGGCCCTGCGCAGCCCTGCGCCGGGCGGAGCCCGCTTCTTCCCGTTCCTGAAACTGGGGAATTGATCTTCTCAGCGACGGGCACGTCCCTCACCGGCCTGAGGCTTCCGTAGAGCCTCTCCGGCTTCCACCTGGCTGAGACCGGCATCCATGCGCGTTGCGCAGCCGTTCCACAAACGTCGGCCACTTCCGCGGATGCAACGCTCGTATCGGGCCTCGGGTCGCGGCGACCGTCGTATGCCACTTACCGCTAGAATATAGGTCTAGTTGAATGTGCATTGTTCCCAGCCCGAATCCGCTTGCGGCTCCTGGGCACTCGTTGGTCTCGATCTTCATGGGAGCCGTTCGCCTGTTCGACTTCGACCGCCGCCTCTTGGGCTTGGTTGAATCTGGCTCGCCATGGGAAGCCCAGAGGGTTCTCATTTGCCTAGGTCCTCTCCCTTCTCCGGGGCCCCTCGCCTCAACGATCGCCCCGCCCGGCAATTGCTCTCGGATCGAAGCATGCGAGTCTTGCGAACCCTGATCGTCGTGCTCGGAGTTGGCGCCCCCGTCCTCTTCTTCGTCTGGCGAGGCGGCCGCGAGAACCCCGATGCCGTGCCGGCTTCTGGAGGGCAGACAAAGGACTCGGCACAGGCCACGCTGGCCAGCGTTCCGGGGCAGGGCTCGCGCAAGGCCGTCGGCGCGGGCAAGGGACAGTTTGAGCCTTTGGGTTCGGATCTGCCCATTTTGTCCCAAGACGATCTTGTCGCGCTTCTACGCAAGATCGCCGAGGCCGAGAGCGAGCGCACCAAAGCCCCGCTCGATCCGGAGAAGGCCGCAGCCTTGGAGGACGTGCTACGCCCGATCCTGTACGTCGAGGAAAACGCCTACGCCGTGCTGGCGTTGCTCCCGTTGCTGCGGCCCGAGGGGATCCAGTCGACTACGCCGACCGACATGCTCCCGGAAGAGTATGGCGGCCTGATTGCGATCGCCTGGGGAATCATCGCCTACAACGCGCCGCTGGGAGAGGGCGAGCTCGACGCCGCCGGCGTGTTTGTCGACGGCCAGGCCTACTTGATGGCAACGCTTGAGCTCCTCTCGCAGGTGGTTGATCCGGTGCGCGCCTACTTGGCCGATATGCTTGCGAACCGCGTGCACATCGAAGGTCGTCTCGTCCTCGACGCCCGCTACCTGCAAGAGGTGCTTCGGCTGCGCGCCCAGTTCCAAGGCGCCTCCAAACTCCAGGCGGTCTATTCGGCGCTGCTGGCCAACATGGGCGGCCAGCTCACGCCGGCGGAACGAGATGCCATCTTCGCGCTCTTCCTCGATGAATCGGATGATCCCAGGATGATCAGCATCGCCCTTGAGAATCTGCTCCAGGGGGAAGCGCCCGAGCTCGCCGTCTCGATCGCCGCCGGTCTCTACGACGAATCGGAAGAGCTCCGCGACACGATCAGGGACAAGATCGCACGCCGTGCACCACCGGCAGAAGCCGCCGCGTTTCTCGCCGACCGCTACGGCAACGGGAACGCCGACGTCAAGAACCTGTCCATGCGTGAGGGCGGCCCCGAGGCGATCGAGATGCGCTATCACGAGCTCCTGGCCGATGACGACAACCCAAAGGGGCGCCAGAAGCTCACCGCTGGGATCGAAGCTCCCGACTCACTGTTTGCCATATCTCAAACCGACCCGAGCTCGCTGGTCCGCGAACAGGCCCTCCTATCGCTCTCAGCCGCTCATGGAGGCAAGGGAAGTCAGCGACTGCTATCCGCGCTTCGAGCAGGCACCGCCGATCCGGACGATCCCGCGCTCGGCGTCGGTAGCTTCGCGGCCGCCATGGCGGCCTGCAACGTTGTCCGATTCTCTGACGACGCAGCGCTTCGAGACGAGGCGAGCACTTTTCTGCTCGACCTCGCGCGGAACGATCGCTACTCGACCAGCGAGCGGCGCCGCACCGTCGAGCGTCTCTACAAAGGCGCCGTTTCCGAGGAGGTGTACGCGGCGATTCTAGCCGAGCTCGCCGACTGACAACGAGCAGCGGCCCGCGCTCAAGCTCAACCAAGAACCGTGGGCCGCCCTATCCGATCCCCTTAACCGTGAGGAACGAACCATGAGAATCTACATACTTACAGCGATCTTCGCCCTACTTCTCGGAAGCGCCTTCGCACAGGGCGGAACCGGCGGGCAGGAAGTGAAGTGCCCGGACGTGAAGGCAAGCCAGGTCTCTACGGCCGTCAACGACCTCGGCGACGTCGTCACCTGCGGCCTCGGCATCAAGATTCTCGGAATCGGCGGGGGCCTGTTCGGCCCGAGCTGTCCCGACAAGAAGGAGACCACGCCGGCCCATCAGGAATGCAAGGGCGAAAAGTCAGAGGGAAACAAGTGCGTCCCCGACGGCGAGCTCTCCGTCGTGCTCGAAGACTGCGAGTGCTCCAGCGCGACTCTCTTCGGTACCGGCATTCTGATTCCGTCGTGTGACTGCACGGCGGTTCCGACTGACGGTAAGGTTGAAGACTTCAAGACGGCGCTGTGTGACTAGATGGAGTAGAAGGGCGCCTCCAGGCGCGGGGGACGATGGCTGGTGCGAACCCGCAACCGTCCCCATGGAGGCAACACTTCGGACTTGGCGCTCTCCCCTCGGCCCGTTGAGGAATCCGCCGCCATGAGGAGCTCCCTTCCGTTGGCAGCGTGCTGCCTTGTCGCTCTCGCGCTGCTCGTCTGGCTGTCGATCGGTGGATCGAACGCGGAAGACCAGGCTCCCTCGAACCCGGACGTGGAGCGCGGCGCGTCGGATTCCAGGGAGAACGATGCCGAACTTTCGGGCGTCGCGGCCGGACCGGAGACGCGGCTCTCCGTCGGGGTGCCCGAACCTGATGCTCCACCCGTTGCTGCCGAGCGCGAGCCGGCGCGCTTGGAGATTGCGGCGATCGGGCCCGGTGGAGACCGCCGACGCGCAACGGTCTGTGCGGAGGATGACGCGGGCAGTCGACTCTTGGGCACGACGGCGCCGGCGGGCTCGCTCGAGGTCTCCACGGCCGAGCTTTCGTTTCCCGTGAGGCTTACCGCGACGGCTGACGACGGGGAGCTCCTCGCAGGCTATGTCGTTCTCGACCGTAGTCCTCCCTCGGGCTTCGTGGAAGTCGACCTCGCGGATACCTGCGTGTTGAGCGGAGCTGTGGTCGACTCCGAGGGCCTGCCGCTTCCGGGGGGCGTTCGAGTGATCGCCCTGGACCCGCTCCGGCGCCTGAGCTGGTTGGACGACGTCCTCGCGGGGGAAACTCCGCCCCTCGATGGTCGCTGGGCGAGCACGTTGACGGACGGCACAGGGAGGTTTCGTCTGCGAGGACTGCTACCTGGACGGTCGTATGGTCTTTACGCGGCCGGTGCGGGTTTCGCGACCAGTGACGAGCTCGACCCGCGCCGGTACGCCTGTGGAGAAGAGACGATCGTGCTGACGGCGTCGCCGCTCTTCGCCGGGATCGTGCGAGTCGGAACGGAGCGTACCGACGAGCTCGTTCGCGAGGTCAGTGAGGTCCTCTTCGGACCCGTGAGAGTTGCCAAGTTCCCGGCCGGCAGTCTCCCTTTGGACATTGCGCGGACTCCCGCCCTGGCGGGAACGACAATCGGCGAAGAAGCTCGAACGGCACAAGCCGAAGGGCGGCGAGTGCTCGCCTTCACCGCGCCCGGCGATGTCGCTTCGCTCAACATGAAGGCGCAGGTGAAGGTTCCCTTCCTGCCGCCGGACTGGCACGAGATCGGTGTGCCGCGCCTGGAGAGCTCCTTGGCAGACATCCCGATCGACGTGGCGGAGCCCACAGGCGTTCTCGGCTCGCTCGAAGTCCTCGCGCTCGCCGTTCCCGGGATCGCGGACCGCCTCGCCCCGGACTCCAAGATCGGTGAGCTGAGGCTGAGGCGAGACGGGGATGAGACGGTCGTGGTAGTGGTACGCGCCAGGTCTTTGCTCGCCGGCTTCTCCATCCCAGGCCTACCGCTTGGAGTCTACGAGTGGTCGCTGCGCTTCCCGGGCGGATCGAGGTTGCTCCCACGCGACGGAGAGCCGGCAGCGTACGTTGAAGTCGGGGAGTCCGCCGCGAGCTTGCTGCTCGACCTGACCTGGACCAGCGCCGTGGAGCTTACGATCCGAGATCGCGAAGGAGTTCTTGTGACCGGGCCGCTCAGGGCCACGGTCAGCGCGCGGACGGGAACGGAGAATCTTGACGAAGAAGGGGCGACACAGAGGGTGACCTATCGCGAGGTGGCGAGCATGGTATGGACCCGGCGACCGTACATCGCGCCCTTCGTTCCCCCCGGCGAGTACTACGTGGGCTGCACCGCCGACTTCGCGCGACGATTGAACATCAGGTACAAGGGCCCGTTCGAGTTCCAGCCGGACTCCGTGTCGTCGATCGAGCTGCGCTCGTCCAAGTAGCAAACTCGCGAGCCTCGGCGGCTTGCGGCAGGCCGGCCGGAGCCCGGCGTCTCCCTTCCAGCGTCACGCGGGGTCCTCACGGGCCGCGGAGGCCGTCCGACGGGTCACTGCCGTGGGCCAAAAAAACCCTTGGGGAATCCCGCGATCCTGCCGATAGCCGGTCTTGACCTGACCGGGGCCCCGCGCCGGGAGAACGCGCTGCACGCCCCCTTCCCCACCTTCCCCCACCCTTCCGGATTCGGATCGTAGCCCCATCGATCCTTCCGAGTGCGGTGCGCTGGCGGGGGACCCCGGCGGTCGTTACCCTCCTTCGCTCGTTTGCCGCGTGGGGACGGCGACGAACCCGGGCGGTCCAGGTGGGAGCGCGGGGTCCACGAGCTTCCCCAAGGAGATTGCGATGGCCCAGGAGAAGAACGCTCCTCCGGTCGAGGAGCCCTTCCCCCTGTCCACCCTCCGGCACTCGGTCTCGCACCTGATGGCCTCGGCGGTGGAGAAGCTCTACCCCGGGGTGAAGTTCGGGTTCGGCCCCTCGATCGAGCACGGTTTCTACTACGACCTCGACCTGCCGGAGCCGCTCGAGGACAAGGACTTGAAGCGCATCGAGAAGGAGATGCGCAAGATCGCCAAGAAGGCCGGCGAGCTCGTCTGCACCGAGTACACGCGCGAGGAGGCGCGCGAGCGGTTGCTCGCGAAGGACCAGACGTACAAGGTCGAGGCGCTGGACGACCTCCCGGAGGACGAGCGGATCACCTTCTACTCGCACGGGGACTGGGAGGACCTGTGCGAGGGTCCGCACGTCGACCGGTTCGACCGCGAGTTTCACTTCAAGCTCCAGAGCATCGCCGGCGCGTACTGGCGCGGCGACGAGAAGCGGCCGATGCTCGTGCGCATCTACGGCACCGCCTTCTGGACCAAGGAGGACCTCGAGCGCCACCTCGCGTGGCTCGAGGAGGTGAAGAAGAACGATCACCGCACGCTCGGGGCGGGGCTCGACCTCTTCAGCACGCACGAGGAGGCCGGCGCCGGCTTCGTGTTCTGGCACCCCCGCCTGGGGGCGGTGCGGCGCGAGATGGAGCGCTTCTGGTGGGACCTGCACCGGCGCGCGGGTTACGACGCGGTGTACACGCCGC
>JANQEJ010000309.1 GCA_028278425.1 Planctomycetota bacterium | reverse complement strand
GTCCCCTCGCCTCCGCACGAACTCACCCAGGAGGACACGCTCAGAGAGAATCCTGAGACAGCCCTTGACCAAGGGGCCTCCATATCAGGACGCGAGGCGAAGCCGAGTCTGTCCGTCAGCGCCGAAGGCGCGGTCCTCGACTCTTCCTTCGTCTCCTCGCGTGCAGCGAGCGAAGCGAGCGGAACGCGAGTCCTCGGTGGGGGAACCGAAGAGGTCCAGGGAATGCCGCTCGTTCCCTTCGGTGCCTACGCCTTTGGCCGCCGAAGGCGCCAAACAGCCCGCTCGCGCTCCTACCCTCACGAACACTCCACGACCCTCCGAAGCCTCCGTCCGAAGAAAGGAAAGGACTTAAAGAGCTCCTTTTCGCCTCGCTTCGCTCGTCGGTGGAGTTGGGAGTCTTCGGAACTCGAGGACCCCGGTCCGCCTCGCTTCGCTCGCGGGGGGAGCGGGAGCTCTTCGGGACTTCTACAGCTTGACGTACTCGAACTCGAACGGCTTGCCGTCGATTCCCTTCGCCGGCGGGGCGATCCAGCTCGCGATCTTGCCGGGCTCGTAGCAGGGCACCATCAGCGACTTGACGTAGTCGCGGTCCTCCTGCGTCGGGAGCCACTCGCCGACCCGGGCGTTCCACGTGGCCTCGTCGACCGGGTTGCCGTCGATGTCGAAACGGCCGTCGGCGTACATGCCGATCTTGCGGTTGAAGCGACGGTGGGGGAGGCGGAAGCGGAACGACACGTCGTTGCGCTCGCAGACCTTGTTGAAGTACTCGATGCCCTTCTCGTTGTCCTTCACGTACTCGTCGCGCAGGACCTCGTTCATGGCGTTGCGCAGCGGGACCTCCTGGTGGGAGAGGCCGCCGTCCTCCCAGACGTCCATGGAGTAGGTGCCCTCGAGCGCCTTGTGGTCGATGTCGAGCTTCTCCTCGTAGGCGCGGCCCTTCAGGCCGTTGGAGAAGAAGTTCGAGGCGTTGCTCGAGATCTCGCCGCCGAAGAGGTCGTTGGAGGACGAGTTCCAGAACGTGATGTACTTCTGGACGATCTCGAGCGGGACGGCGCCGTGCTCGCGGACGTCGGCGTCGGGGTGCTCGCGCATGACCTCGCAGGTGCGCTGGATGACGCGACCGATGCCCGTCTGGCCGACGAACATGTGGTGCGCCTCTTCCGTCAGCATGAAGCGGCACGTGCGCGCGAGCGGGTCGAAGCCGCTCTCGGCCAGCGAGAGGAGCTGGAACTTGCCGTCGCGGTCGGTGTAGCAGGTGAAGCAGAAGAAGCTCAGCCAGTCCTCGCAGGGCTCGTTGAACGTCCCGAGGATGCGCGGGTGGTCGGGGTTGCCGGAGCGGCGTTCGAGGAGCTCCTCCGATTCCTCGCGGCCGTCGCGCCCGAAGTAGCTCTGGAGGATGTACACCATCGCCCAGAGGTGGCGGCCCTCCTCGACGTTGACCTGGAAGAGGTTGCGCAGGTCGTAGAGCGACGGCGCCGTGTGCCCGAGGAGGCGCTGTTGCTCGACGGACGCCGGCTCGGTGTCCGCCTGGGTGACGATGATGCGGCGCAACGCGTTCCGGTACTCGCCGGGGACCGCCTGCCAGGCGTCCTCGCCATAGTGGTCGCCGAAGCCGATGATGCGGTCCTTCTCCTGCGGCTCGAGGAAGATGCCCCAGCGGTACTCGGGCATCTGCACGTAGCCGAACTGCGCCCAGCCGTCCTTGTCGACGCTGACCGCGGTGCGCAGGTAGACGTCCTTCTCGTTGAAGTCGGTGGGGCCCATCGACTTCCACCACTCGATGTAGTTCGGCTGCCAGGCCTCGAGCGCCCGCTGCAACCGGCGGTCGGACTTCAGGTCGACGTTGTTCGGAATCTTCTGGGTGTAGTCGATGGTCTGCATGAGGGTCTCTCGTCTATGTGCGGTTGTAGTCGAACTCGGGCCGTTCGGGTGTTCCGTAGCACTTCAGCGCGCCGCGCTCGCCGACCGCGTTGGGGCGCTGGAAGATCCAGTTCTGCCAGGCGGAGAGGCGCCCGAAGATCTTGGTCTCGAGCGTCTCCGGTCCGGCGAAGCGGAGGTTGGACTCCATGCCGGTGAGCGCGTCGGGGGAGAACGACGCGCGCTCTTCGATCGCGAGGCGCAGCTCGTCCTCCCAGTCGATCTCGTCCGGCGCGAAGGTGGCGAGGCCGAGCTCGTCGGCGGTCTCGGCGTCGATCGTCGCGCCCTTGTGCTCGAGCACGGCCGCGGTCGCGTCCGGCGTGCCGAGGAAGCGCGTCTCCAGGCGCGTGAGCCCGTTCGCCATGGGGTAGAGGCCGCCGTTCGCCGCGCTGACGCCGATCTTCACGGGCACCTCCGGGTCGTTGAGGAGGTAGAACCGGTCGCAGGCGAGCGCGAGCTCGAGGAAGGTGCCGGCGAAGGCGGTGCCCTCGTCGCCGACCGCGTAGAAGCTCTTCGCGCTGTTCTCCAGGCGCTTGAGGACGCGCTTCGCGAAGTGGCGCACCTCGTTTACGAACCAGTGATCGGAGGAGGCGAGGAGCTCGTCGGCGGCGAAGGCGATCGCGGGATCGCCGACGACCCGGATCGTGCAGAGGCCGATCCCGGGGAAGTTGAGGCGGAGGTTCAGGAGCGCGTGGTCCAGCGCGCGGAAGAGGCGGAAGAACCACCAGGAAGAGCCGGCGGCGTGCGCCTCCTCGCCCGAGGACGGGCCCGCGTCGTGCGGCAGTCGAATCGTGAGCGCGGCGGTGCGGGCGTCTTCGTCGAGGGTGAGCGTGAGGTCCGGATAGTGCCAGGCGTTCTCGTCGACCTGGACCTCGACCGGCGCGAGCTCGACGCCCTTCGGCTCGCCCGAACCGGAGGGCTTCGCCTCGCCCGCGAGCGCCTGCGCCTCCTCGGCGACGACCTCGTCCCAGCGCGACAGCGGCGCGAGCCGGTCGACCAGGTTCCAGCGCACGGCGCGTTTGCCCTTGATGCCTTCGGCGACCGTGCTGAACACGTCGGTGAGGTCGCGGCGGATCTTGCGCTTGTCGGCGATGCGCGTGAGCCCGCCGGTTCCCGGGAGCACGCCGAGGAGCGGCAGCTCGGGGAAGGAGACCGCGCTCGACTTGTCGTCGACCAGGAGGATGCGGTCGCAGGCGAGCGCCAGCTCGTAGCCGCCGCCGGAGGCGGTGCCGTTCAAGGCGGCGAGGAAGCGCTTGCCCGAGTTCTCGGAGGCGTCCTCGAGGTAGAGGCGCGTCTCGTTGGTGAACTTGCAGAAGTTGACCTTGAAGGCGTGCGAGCTCGTCGCGAGCA
This sequence comes from Planctomycetota bacterium, assembly GCA_028278425.1. Classification (GTDB taxonomy): domain Bacteria; phylum Planctomycetota; class UBA1135; order UBA1135; genus JANQEJ01. The sequence goes on along the minus strand of JANQEJ010000309.1, from coordinate 31,460 downwards.
TCGTGATGTTCGCGCCGGCGCAGAACACGCGGTCGAGGCCGCCGGTGATCACGACGCAGCGCACCTCGGGGTGCTCGAACACGAGCCGCTGCGTCGCGTCGGCGAGCTCGACGTCGACGCCGAGGTCGTAGGAGTTCAGCTTGAGCTCATAGCCCTCCCGCGCTCCGCCGTCCGGCTGGACGCGCATGCGGAGCGTGGCCACGGCTCCGTCGAGGGAGAGCTCCCAGTGGCGGTAGCGGTCGGGATGGGTCTGGAGCTCGACGGGGGACGTCGTCGCGGGGCGGATGGCGGTGGTGGTCACAGGAAGAGGTGGGGAAATATATTGCGCAGTTTGGGTGGATATGGGCATGATAGCTCTCAAGCCGTGGGACACCATACCTTTCTGCGCGAATTGGGCGCCCGCCTGCGCCAGGGGCGCCTCGCCCGGGGGCTGGCGGTGGGGGAGGCCGCCGCGGCGGCGGGCCTGAGCCGCCGCTACCTGACCGACGCGGAAGCCGGGCGGGCGAACCCCTCGGTCCTGGTGCTCCTGCGCCTCTCCCAGGCCCTGGGAACGCCCCTGGCGGAGCTCGTGGACTTGCCCCTCGCGCCGCTCGCGCGCGAGCGGATCGCCCTGGTGGGCCTCCGGGGGGCGGGCAAGTCCACCGTGGGCCGGGCGGTGGCCCAGGCCCTCGAGGTGCCCTTCGTCGAGCTGGACCGCCGGGTCGAGGAGCTCGCCGGGGTCGACCTGGGAGAGCTCTTCGACCTCCAGGGCCCCGAGGCCTTCCACCGCTACGAGCGCGAGGCCCTCGAGCAGGTGCTCTCCGAGGGTGAGCGCCTCGTCCTGGCCGCCGGAGGCTCGATCGTGGCCGACGAGGCGAACTTCGACCGCCTGAGGGCCTCCTGCCGCACCGTGTGGCTCCGCGCGCGCCCGGCGGACCACTTCGAGCGCGTCGTGGCCCAGGGCGACGCCCGGCCCATGCGGGACCGCCCGCGGGCCATGGAGGAGCTGGAGGCCATCCTGGAGGAGCGGGAGCCGCTCTACGCCCGCTGCCGGCACGTCGTGGACACCGCCGGCAAGGAGGCCGGGGCCGTGGTCGCCGAGGTCCTCCATTTTTGTGAACACGCAAGTGGTTCGTAAGACCGCTGGGCTCGAGCGGAATCCCACTCTCTAATGAAGGTTCCAGCCACTCCGGGGCGGATGTCCCCAACACAGCCCCATCCCGTTCCCGCGACCTCCGGCCAGGTCAACGGGACCACTCCCCTCCCATCCCAGGATTGCTTCGTATGAACTCCACGCACCTGCTCCAGGGTGCGGCGGCCGGCCTGGCTCTTTTCGCCGGAATGGCTTCCGCCCAATCCCTCGTTCAGCCCGCGCCGCTCTCGTTGCTCAACGACGTCGGCCTCTACGACGGAACCGTCCAGGACCTCGAGCTCCCCGCCGCGCCGGGTGAAGCCTTCGAGTTCGTCCTCTGGATCGACGGCGGCGCGCGCTCGGTCAGCGTCTGGCCGTACTCGCTCCGCGCGCCGGGCTACAAGCTCATGGTCCTGCAGCCCGACGGGAGCTACGTCCAGCACGCTCCGACGGTGGAGACGACGTACCGCGGCGAGATCGAGGGCTATCCCGGAAGCGTCGTCGCCGTCAACCTCTTCAACGGCCAGCTTCAGGGCACGATCAGCCTGACCCCCGGCGCGCCGCTCTGGGGCGTGCAACCGGTCTCGGAGTTCGACCCGACCGCGGCGCTCTCCAAGCACCTGGTGTACTCGGGCGACACGACGTTGCCGATGAACGTGAGCTGCGGCACCGACGAGCTCCTGCACCGGATGGGCGAGCACTCCGATCCGGAGACGCCCGGAGCCGCCGAAGGCGGACCGACGACCAAGGTCTGCCAGATCGCCTTCGACGCGGACTTCGAGTTCTATCAGCAGAACGGGAGCTCCGTCACGCAGACCGAGAACGACATCACGAACATCCTCAACTCGGTCGAGGCGATCTATGACTCCGAGGTCGAGATCCTCTACGAGCTGACGGCGATCTTCGTCGAGGCGAGCGAGCCGGATCCCTACAGCACGAGCAGCTCGAGCGGCCTTCTGAACCAGTTCCAGAACCACTGGAACTCGCAGCACGGCGGCACCGTGCGCGACGTCGCGCACCTGATGACCGGCAAGAACCTGTCCGGCTCGACGATCGGCATCGCCTACCTCAACGTGATCTGCAACCTCGGCTCGGCCTACGGCCTCTCGCAGTCGAAGTACACCGGCTCCTTCACCAACCGCGTCGGCCTGACCGCGCACGAGCTCGGCCACAACTGGAACGCCCCGCACTGCGACGGCGCCTCCGACTGCCGGATCATGTGCTCGTGCCTCGGCTGCTGCGGCCCGGTCACCACCTTCGGCGTCGGGTCGGAGAACAAGATCCTCAACAAGAAGGCGAGCTCCGGCTGCCTCAGCACGCCGCCGCCGCCGGCGCCGCCGCTCCTGACGGGCATCAACCCGGGGACGGCCCAGGCGTTCGGTGCGAGCCCCGTGACGCTCTCCGGTTTCTTCCTGGAGGACACCACGGCGATCCACGTCGGCTCCAGCACCCTCCCCGCACCCTTCGGGTTCACGATCGTCGACGACAACACGATCACGTTCACGCCGCCGACGGCGTCCGCGCTGGGATCGACCTCGGTCACCGCCGAGAACGACGCCGGCGTCAGCAACGCGGTCAGCCTGAACATCGTCGAGACCGACCCGGCGAAGCTCGCGGCGACCGCGACCACCCTGACCGGGCTCGCGTTCAACTGGAGCTTCGGCGGCAAGGTGAACGACCTCTGGTTCCTGTTCGCCACGCTGAACGACAACTCGACCATCCCGCTCTTCGGCTACGACATCCTCGCGAACGGGGTGTTCCTCTCCTCCGGCAGCCTGAGCGCCGCCGGCACGGGCGGGGACGGAATCATCGTCCCCTCGGGCGCCAGCGGAGCGACCGTCTACTCGCAGGTGCTCCTCTTGGACGACGTCACCTTCGGGTTCGTCGAGGCGACCAACATCACGACGTCGACGATCATCCTCTAGCCCGCTGGAGATCGGCGACGGGCCCCATCGGCGAAGCCGGCTGTCCCCTGGGCAGCCGGCTTCGTTCGCTTTGCGTTTGATGGAGCGGCGGAAACGGAGGCGCCGGATTCCCCGGTCGGGCGCGCCAAGCTCTAATGGGGCTTCCCCCCCGACCGAGCTCATCGGCAACCCCGGAACCCACCGCCCACTTAGGTCGAGCCCCATGCACCATCTGCGTTTCTTCCGCTCCCTCTCCATCGTCGCCGCCGCGGGCCTCCTCAGCGTCGCGATCCACGGCCAGATCAGCCAGCCCGGCCAGCCCGTCTCCGACTGGGCGGTCCTGCCCGACGCACCCACCGTCGTGCTGGAAACACCGGACATCGAGGCGATGAAGGTCGAGGACGACGAGCGCAACCACTGGCCGCTCCGCTACGGAGCCGTGATCGAGACGTCCCACGGGCTGGAGGACTCCGGCGTCTGGCACCAGGTCGCCGACGACGCCTCCCTGGTCTGGCGTCTCAAGATCCATTCGCCGGGCGCGCTCTCCCTCGGCGTCGTGTTCTCGGAATACGAAGTCCCCGTCGGTGGGCAGGTCTTCCTCTACAACGGGGCGAAGAGCACGGTGCTCGGCGCCTACACCGACTTCAACAACAACGTGAACGGTCTGCTCGGCGTCGAGCCGGTCCCCGGCGACACCGTCGTGATCGAGTACGTCCAGCAGGTCTGGGTGCAGGAGCCGGCGAAGCTCACGGTGGGCGAGGTGATTCACGACTACCGCGACGTCTTCGACCTTCTGCTGCCCACTACCGGACCGGGCGAAGGCTCGCCTTGCCTCGTCGACATCAACTGTCCGGCGGGCGCGCCCTACCAGACGGTGAAGCGCGCGGTGATCCGTACGCTCTCCGGCGGGTCGCTCTGCTCCGGCGCGATCCTGAACAACACCGCCCAGGACGGGACGCCCTTCATGCTGAGCGCGAACCACTGCGGGTCGATGACCGCGGGCGTGTTCCTCTTCAATTACGAGAACACCGGCTGCACGGGCTTCGGCGCGACGACGGGTCAGACCGTCTCCGGCGCGACGCAGATCGCGGCGTCCTCGGGTTTTGACTCGCGGCTGTGGCGGCTCAACTCGCAGATCCCGACCGCGTACAACCCGTACTACGCCGGCTGGAGCCGGCTGAGCTCCTCGGGCGCTCCGGCCGCGGCGATGGGCCACGGCGGCGGCGCTCCGAAGCAGATCGCGATCGACAACAACGGCGCGACGCTCAGCGGTTCGGACTTCAGGGTCACCTGGAACACCGGCATCACGATCGGCGGCAACTCGGGCGGTCCCCTGGTCGACAGCAACATGCGCGTGATCGGCCCGGCGTGCTGCGTGACCAACTTCAACTGCGGCTCGCAGACCGTGTTCTTCGGCCGCTTCGGCGGCTTCTGGGGCGTCGGGGCCGTCGCAACGAACCTCGATCCGATCGGGACCGGGCAGTCGACCCTCTCCGGCTTCGATCCGTTCGCGGTGCCGCCGGTGATCACCGGCATCAGCCCGGGCACGGTCGAGGTCTTCGGCTCCGGTCCGGTGACCCTGACCGGCTCCGGCTTTCTCGGCGCGGACACGGTCAACGTCGGCGCCACCGTGCTCTCGTCGGGCAGCTTCACCGTGGTCGACGACACGACGATCACCTTTGGTCCTCCGCAGCCGGCGACCTTCGGCACGGTGTCGGTCGACGTGGTGAAGACCGTGGGGACGAGCAACCCGGTCAACCTGACGTACGTCGAGACCGACCCGCCGAAGCTCACCGCCACCGGCATCGGCGTGACCGGCCTCGGCTTCGCCTGGAACTTCGGCGGCGGTCAGGACGACCTCTTCTTCCTGTTCGCGCAGGTCAACGACGGCTCGACGATCCCGTTCATGGGCTTCAACCTGCTCGCCAGCCCGATCTTCCTGAGCTCCGGAAGCCTCAGCTCGATCGGCGTCGGTCAGGTCGGCACGACCGTCCCGACCGGGCTCGTCGGCGCGCAGATCCACTCGCAGGTGATCACGCTCGACGACATCACCTTCGGGTTCGTCGGCGGGTCGAACGCCTTCGTCTCGACGATCCTGATCTAGGAGCCTGTCCGAGTATTCGCCGCACCCGCACCGCGCCCTCTCGAACGCAGCCCTGCGTCGCTCCTCCTCGGCGTATCGCAGTGGATACGCGGTCGTCGTCGCTTCTTGATCCGCCGCGAGAGATGCGAGCGTGCGGGCACGGCGAGTACTCGGACAGGCTCCTAGAAGAGCCGCACCGGGAGGCCGTGGGACCGGATCCGTTCGGCCCACGCCTCTAGCCACGCTGGCGAGAGCGCCGAGAGCTCCGCGGCCTCGGGCTGGTGCGAGCGGCGCTCGATGCCGTAGAGCAGGACGCCCTTCACCGGCACCCGGTCGCGGACGAGTTCGTCGACGAAGTCGAGGTAGGCCGCGCGCTCCTCTTCCGAGGGCGGAAGGCCGTTGCGCGCGAGGACCATCGTCTGGATCCACGTCGGGCACGCCGCCGCGGCGGCGCGAATGCTCTTGCGCGAGCGCTCGACCCCCGCGCGGTTCGAGTTGAGCGCCGCTTGGCCCTCGTCGGTGGCGCTGTCCAGCTTGAACCACACCTCGCCGCCGTGCGGCGCCATCGCCTTCAGGCCCGCCTGCACCTCGGGGCGGTGGACCAGCGAGCCGTTGGTGATCAGGACGATCTTGACGCGCCCGAGGAGCTCGAAGTCCCGCAGGGCTTCGACGGCGGCGCCGACCGCGTCCGCGAAGCGCGGCGAGCTGGTCGGCTCGCCGTTGCCCGAAAACGCGACGTCGTTCAGGCGGCGCGACCCCTCGGGGACGTGGCGCTCGAGGTAGTCGCCGTTCACCAGCGCGTCGAGCATGCGCGCGAGCTCGCTCCGGAGCAGCTCGAGGTCGATCTCCGGTCCGCTGCCGTACGTCAGCCCGGGGACCTGGCAGTACACGCAACGCCAGTTGCAGGCGTTGTTGGGGTTCAGGTTCACGCCGACCGACACGCCCTCGGCCCGGCGCGACACCACCGGGTAGACGTAGGTCATCCCCGCCGCGTCGCGGTCGTGCACCTTCGTCGTGAGCCTCACCCCGAAGCCTCCATCAGCGCCTCGAGGTGCGCCTGCGTCGAGTCGGCGAGCGCGTCGAGGTGGTAGCCGCCCTCGAGCACGGAGACGAGCCGTCCCCCGCAGGCACCCGCCGCGAACCCGGTCAGGAGGCGCGTCATCTCCCGGTACCCCTCGGCGCTCAAGTCGCACCCGGCGAGCGGATCGAGCCGGTGCGCGTCGAACCCCGCCGAGATCAAGACGAAGTCCGGGCGGAACTCCTCGAGCGCGGGGAGGATGCGCGTCTCGAGCGCGCGCAGCCAGTCGGCGTCGCCGCTGCCCGGGGGCTGCGGGCAGTTCAGGGTCGCGCCCTCGCCCTCGCCGACCCCGCGCTCCTCCGCGGCGCCGGTGCCGGGGTAGAGCGGCCACTGGTGCAGCGAGGCGTAATACACGCTCGCGTCGCGCTCGAAGATGTGCTGCGTGCCGTTGCCGTGGTGCACGTCCCAGTCGAGGATCGCCACGCGCCCGCGGCCGTGCCGGTCGCGCAGCGCGCGGGCGGCGACCGCGACGTTGTTGAACAGGCAGAAGCCCATCGCCTCGCCCTTCTCGGCGTGATGGCCTGGCGGGCGCACGGCGACGAAGGCGTTCTTCCACGCGCCGTCGTTCACGCGCTCGACCGCCTGCAGCACGCCGCCGGCCGCGAGGAGCGCCGCCCGGAACGACTCCGGCGAGACCGCGGTGTCGGTGCCGTCGATGCGCGTCGGCCCGCGCTCGCAGACCGCGCGCACGTGGTGGACGAAGTCCTCGGAGTGCGTCGCCGCGATCCGGGCGGTGTCGGCCTCCTCGGCCTCGAGGCGGTCGAGCGCGGCGAAGAGCTCCTCCCGCTCCACGCGTTCGAGGACGGCGCTCAGCCGGGACGCCCGTTCGGGGTGCCCGGGACCGGTGTCGTGCTCGAGGCAGGCCCGGTGGGTGACGAAGCCGGTGGGGGGCATTCTTCCATCGTAGCCTTCGGAGCGTGGCTTCCGCCGGAACCGGCGGGGTCATCGTCGCCTTTGGTGGTTCGGGCGGGATCGTCCTTCGGGTTCCTCCGCCTCCGGGCGCGGCGGCGCAAAGCGCTCCGGCTCGTCCGGCTGTAACGCCGGCGGCGACTAAGCCGCCTGCGAACCGCTCGTTTCGCCGCGCGGCGCTTCCTTCGCCTGCTTCTTCCACCGCCAGCCCCGGCCGCGCAGCATCCACGCCGCCGTTCGCGCGAGGATCTTCAGGTCCTCCGCCAGCGACATGTGCGTGCGGTAATGGTCGTCGCCGCGGAGCTTCTCCGCGTAGGCCTCGGGATCGCGGCCCGCGTAGCCCTGCGTGACCTGCGAGCGTCCCGTGATGCCGGGCTTCAGCGCGAGGCGCTTGTGGAAGCCCGCCACGCGCTCGCGCGCCCAGGCGTCGATCTCGACCATCTCGGGGCGCGGGCCGATGAAGACCATCTCCCCGCGGAGGATGTTCAGGAGCTGCGGCAGCTCGTCGAGGTGCGCGTTGCGCAGGAGGCGCCCGAAGCGCGTGACGCGCAGGCCGTCCTCGCCGCTGCTCCAGGAGTCGAAGTCCGCGCGGCGCGCCTCGGTCATCGTGCGGAACTTGTAGATGTGGAAGGTGCGCCCGCGGCGGCCGACGCGGAGCTGGCGGAAGAGGATGAGCCGCGGGTCGCGGAAGATCAGGAGGTTGCCGAGCGCGATCGGCAGGGCGACGAGGGCCGCGAAGGGCAGCGTCGTCACGATCAGCGCCAGGTTCAGGAGGGGGTGGCCGACCCGGGAGTACCAGCCGGCCGGCGTGATCGCCTCCCAGCGAACCTGGGCGAGCTCGCGGATCACCGGCGCGGGCGCGGTCTCCGCGGACGGCGTGAAGCGCCGAGGTCTCGGCTCCTCCCTCCGCGCCGCGGGCCCGGTCTCGGGCGGCACCGCCATCGCCCGGACACGGGCTTCCTGCCTCTCCTGCACCACCATGGGGCGTATCTGCATCGACACGGCCGGGCCGGCAACCGAAGGGAGTTGGAATCCCGATCCCAGCCCGGGGAACCGCGACCCCCGGGAGCATGGGAAACCCGCGGTTCGAGGCAAGGAAGAAACGCCGGAGCCGCCCATCCAAGGGCCTGCGGGGCGGGGTTAGAGTCCCGGTCCCTCCCATGCGCACGATCGGTGTTCTCGGCCTCGGCTACGCCGGCCTTCCGCTCGCCGTCGCCTTCGCGCGGCGCTTCCCGGGGACGGTCGGCTACGACGTCGACGCCGGACGCGTCGCCCGCCTGGCGGCCGGCGACGACCCGGCGCGGCAGGTGGCCGCGGACGAGCTCGCGGCCTCCGGGCTCGCCGTCACGGCGGACCCGGCCGAGCTCGCCCGCGCCGACTTCTACGTGATCTGCGTGCCGACGCCGATCGATGCGGAGCGGCGTCCGGACCTCGGCGCGCTCCGGAGCGCGGCGCGCACCGTCGGCGGCACGCTCGCCGCGGGCGACGTGGTCGTCGTGCAGTCGACCGTCTATCCCGGAGTCACCGAGGAGGTCGTGGGACCGCTGCTCGAAGAGGCCTCCGGCCTCGCCGCCGGCCGCGACTTCGCGCTCGGCTACGCGCCCGAGCGCATCAACCCCGGCGACCCGGAGCACGGTTTCGGTCGCGTCACGAAGCTCATCGCCGCCCAGGACGCCGCGACGCTGGCGGTGCTCGAGGAGTGCTACGGCGCCGTCGTCGAGGCCGGCGTACACCCGGTGGGCTCGATCCGCGTGGCCGAGGCGGCGAAGCTGATCGAGAACGTCCAGCGCGACCTGAACATCGCGCTGATGAACGAGCTCTCCGTCCTCTGCGACAAGATGGGGCTCGACACGGCCGAGGTCGTGGACGCCGCGGCGACGAAGTGGAACTTCCACCGCTACCACCCCGGCCTCGTCGGGGGGCACTGCATCGGCGTGGATCCTTACTACCTGACCGCCAAGGCGGAGGAGCTCGGCGTCGCGCCCGAGGTCGTGCTCGCCGGGCGGCGGATCAACGACCGCATGGGGGAGCACGTGGCGACGCGCACCCTGGAGCTCCTCGCGGAGCTCGGCGTCGACCCCGCGGACGCGCGGGTGGCGGTGCTCGGAGCGGCCTTCAAGCCCGACGTCGGCGACCCGCGCAACTCGCGCGTGCCGGAGGTCGTCCGCGCGCTCCGGGCCGCCGGGTGCGCGGTCGGTGTGTACGACCCGCTGGTCGACCCCGGCGAGCTCGCCCGCGAGGCGGAGCTGGAGCTCGTTCCGGCCGCCGAGCTCGCCGGCGCGGACGCCGTGGTCCTGGCGACGCCCCACGGGGGGCTCCCCGACCTGGCGTTGACCCTGGTCGGCGGGGACGGCGCCCGCCTCCTGGTCGACGTGATGGGGGCGGTCCCTCCCGACCGGCTCCCCGCGGAGGTCCGCCTCTGGAGGCTCTAACGGGGCCGGGCCGCGGGTCAGGGCCTGGCGCGATTCTGCCGATGTATCCGGTGGAACCCTCAACCCGTACCCCGCCCGCATGAAGGTTCTCTACCTCGTCACCGACGACAGCTTCTTCTGGAGCCACCGCCGCTCGCTGGCGCGCGCCGCCCGCGAGGCGGGCGCCGAGGTCGTCGTCGCCACGCCGCCCGGTCCCTACCGGGAGTGCATCGAGGGCGCGGGCTTCACCTTCCGGCCGGTCCGGCTCGGGCGGAGCCTGCGTCCCGACCGGCTCGCGCGCGCCTTCGCCGACGTCGTGCGGCTCTACCGCCGCGAGCGTCCCGACCTCGTCCACCACGTGTCAATGCGCGCGATCCTGTGCGGGTCGCTCGCCGCGCGGCTCACCGGGGTGCCGGGCGTGGTCAACCTGGTCACCGGGCTCGGGTGGGTCTTCAGCTCCGGTCCGGCGCCGCTCCGGCTCGCCGTGCGCGAGGCCTACCGGCTCTGCCTGCGCGACCGGCGGAGCTGGACGGTGTTCCAGAACCCCGACGACCGCGACGAGTTCCTGAACCGCGGGCTGATCGTCCCGGAGCGTTCGTCGGTCATTCTCGGCTCCGGCGTCGACACCGGCCGCTTCCGCCCGACGCCCGAGCCCGAGGGGCCGCCCACCGTGCTCCTCGCCGCGCGCATGCTCCAGCCCAAGGGCGTCTGCGACCTCGTCGAGGCCGGACGCCTGCTCCGCCGCGACGGCGTCGCGCACCGGATCGTGCTCGCCGGGGACCCCGACGAGCGCAACCCGAGCGCGATCCCGGTCGACCAGCTCCACGCCTGGCACGACGAGGGCGTCGTCGACTGGGTCGGCCACCGCGAGGACGTCGACCAGCTTCTCGGCGACTGCCACGTCGCCTGCCTGCCGTCCTACTACCGCGAGGGCGTGCCGAAGTTCCTGCTGGAGGCGGCAGCCACCGCGCGTCCGATCGTGACGACGGACATGCCCGGCTGCCGCGAGGTCGTGCGCGACGGGGAGAGCGGGCTGCTCGTCGACCCGCAGCGTCCACCCGCGCTCGCGGCGGCGCTGAAGGAGCTCTTCACCGACGCCGATTCGCGGCGCGCGATGGGCGCCGCGGGACGGCGCATGGTCGACCAGCACTTCAACGAGGACGTGGTCATCCGCCAGACCCTCGGCGTCTACGAGAGCGTCACCGGCGCCCCATGGATGTAGCGGACGTAGCCGAGGCGGGGGGAGCCGCGGTGCGCTCGAAGGCGTCGATCTGGTGGTCGGCGCCGTCGCTCCTGTTGCTCTTCCTGATGCTCCTGGTGCCGACCGCGCACCAGCCGCTCAAGGCGGCACTGCTCCTCCTCGCCTTCTTCACGGCCCTCGCCGCCGCGTTCCACCGGCCGGAGCGGACGGTGCACCGCGCCACCCTGGTCTGGACGCTGGTCCTCTGCGCGACGGGGCTCGGGTTCATGGCGCGCGGCCTCCTGCGGGGCGAGCCCGGCGCGCTCAGCGTCGGCACCGTGTATGTCCTGTGGCCGCTCCTCTTCGTCGCGCTCCTCGCCGGCGCCGTCGACCGCGGCGTCCTGCGGCGCCACGTGGTCGTCGTCGTCCTCGCGACCTTCGCCGTCGCGGTGTACGGACTGGAGTTCGTGCTCGAGCAGGGCGGCTGGATCCCGCGCTCGGTATTCCCCGACCTGTTCCCCGACCAGGGGGTGGGGTTCTACGAGGGCTTCGTCGAGCTCCGCATCCCCTCGCTCGCGACGCTCACCTTCACGCTGCCCTTCCTGGTGGCGGCCGCCGTGAGCTGGACGCGCGCGCCGCGTCCGCTCCTCGCCCGGCGGTGGGTGTGGGGCGCGCTCGTGGCGGGGCTCCTGCTCGCCGCGCTCAGCGGGCGCCGCGCGATCCTGCTCGTCGCCGCGCTGGCGCCGCTCTTCACGCTCGGCGGGGTCGCGCTCCTTCCGCGGAGCGAGCGCAGCCGCCTGCGCGGGCCCACCGTCCTGCTCCTCGGCGGGCTCTTCGGCGCGGTGGCCGTGGTCGCGCTCTTTCTCGGACGCGCGTACGGCTTCGACCTCGCGCTCGTGTGGGACATGTTCCGCGAGGGCTTCGACCCGCGCGCCTCCGAGTCGAGCAGCATCCGCGCGGTCCAGCTCCACGAGCTGATCGCGGGTTGGAGCGAGCACCCGTGGCTCGGCGCGGGGCACGGCGGCTTCGTCCGCAGCCACATCCGGAACCCCGCGCTGCCGTGGAGCTACGAGCTCTCGTATCCGACGCTCCTCTTCCAGACGGGCGTCGTCGGCTTCGCGGCTTACGCCGCTCTCTTCGGCTGGATCTACTGGCAGGCCGCGCGCATGATCCGCGCGGGCGGCGATGCGGCGCGCCTGATGCTGCCGCTCGTCGTCGGGCTCACGACGTTCCTGATCGCCAACGCCACCAACCCCTACCTCCTCAAGTTCGACTTCATGTGGGTCGTGTTCCTGCCGCTCGCGCTGATCAACCGCTGGCTGATCGACCGCGACGCCGATCCCGTCCCGCAGCCGGCGTGACCATGCAGCCCACGCTCGACGTCGTCATCGTGAACTGGAACGCGGGCGAGCTCCTGCGCGCGTGCCTGGCGTCGATCGGCGGGGCGCTGGACGGGAGCTTCCGGCTCGGGCGCGTCGTCGTCGTCGACAACGCGTCGACCGACGGCTCCGCGGAGGGGCACGAGGACCTCGGCCTGCCGCTGACGGTGATCGGGAACGCGCAGAACCGCGGGTTCGGCGCGGCGTGCAACCAGGGCGCGGCGGGGTCGACGGCCGACTACGTGCTCTTCCTCAACCCGGACACGCGGCTCTTCGGCGACTCGCTCGCGCGTCCGCTCGAATTCATGGAGCGCGAAGAGAACGCCGGCGTCGGCGTCTCCGGCATCCAGCTCGTCGACGAGTCCGGCGCGGTGGCGAAGAGCTGCGCCCGTTTCCCCCGGCCGGCCACGTTCCTTTGGATCGCCACGGGCCTGGACCGGCTGCTGCCGCGCGCGGGGCTGGGTTACCGGATGACCGAGTTCGACCACCGCGAGTCGCGCCGCGTCGACCACGTGATGGGGGCCTTCTACCTCGTCCGCCGGAGCGTCTTCGAGCGCCTCGGCGGCTTCGACGAGGACTTCTTCATGTACTTCGAGGACGTCGACTTCTCGAAGCGCGTCGCGAAGCTCGGCCTGGAGTCGCGCTTCCTCGCCGGCGCGCGCGCCTTCCACGCCGGCGGCGGCACGTCGCGTCGCGTCAAGGCGCGCCGGCTCGCGTACTTCCTGCGCAGCAAGCTGCTCTACGCGCGCAAGCACCACCCCGGCTGGCGCGCGCGCGCCGCGGCGGCCGCGACGCTCGTCGTCGAGCCGGTCTTCCGCTGCGCCGGAGCGCTGCTCTCGCTCTCGCCGCGCGACTTCGCGAGCACGCTCGGCGCGTACCGCCTGCTCATCGGCCCGGCGGATGGATAGGCTGCGCGTCCTCCTGCTCTCGCGCTACGGCGCGCGCGGCGCGAGCAGCCGCGTGCGCTCGTTCCAGTACCTGCCGAGCCTTCGCGCCGAGGGCATCGACGTCACCCCGGCGCCGCTCTTCGACGACGGCTACCTCGAGCGGATCTACGCGGGGCGCCGTCCCGCGTGGGGCTCGATCGCCGCCGCGTACGGCGCGCGCGTGCGGAGGCTTCTCGGCGGACGGCGTTACGACGTCGTGTGGGTCGAGAAGGAGCTGTTCCCCTGGCTGCCCGCCCGGGCGGACCTCGCGCTCGCGCGCCGCGCGCGCGCGCTCGTGGTCGACTACGACGACGCGATCTTCCACCGCTACGACGCGCACCCCCGGGGCTGGGTGCGCCGCCTCTTCGGCCGCAAGATCGACCGCGTGATGGCCGCCGCGGACCTCGTGGTCGTCGGGAACGACTACCTCGGCGACCGCGCGCGCTCCGCCGGCGCGCGCCGGATCGAGATCCTGCCGACCGTCGTCGATACGGCGCGCTACGTTCCCGCTCCCTCGGGCCGGGACGGGTTCACCGTCGGCTGGATCGGCACGCCGCGCACGTCGCGCTACCTCGCGGCCGTCGCGCCCGCGCTCGCCGCCGCGAAGGTGCGCGTCCTCCTGGTCGGCGCGGCGGAGGACGCTCTCGCGGAGCTCGACGTGGAGCGCCGGCCGTGGACCGAGGACGCCGAGGTCGAGCTCCTCCAATCGATCGACGCCGGCATCATGCCGCTCCCCGACGAGCCCTTCGAGCGCGGCAAGTGCGGCTACAAGCTGATCCAGTACATGGCCTGCGGCAAGCCCGTCGTCGCCACGCCGGTCGGCGTCAACCGCGAGATCGTCGCCGACGGCGCGAACGGCTTCCTGGCGGAGTCGGAAGGGGAATGGCGGGGCGCGCTCGAACGGCTCGCCGGCGACGCGGACCTCCGCGCCGAGCTCGGTGCGAACGGCCGCAGGCTGGTCGAGGAGCGCTACTCCCTCGCGGCGACGCGCGCGCGTCTGGCCGCGCTTCTGCGCGAAGCGGCCGGGTTCAGGCCGGCGCCGGCCGTCGCGGCCGCGCCGCTCTCCTAACGGTCGAGAATCCGGGTTCGCACGGCGTCGCCCTAGAATGCGACGCCATGGACACGGTGACCCTGGATCTCCTGAGGCGGGCGCACGAGTGCGCGGAGCGCTACGTGACGAGCCTGCCGGACCGCCGCGTGTTTCCATCGGAGGAGGCCCTGGCGGCTCTGGACGAGCTCGACGAGCCCCTGCCCGAGGCACCGACCGAGCCCGCGCGGACGCTCGAGGTGCTCGAGCGCGTCGGCGCTCCGGCGACGGTCGCGCAGACGGGAGGCCGGTACTTCGGCTTCGTCGACGGCGGGATGCTCCCCGTCGGCCTCGCCGCCCGGTGGATGGCGGACACCTGGGACCAGAACACGGCCCATTACGTGATGTCGCCGGTGGCGGCGAAGCTCGAGGGGGTCTGCGAGCGCTGGCTCGTCGATCTCTTGGGCCTGCCGGCGGGCACGGCGGCGGGCTTCGTCACCGGGACGACGCTCGCCAACTTCTCGGGCCTCGCGGCGGGCCGCAACGAGCTGCTCCGGCGGAAGGGTTGGGACGCGGTGGAGGCGGGGCTGTATGGGGCGCCGCCGCTTCGCGTCGTCGTCGGCGCCGACGCCCACGCCGCCGTCCACAAGACGCTCTCGCTCCTCGGCATGGGGGAACGGCACGTCGAGACGGTTCCCGTTGACGACCAGGGGCGCATGCGCTCGGACCGCCTCCCGCGCCTCGACGGTCCGGCGCTCGTCGTCACGCAAGCGGGCAACGTCAACTCCGGCGCCTTCGATCCGATCGGAGACGTCTGCGACGCCGTGCACGAGGCGAACGGCTGGGTCCACGTCGACGGCGCGTTCGGGCTCTGGGCCGGCGCCTCGCCCGCGCTGCGCGAGCTCTACGCGGGCATCGAGAAGGCCGATTCCTGGGCGGCGGACGGGCACAAGACCCTGAACGTGCCCTACGACTGCGGGATCGCCTTCTGCCGCGATCGCGAGGCTTTCCTGGCGGCGTTTCGGGCGTCCGCCTCGTACTTCCAGTGGAGCGCGCATCGCGACCCGATGAACTACACGCCGTCGATGTCGAAGCGCGCGCGCTCGATCGAGCTGTGGGCGGTGCTCAAGACGCTCGGTCGCTCCGGGGTCGCGCGACTCGTCGACGGGCTGTGCGCCCACGCGCGGAGGTTCGCGGAGCGGCTGCGCGCCGAGGGCTTCGAGGTGCACAACGACGTCGTCTTCAACCAGGTGCTCGCGTCCTGCGGAGGGGACGACGAGCTCACGTCTTCCGTTCTCGAAGACCTCCAGTCCGGCGGCGTGTGCTGGTGCGGCGGGTCGACGTGGAACGGCACGGCCGTCATTCGCGTGAGCGTCTGCTCGTGGGCGACCACGGAGGAGGACATCGAGCGGTCCGTCGCCGCCTTCGTGGCGGCGCGGAGGCGAGCGTCGGGAAGCTAGGCCCGCCGGGGCCTCAGCTCTCGACCTCGGACAGCGTCGTCTCCTCCGGCACGTCGGTCAGGCTCTCGAAGTCGATGCGGTAGCGCGACCGCGTCCTCGCAGAAGACGCAGAGGGTGACGCCCTCGCCGCGGGGCACGGCGCTCTCCTTCCCGCCGTTCGCGTCCGTCTGCATCATCAGCGCGCAGCCGTCGCGGCGCACCGTGCACCAGACGAGCTCGTCGCCCTTGGGGCGCCACTCCTCGACGACCTCGAAGCCGAGCCCGTCGACGTAGAAGGTGAGCGAGCGGTCCATCGAAGCGATGGCGAGGAAGGGGACGACTTCCTTCAGGTTCACGGTGCTTGCTCCGCGCCCCCGAACAGGGCCGTCGAGAGGTACTTCATGCCGGAGTCGCACAGGATCGTCACCACGGTCGCCCCCGGGCCGAGGCGGCGGCCCACGGCGATCGCGGCGGTGAGGTTGGCGCCCGTGGACGTGCCGCCGAAGAGCCCCTCCGTCGCGGCGAGCCGGCGCGCCGCGTCCATCGCTTCGCCGGTCGACACGGCGGCGATCTCGTCGACGGCGTCCGGGTCCCAAAGCGGGACGACGAAACCGGCGCCGACGCCCTCGATCCTGTGCGCGCCCGCGGGGCCGCCCGACAGCACGGCCGACTCGGCGGGCTCGACGGCGACGCAGCGGACGTCGGCGCGGTGGCGGTGCAGCGTCTCCGCGACGCCGCGGACCGAGGCGGCGGTGCCGACGCTCTGGACGAAGGCGTCGACGCTTCCGCCGGTCTGCTCCCAGATCTCCTCGCCCATGGCGTGATAGGCGGGGAGCTGATCGGCGTTCCGGAGCTGGTCGGTCCAGAAGGCGCCGGTCCGCTCGGCGATCTCGCGCGCGGCGTCGATCATGTTGCGCGTCAGGGTCGCGTCCATGCCGCCGTCGACGCTGCGCACGAGGGTCAGGTCGGCTCCCAGCGCCGCCGTGTGGCCGCGCTTCTCGGCGCTGAAGGCGTCCGACGTCACGATGCTCAGCGGGTGGCCCTTCACCGCGCAGACCATCGCGAGCGAGACGCCGGTGCTGCCGCCGGTGTACTCGACGACGGCGCCCCGCGCGGGCAGGCGGCCGTCCCGCTCGGCGGCCTCGACCATGGCGAGCGCCATGCGGTCCTTCATGCTGCCGGTCGGATTCTCGGACTCCAGTTTCAGGAGGATCCGAGCGCAGTCTCCCGGAACGACGGCCCCGAGCTCGATCAGCGGCGTGTTGCCGATGCGATCCAGGATCGAGCGGTGGATCCGGTCGAGAGACCTGGCTCCCGATCGGGGCTCTTCGCGGACGGTGGCATCCCTCATGACGACCTCTCGCGGCCGAATTGTACCGGCGCCGCCGCTCCCAACCCTCGACGCGCGGCTCCACCGCCGTGTCGACGTGCCGCGCCAGACGGCCCGCCTCACCGAGAGCAAGGTGCTGAAGAAGACGGGGACGGTGACCCTGGAGTACGCCGCGGAAGCCTAGGC
This sequence comes from Planctomycetota bacterium, assembly GCA_028278425.1. Taxonomy (GTDB): domain Bacteria; phylum Planctomycetota; class UBA1135; order UBA1135; genus JANQEJ01. The sequence continues at coordinate 14,497 of JANQEJ010000309.1, read as the reverse complement.
TTGCCGTCCCACCCCGAACGAGGAGTCCCCCCATGCGAGCGATGGCGTTTCACGCGGCGAACGAGCCCCTGGTCGGCGAGGACCGGCCGACCCCCGAGCCCGGTCCCGGCGAGGTCCGCATGGCGGTGCAGGCCTGCGGCGTCTGTCACAGCGACCAGTTCGTCGCCGAGGGGCTCTGGCCGGAGCTCGAGTACCCGCGGGTCCCGGGTCACGAAGTGGTCGGGACCGTCGACGCGATCGGCCAGGGCGTCTCCGCGTTCGAGGTCGGCGACCGGGTCGGCCTGGGCTGGCACGGGGGACACGACGGCTCCTGTCCGGCGTGTCTGGCCGGGAAGTTCATCCACTGCGCGAACGCGTCGATCACCGGGCTTTCGCGCGACGGCGGCTACGCGGAGCACGCGATCGCCTCGGCGGAGGCCCTGGCCCGCGTGCCGGCCCACATGGACGCCAAGCTGGCCGCGCCGCTCCTCTGCGCGGGGGTGACGACGTTCAACTCCCTGCGCAACGCCGGCGCGCGGCCGGGGGACCTGGTGGCGGTGCAGGGTCTCGGCGGACTCGGTCACCTCGGCGTGCAGTTCGCCCGCGCCATGGGCTTCGAGGTCGTGGCCATCTCGCGCGGGAGCGACAAGGCCGGCTTCGCCGAAGAGCTCGGAGCCCACCACTACGTCGACGCGCGCGACGCGGATCCGGCGGCGGCGCTCCAGGAGCTCGGCGGCGCCAAGGTCGTCCTCGCCACGGCGCCGCACGCGCCCTCGATCAGCGCCCTGGTCGGCGGGCTCGGCATCGAGGGCTGCCTGCTCGTCGTCGCCGCTCCCTTCGAGCCGATGGAGATCGGGGCGGTCGACCTCATCTCGCGCGACGCGAGCGTTCGCGGCTGGTCGTCGGGCACGGCCATCGACTCGACGGAGTGCCTCGAGTTCGCCCACAAGCACGGCGTCGAGGCCCGCGTCGAGGCCTTCGGACTCGACGACGCGCAGGCCGCCTACGACCGGATGATGAGCGGCGACGCGCGCTTTCGCGTCGTCCTGGACGTGCTCTAAGCCGTCAGAGCGCGCTCGCGCGCGGCGAGCACCTCACGCCGCGTCACCGCGTGGCGGTGCGCGAAGAGCCGGCGCAGGCGCGGCCGGACGAGGAGCGGATCGAGGAGGCGGCCGAGCCGGCCGAAGGGCGGTTCGTACTCGATCTCGTCGCGCAGGCGGCAGCCCGCAGCGTCCTCGAAGAAGAGGTGCTTGTGGTGCCACCGGGCGAAGGGTCCCTTCGTCATCACGTCCTCGAAGCGGCGGTTCTTCGCGTAGCCGACGTGCTCGGCGACGATCGGGATCCAGAACGGACCGAGCTTCGTGCGGAGCTCGACGCGCGTTCCCACCGCGAGGCTCGCCGGCGGGGTCAGGACGTCGACCTGCTCCCACGGGGGCTGAAGGAGCTCCAGCGCGTCGGCGCGCTCGTGGAAGGCGAACACCTCCTCGACGCTGGCGGGAATGACGCTCTGATGGACGAACCGCATGGGCTTGGGGACGGTCGACCCCCTGCAAGAGCCAGTTCGCCCCGGCGGTCGGCGCGGATGCAGTCGCGCCCGTACCATGCCGGACCAGGCGCCGAGCATGGAGGGACTCCGCAGCCCGATCCGGATGCTTCTCGAAGGACTGGAGGGCATCACCCTGCTGGTCCTGGCCGTCGTTGCGTGGCCCGTCTCACGGTTCTTCCTCGCCGATCTCGGATCGCGCCCCGACGAGCGGGGTCGCGCGTGGCCCGGCGACCGTCTCCTGGATCGGGTCGACGTCTGCACGACCCGGGCGATCACCGTTCACGTCCCGCCCACCGCGGTCTGGCCGTGGCTCGTCCAGATCGGCCTGGACCGCGGCGGGTTCCACTCCTACGAGTTGCTCGAGCGACTCGGGGGCATCGACGTTCGCAACGTCGAGCGGGTCGTGCCCCGGTTCCAGTCCCTCGCGCTCGGCCAGGAGATCAAGCTTCACCCCTCCGCGCCGGGCCTTCACGTCGCGCTCCTCGAGCCGAGCGAGCATCTCTGCTTTCGCACCTGGAGGGACGAGCGGGACTTGACCGACCGCAACCCCGCCACCCTGGCGACGTGGTCGTTCTATCTCGTGCCGGTCGCCGGAGACCGCTGCCGCCTCCTCCTCCGAAGCTGCAAGCACGAGCGTCGCCCGCGCAGCCGGCCGGCGCGCCTGATCTCGGCCTGGCTCGAAGACCCGCTCGACCTCGTCATGGAGCAGCGGATGCTGCGCACGGTCCGACGCCTGGCGGAAGGCTAGCGAGGTTCACCCCGCGGCGGCGCGGCGACGTAGCCGTGGGCTTCCAGCTTCGGGCCGACCTCCCCGGCGAAGGCGACGAGCTCCGGCTCGCCCGACCACGCGTTCGCGCGGCCGCGCTGCACGCCGGCGGCGACGGCCCGGAGCTCCTCGGGCGACGGGGTCAGCCCGCAGAAGGCGGCCACCCGCGCGAGCGACTCCTCCGGCGCGTCGAGGAACGCCTCGTACCGCAGGTCGAGCCCGCAGTCGCCGAGCTCGGCGAGCCGGCGGTCCGCCTCGACCAGGTACTCGTCCCAGAGTCCGAAGCCCTCCTCGATCGAGAGGGCGCGCACCGTGTGCGCAAAGCCGCCGCGTTTCGGGCGCAGCCAGTACACGCCCCTGCGGCGCCGGTGCAGGGCCCCGGCGCGGTCGAGGTCCTTCTCCTGTCGCACCAGGAGGCTCTGCGCCACGTCGACGCCGTGGCGGCGGACGTGCACGACGCGCGCGTCGGGGAAGAGGTCGAGCCACAGCGGCAGCGTGAACGTCGTGCGCGGGTCCTTGAAGCCCCACGGCCCGGGCAGCGCCTCCGGCGTGCGGTGGCGGAGGTAGCTCGCGACGCCGAGGTAGGACGCGACGCGCGGCGAGCGCAGCATGCCGCGGAGGTAGTCGGTCGTCAGCGCGCGCAGCTCGGGTTTCTTCAGCAGCGCATGGATCGCGTGCGGCCGCTCCCAGGAGCCGCCCGCCGAGCGCAGCGCCCACTCGTTCAGCGACTGGAAGAAGGTCGACTCCTCGTTGCCGTCGACGCGCTTGCCGACGAAGAGGCCGAGGCGCGCGAGCATGCGCGTGAGCATGCTCGTGCCCGAGCGGTGCATGCCGACGAGGAGGATCGGGCTCTGCATTTCGATCTACAGGTAGCGGCGCACCAGAAGGAGCAGCGCGACGTTCGTGCCGGCGAGCGCGATCGCGCTCGCGAGCGCCGCGCCCTCGACACCGTAGCGAGGCACGAGCACGAGGTGGAGGACGAGCGTGGCGACGGCGCCGCCGGCGAGGCCGGCCCGCATCGGGCGCTCGTGGCCGCTCATCAGGAGCAACTGCCCGACCGAGCCGGTGACGACGTTGACGAACTGTCCGGTGGCGAGGATCGTCAGGCAGCGCGAGCCCTCGACGAAGCGCGGCCCGAAGAGCGACATCACCGTGCCGGGGATGACCCAGAGGACGACGAGGATCGGCAGCGCGCAGACCGTGATCAGAAGCGTCGCCTGGCGCGCGCTCCTGAGCAGCTCGGCGCGCTCGCCGCGCGCGTACAGCGCCGCGAACCGCGGCCCCGCGATCGCGTTCACCGCGGTGAGGACGAAGCTGGTCAGCGCCGCCGTGCGGTAGGCGACGGAGAAGAGGCCGACGTCGTCCTCGGTGCCGAAGTAGCCCAGCGTGAGGACCGACACCCACGGGAAGAACATCCCGAGCGTCGCCACCCCGAGAAACGGCAGGGCGGAGCGCGCGATCTCGCGCGTGCGGGCCTTGCCCTTCACACCGGCGAGCCACGGCGTCGCGCTCTTCCACACGAAGGCCCCGAACGCCGCCGCGCAGGCCGCGCCGCAGAAGTAGGCGGTCACCCCCGTCTCCGGCGTCCAGCCCAGGAGCGGGCCCAGCGCCCCGAAGAAGCAAAGCGTCAGGCCGGGCGGCGCCGCGAACTGGACGAGCTGCGAGGCACCCGAGCGCTTCAGACCGCGGAGGAGCTCCGAGAAGAGCATGAAGAGCGACACCGGGACGACCGCGAGTGCGACGCGCTGAATCGCGGGCGCGACGTTCGCCTTCCCCAGGGCGTCCGCGATCGCGGGCGCCGCGAGGAAGAGCAGCGCCGAGACCGCCGCGGACGCGGTGGCCGACAGCGCGACGCCCCGCCGCCACGTGCCCTGCACGCCGGCGAAGTCCTGGTGCGCGAGGCACGCCGCGGTCCGCTTGCAGAGCATCTGGTCGAGGCCGAGCCGACCGAAGGTGCTCCCGATCGTCGCGAAGGTCACCGCGAGGAAGTACGTCCCCGCGCCGTCCGGGCCGAGGGCGCGCCCGACCGCGACGCCGACGCCGAAGGAGAGGGCGGCGCCCGCCGCCCGCGCGACGAACGCCCGCGACGCACCTCCGACGACCTCCTTGGTCCCCTCGTCCTGGATCACGCGCGGCTCCCGCGCGTGACGAGCACCGAGCCGACGACCCGACCGCCGGCGCGCTCGATGCGCTCGCGCGCGCCGCGCAGGTCCGCGCGCCGGCAGGCGCCGCGCTCGCAGGCGATCAGGAGCCCGTCGAGCTTCGGCGCGACCGCCTCGACGTCGGGCGAGTCCACGGCCGTCGGCAGGTCGAGCAGCACGAGGTCGCGCTCGCTCGAGAGGTCCGCGAGCAGCGCGTCGAAGCGCGCGCCGGAGAGGAGATCCCCGGACGCGTCGTCCGGCCGGCCCGCGGGCAGGAGCACGAGGCCGGGCGTGTCCGTGTCCACGAGGGCGTCGCGCGTCGCGCCGTCCGCGTCGAGCGCCTCGGACAGGCCCGCCTTCGCCTCGACGCCGACGAGCGGTGCGACCCGCGGCGCCCGCAGGTCCGCCTCGACCAGGGCGACGCGTGCTCCCTCGCGCGCGAACGAACGGGCGAGCGCCGCGGTCACGCGCGGACGGCCGGCTTCGCTCGCCACCGACGTCACGCCGAGCAGGCGAACCGGCGAGCCCTTCGGGCGCAGGTTCTTGATCGCCGCGCGGAGCGAGCGGACCGCGTCGACCGTCGCGGTCTCGTCGCCGGCGGACGCCTTCGCGCGCGCGAGGGGAACCGTGCCGACGACCGGGCGCTGCACCACGTCCTCGAGGTCGTCGGTCGTCACGACGCGACCGCTGACGGGATCGCGCACCAGCGCGACGAAGAGGCCGAGCAAGAGGCCGAGGACCGTGCCGACCGCGACGATCGGCCCGAACTTCGGCGCCGCGGCTTCCGTGGCCGGCCGCGCGCGGTCGAGCGTCTGCGCCGTGAACGACGAGGCCGAGTTGGCGATCTCGGTCGCCTTCATGTTGCGCATCAGCTCCGGCATCAGCTCCTGCTGGGTGTGGAGGATGAGCATGGGCTCCGCGACCGCGAGCATGTCCTCGGGCAGCGAGGCGAGCTCCTCCAGGCGCGCGTCCCGCGAACGCGCGAGCTCCTCGCCCTGCAGGCGGACGCCGTCGAGGCGGCTCTCGAGCTGCTCCCGGATCAGCCCGATGATCTCCTCGGCGGAGCCGCGGACGGTCTGCATCTGCGGATGGTCGGCCTCGAACCGCTGGCCGAGCTCGGCGTAGCTCGCGTTGAGCTCCGCGAGCTTCTCGAGATAGCCCTCGGTGATCGGGTCGACGACGAGCCCGCCGGTCACCGCGCTGTCGAGCCGCGACAGCGCGAGCGTGTCGCCCTCCTCGAGGGCCTTCAGGATCTCCGCCATCGCGCGCGCGCGCAGGTCGAGCTGCGTGCGCTGGATCTCGAGCTGCGAGATCTGCTCGATCAACGCCTTGCCCGTCGCGTCGACATCGATCGTCTCGGGATGCTCGCCGCGAATGCGCAGCAGCTCCTCCTGCGCTTTCTCGACGGTCGCGCGCGACTCCTCGACCAGGGACTGGATGTAGGCGATCGTGTACGACGAGCGGTGCTCGTTGCGCGCGTGCGTCTCGCGCAGGTAGTTCTCCGCGATCGCGTTGGCGGTCTCCGCCGCGCGGAAGGGATCGGTGTCCTCGACGGTGAGGCGGATCACGCCGGAGTTGCGCGTCGTCTCCGCAGCCCAGTAGCGGTCGAGGAGCCGCTCGACCGCCTCGTACTCGGGCACGCTCTCCACGCGGAAGACGCGGCCGGCGACCGGGCCGCGGGGCTCGAGCCAGAGCTCCAGGCCGCGGTAGGCGATCGGCTCGCCCGGGGCGAAGGCGAACTCCTCGGGAGCCCTCTCGCCGAGACCGAGGCGCTGCGCGAGCCCGTGGGTCTCGACGCGCACGCGGTTCCCGTCGAGGAACGCGACGCGCACGCGCGTCGGCGCTTCCGGTTGCACGCGCTCGGCGTGGGCGAAGAGCCGGTAGCTCGCCTGCACCGCCGGCCGCCCGTCGCCGTCGCCGGCGAACCGGTTCCGGAGCAGCGTCCAGCCGCGGAGCGATTCGTCGCTCACCATCGTCGTCAGCCCGACGTGGCGCACGTAGCCGGGCGAGCCCGGGACCGGCGCGGCGCGGCCGGCGTCGTTCCGCACCGTCTTCTCGGCGACGCCGCGCGAGCGGATCACCGCCACCTCGCCCGTGGCCGCGACGCCGCCGGCGATCGGGCCGAGCATCGAGAGGTTGCCGAGCAGCCCGCCGCGCGCGGAGGAGTCCAGGAGGATCGTCGCCGACGCCTCGAACTTCGGCCGCTGGATCAGCGCGAGGCCGAACGCGGCGCCCGCGCAGAGGGCCGCGAAGAAGAGCACCGACCGCCAGCGCCGGAGCAGGAGCCGCAGGACGTCGCCCGGGGAGAGCGCGCGCGTGGACGACGGAGTCGTTCCCATTCGAAGAGCGGTCAGTCGTTGAGCTCGTCCGCGACGAGGACGAGCGACGCCGCGGCGGCGAAGGGCGGCGCCAGGCCCTGGAGGTACGGCGCGATCTGGTCCTGGAAGGTGCCCGCGCCGCTCGCGCGCACGAAGAGCAGGTCGTTCGGCTCGACCGGGACGAACCCCGACGCGCCGGGCGTGCCCGCGTTGAAGAGGTGGACGACGAGCTCGTCGTCGCGCACCCGGAGCAGGGCTATCTCTTCCTCGTCGGCGAGCTTGGTCAGCCCGCCGGCGTGCGACAGGGCCTGGAGCGCCGTCGTCGGCCGCGTGATCTCGTACGGCCCGGACTTCTGCACCTCGCCCATCACGTAGTAGAGCCGCGGCGAGTACTCCATCACCGACACCGCGACCGAGGCCCGCTTCAGGTAGCGGTCGGCGCGCTGCTGCAACGCCTCGCGCGCCTCGGCGAGCGTCAGCCCTTCGACCCGCACCGGGCCGAGGAGCGGCAGGTCGACGTTGCCGTCGTAGTCGATCCGCCGCCCGAGCTCGCCCGAGGAGAGCTCGGGATGCTCGTAGACGTCGATGCGCAGGAGGTCGTGGTAGGCGAGGCGGCGGCGCACCTCGACCGGCGGGTCGGGAGCCGGTTCGACGGGCCCGCTCTCGGCCAGGGGCGGGGCCGAGCAGGCCGCGGCCAGGGCGCACACTAGGGGAAGGAAACGGCGCATTCCGGTGCCGGGATTATCGGCAGCCGGCGGAAACAACTACAGCCTCGGGAGCTCAGACGTCGAAAATCTTTCCGTACCGGGAATGGTCCTTCAGGGCCCGGAAATCGGGGTCTCTGGCGAGCTTGCGCAGCGCGCTGCGCGAGAGGCTCGCGTCCTCGAGAACCTCGCTCGCCTGCTTCGGGTTTCCGTCGAGGCAATGGGCGCGCGCGAGGTCGATCTGGATCCCGTCCTTGATCGAACGGCCCTGGCTCTCGTAGGTCTTGATCGCCCTCTTGAAGTCCTTGATCGCCTCGCGGTACTCGTGCAGGCGCAGGTAGACCTCGCCGCGTTGCTCGTACGCCCCGGCCCAGTTGTCGTTCTGGTCGACCAGGTCGTCGTAGCGGCGGATCAGGTCGCGGCGCTGGTTGCGGTCGCCGAGCAGCGCCATGCAGACCTGCGTCGCCTCGCGCAGCGTGTTGTCCGCGGAGTCGAGCAGCGGCTCGAAGAGCTTCTTCAGCTTCGAGTCGAGCTCCGGATCGAAGTCGGGAATCGCGTCGAGGATCGCCACGCGGTCCCCGTCCTCGGGCGCGTCGTGGGCGGCGAGCCGCACCAGCGTCCGGACGTCGTCTTCGCCGACGGCGTCGGCGCAGGAGCGGAGGTAAGCGAGGATCTCGTTCACGAGCGGCGCCGCGGTCTCGGGCACGCCGGCGAGGTCGCGCACCTTCTGGATCGCGCCGCGGCTCCCGACGTCGGTCAGGGCGGCTAGCACCGCCTTCAGGAGCTCCGGGTCGTCCTCGGAGAGCGCGTCGAGGAGGATCTTCTCGTTGGCCGCGCCCCCGAGCCGCGCGAGCGACGTCAGCGCCACCACGCGCATCGTGCCCTTCGAGGAGAGATAGAGGTCGGCCAGGCATGCGCTCGCCGGCTCGACGTCGGGGGACGTGCCGAGCACGCGGATCGCCTCGATGCGGCCGGTCTTCGAGCCGCTGCGGGCGATCTCGATCAGGGTCGGCGTCACCGCGCTGGTGGGGAGCGCTTGCAGCACGTCCGAAACGTGGCGCGCGAGCGCCTTCTCCGCCTCGCCGGCGACCGCGCCGGGGTCGAGATGGCGCGCGATCAGCGGCGCCGCGTCGGGTCCGAGGGCGACGAGATCGCCCTTGATCTTCTCGAGCTCGGTCGGCGAACCGCCGGTTCCGAGGGCTTCAAGGCGCTTGATGCCCTCGGCCACCGGCGCCTCGAGGCGCGCCAGCGCCTCCGCGCGGCGCTTGCGCGTCTCGCGCAGGAGCTCCTCGAGCGAGCCGCGGTCCTGGTCCGCGCTACCGGCGGGGACGGGGGTCGCCAGGAGGGTCAGGAGGAGCGCCGGGAGCATCGCGGAATCCTAGTCCATCGCGGGCCGCCGGACTACGCGCGGAGCGTGCAAGGGCGGGGTTCGCCCCCAGGGGCTACCCCGCGCGGCGCGGCGCGGGGATCAGGACCAGCTTCCGCAGCGCCCCCCGGCGCGCGGGCGCGCGCTTCGGCGCCTTCGGCTCCGGCGGGCTCGACTCCACCCGGGCGGGGGCGAGGCCGTAGATCAGCTCGAGGCGCTTTCGGTTGCGGAAGACCCAGGAGTGCACACCGCGTTATCGGCGCGGCGGGGCCCCGGTCCGAAGGGGGTTGGAGAACCCGCCGGCGCCGGTTGAAATGTCGGGTCGCCCGATGACCACCGAAACGCAGAGGGAACCCCACACCCACCCGCACGCGCCGCCCCCCGCCGGCGGCGACTACGACGTCCTCGTCGTCGGGGGAGGGCACGCCGGCGTCGAGGCGGCGCTCGCGGCGGCGCGCCTCGGGGCGCGGACCGCGCTGCTCTCGTTCCGGCTGGACCGGATCGGCGAGATGAGCTGCAACCCCGCCATCGGCGGGCTGGGCAAGGGGCAGCTCGTGCGCGAGGTCGACGCCCTCGGCGGCGCGATGGGCCGCGCGGCCGACGCCACCGGAATCCAGTTCCGGATGCTGAACACCGCCAAGGGCTACGCCGTGCGCGCGCCGCGCGCGCAGTCGGACCGCCGCCGCTACCGCGAGGAGATCACGCGCGTCGTCCGCGCCGCCGACGGTCTCGAGCTCCTCGCCGGCGGCGCGGCGGGGCTGCTGGTCGCCGACGGCCCGCGGGTCGCCGGGGTGCGGCTCGAGGACGGCCGCGAGCTTCGCGCGCGCTCCGTGGTGCTGACGACCGGCACGTTCCTCTCCGCGGTGATGCACACCGGCGAGGTGAAGGAGCGCGGCGGGCGCGCCGGCGAGGGCTCCTGCGACGGGCTCTCCGCCGACCTCGCGCGGCTCGAGCTCGCGCTCGGGCGGTTGAAGACCGGCACGCCGCCGCGGCTCGCGCACGACTCGATCGACTGGGACCGGCTGGAGGAGCAGAAGGGCGACGCCGCGCCGGAGCCGTTCTCCTTCGCCACCGGGCGCGACGGCTTCCCGGCGCTGCCGCAGATCGCCTGCCACGTCACGTACACCAACCCGCGGACGCACGAGAGCCTGCGCGCCAACCTCGGCCGCTCGCCGATGTACGCCGGTCGGATCGAGGGCGTCGGGCCGCGCTACTGCCCGTCGGTGGAGGACAAGGTGGTGCGCTTCGCGGACCGCCAGCGCCATCAGGTGTTCCTCGAGCCCGAGGGGCTCGACACCGACGTGGTCTACGTCAACGGGCTCTCCACGTCGATGCCGCCGGACGTGCAGGAGGAGTTCGTGCGGACGATCGATGGCTTGGAGCGCGCGCGCTTCCTGCGGCACGGCTACGCGGTCGAGTACGACTTCGCGCAGCCGTCGCAGCTCGACCCGACGCTCGCGCTGCGCGACGTGCGCGGGCTCTACCTCGCGGGTCAGATCAACGGCACGTCCGGTTACGAGGAAGCCGGCGCGCAGGGGCTCGTCGCCGGGGCGAACGCCGCGCTCTGGTGCGCGGACCGCGAGCCGTTCGTGCTCGCGCGGGACGAGGCGTACGTCGGCGTCCTGGTCGACGACCTAGTCGTCAGCCAGCCGACCGAGCCGTACCGCATGTTCACGAGCCGCGCCGAGTACCGGCTGAGCCTGCGGCAGGACAACGCCGACCGGCGGCTCACGCGCCGAGCGGCTGCGATCGGTCTGGCGGACGGGGACGCGCTCGCACGCCTCGCGGAGCGCGAGCGCCGGATCGAAGCGGGCCACGCGGTCCTCGCGAGCGAGCGCGACGGCAACGGCCGGACGCTGGCGGAGCGCCTGCGGCGTCCCGACGAGACGTACCGCTCGCTCGAGCGCCGCTTCCCCGCGCTGGCCGCCCTCGCGCTCGACCCGCTGGAGCAGGTCTCCGTCGAGGCGGACGTAAAATACGCCGGCTACGTCGAGCGGCAGGAGCGCGACGTGGCCCGCCTGCGGCGCCAGGAGACGGTCGAGATCCCCGGCGATCTCGATCCCGCGCGGCTCACCGGGCTGCGCGCCGAGGCGAAGGAGAAGCTCGCGGCGCTGCGCCCGCGCACCCTGGGCCAGGCGGGGCGCATTCCCGGCATCAACCCGCCCGACGTGGCGCTCCTCGCGGTGCACGTGGAGCGCCATCGCCGCGCCGCCGCCGAGGCCGCGCGGACGTCCTGAGATTTCCGCTGCCTTCCGGGCGGCGCGCGCTACCGTAGGGGACCCCCCGAAGGAACCTCTGACGGCCCGCCGCGCGGGCGGGTCGGTCCGAACACCGAACCCAACGGAGAGCGCGATGAGACAGCTCGTCCACTTCGCCTTCCTTTTGACGGCGATTCTCGGGTTCCGCTCGGCAGCGAGCGGTCAATGAGGTCCGGCGGCGCCGCCGAGTTACGGCGGCCCTGCGACTCCCTCCGGCGGTGACTCCGGAGGAAGCGGACCCAGCACCCCCGGCCCCGGCGGGCCGAGCACGCCCGGCCCCGGACCGGGAGGACCTTCGACGCCAGGGGGCGGCCCGCCTGGCATGCCCGGGGGCCCGATGACCGGCGGCCCCGACGGTCCCGCGTGGACGGGACCGCTGACCCCGGAGTCCGGACCGGCGGCGCAGCGCGATCCCGCGCGCTGGCAACGGTGGTGGACGTTCAACCGCGACCAGTACCTCCAGCTCGGCCGGTTCCTCTCCGGGCTCGACACGTCGAGCGCGAACGCGATCGGCTCGCGGCCGACCAAGGAGCAGGTGCTGCGCGACATCGGGCCGGCGCTCGAACGACTCCTGCGCGGCGGCGGACCGAACACGACGATCCGCGCGTCGCTCGTGTCGTTCGCGCGACTCGAGGCGGAGCACGGAAGGATCGGCCTCGGGCTCGATCACTACGCGCACCACTTCCTCGAGTTCGGCATGCCGGAGAACCAGGAGGCGGCGATCGTCTCCCTCGGCGTGCGCGGCGACCCGAAGTCGATCGACCTCGTCACGTCGCTCCTGCTCGACGACGAGGCGGGCCGCAAGGCCGCCGGCGGCGTGCCGGTCGGCGTGCGGCTGCGCGCCTTCTCGGCGTACGCGCTCGGCCTCCTCGGATCGGATCTCGAGAACGAGGAGCAGCGGCTCCGGATCGTCGACGCGCTCCTCGTCGCGATGGGCGCCGACCACTCGACGACGCGCGAGACGCAGGTCGCGACCGCGATCTCGGTCGGCCTCGTGCCGCTCGAGTTCTGCGGCGACGATCCCGAGCGGCTCGCGCGGCACATGGGGGAGGGCGACCTCCACCTGTGCGGCGGGGTGCAGCTCAACTACCTGCTCGAGGTGTTCGCCAACCAGGAGCTCGATCCCTGGCTGCGCGCGCACGCCGCGCCGGCGATGGGTCGGCTCGCCACCACCGCGCCGAACGAGTACAAGGAGGCGGTCGCCACGCGCCTCTTCGCCGCGCTGGACGCGAAATCCGAAGACGTCGAGGTGAAGCAGGGCGCCGCGCTCGGCCTCGGGCTCCTCGCCGACGGCGACGAGGACACGGTGGACGAGGTGGTGCGCAAGCGCCTCGAGAAGGTCACCCGCAAGGGCGATCCGCTCTCCCAGCGCTTCGCGCTGATCGGCCTCGCGCAGTCGGCGGCCCGCTCCGGCGAGGGCGAGAACCGCGGCAAGTCCGGCGAGAAGGCGCGGGCGCACATGCTCCGCCTGCTCTCGCACGGCAAGGACGGCGTGAAGCCGTGGGCGGCCCTGGCGCTCGCCGTGCACGGTCACGTGCAGGGCGAGAGCACGGGCGCGATCGCTCCCGACCTGGCGCGCGCGCTGCGCCACCAGCTCAACCGCACGAAGGACGCGGACATGTCCGCGGCCTGCGTGCTCGCGCTCGGCGTGCTGCGCGACGTCGACTCCGGCGACGACGTGCTGGCCAAGTTCGAACGGAGCGACGACCCGCTGTTCCGCGCCTACGCCGCGCTGACGCTCGGCCTGCTCTCGGAGCGCGAAGCCAAGGAGGCGCTGCGCGAGGCGCTCGCGGGCGAGGAGCGCCCCGACCTCGGCCTCGAGCTCGCCATCGGCCTGCGGCTCCTCGGCGACGCCGAGGTGCAGGGCGCGCTGCTCGAGAGCCTGTCCGACGCGGAGGAGCCCGGCGCCCGCCGGGCCACCGCCGGCGTGCTCGGCCTGATCGGCGACCGCCGCGCGGTGGAGCCCCTGGTGGCCCTGCTCGACGACGAGTCCGAGGAAGCCGACGTGCGCACCGCCGCCGCGATGGCTCTCGGCAGCATCTGCGACGGCGACCGCGTGGCGTGGAACGTGGCCTTCGCGGGCGACGTGCACTACGAGGCGCTGACCTGGACGCTCTCCAGCCCCTTCGGCGACGCCACCGGCATCTTCGACATGCGTTGACGCCGTCGACACGCGCCGCGACGATGACGAGGGCCCGGGGTCTTCCCGGGCCCTTTTTTGGATCCGGGAGGACCGCCATGCTCCGTCTCGCCGTGCTCGCCGTCGCCTCGCTCGCGCTCGCCTCCTGCGCTGACTTCGACTTCGTGGAGCAGGACGTCTTGTTGAAGCACGACGCGGAGTCGGATGATCTGGAGGTGCTCCTCGTCTACGCCGGCGTGTTCCGACCGGACGAAAAGGAGCTCGACGTGTCCGCGTCGCGCGTGACGCAGGACGCGGAAGGGTACCGACATTTCATCTTTCTGGGCTGGCCGTGGGAGTTCAACCTGCCGGAGATCCAGGAGAGCCTCGCCGAGCAGATTGCGGAGAACGACGATCCCCTGGCGCAGCGGGCGCTGGATTGGATGACGGAGATTGCGGTGGAGGAGTCCGGCCTGTTCCGGCGCGAGGGCGGCGAGCTGTGCCTCTACCAACGGGCGAGGGTTCCGAAGGTCAACGAGGGGCTCGCGCTCCTCAACGAAGCCTTCAACCGCGCCATCGTCGCGGAAGCGGAAGACGGTTCGGTTCGAGAGGAACTAGAGCTGCCCGACGAGGCGACAGAGAAGCTCTGGGTCGCTCACGCGCGGGCGGGAAAGCCCTGGCTCGCCTTCGAGGAGGGAGCGTTGGTCGGACGCGTGCCCGTCTCGCCCCACGGAGCCGCGAGGGGACTGCACGTCCTGCTCGACGTCGCGGGGGAGGACGAAAGCGGCGCGTTCCCCAGGCTCTTCGAACCGCTGACGGAGTTTTTGGTGCGCGACGATCTCGCGACCTTCCGCTTCGGACCCGGCGACGACGGGTGGATTCGCTTCGCGTTCGAGAACGCGGAGAAGGAATACCGGAAGGAGCTGACGGCGGAGCTCGTGTCGCGTGGGGTGAAGATCCTCGAAGAGCCGCCGACGGAGGAGCTGCGGAAGCTGGTCGAATAGGCGGTCGGGCGTTCTCCGCGGACGTACGGGTGGAGGGTTCTGCGGACGGTCTCGCCGAACCGCTGCGGTGCGGTCGGTGACGCTCTCGCCTAGGTCGTACAGGTGGAAGGGGCGGCGCTCGACTCCGTTCGGGACGGAGGTGCGGGGGTGCTTGCCGGCAACGTCTGTTCCCTCAGCGCCGCCCCGCGAGCGCCACTGCGCGAGCCCGCGGAAAAGTGGCCCGTCCTCGGGCCGCTTTGACGCGTAAGGACGCGCGCGAAGCGAGCATGTCCGTCAGCCGCCGCAGGCGGCGGTCA